>SIRX01000078.1 GCA_004563715.1 Actinomycetota bacterium | reverse complement strand
GCGCGTAGCCCTGGATGCGGGGGGTGAGGACGTTGCCTTCGAGTTGCTGGATCGCGGTGTAGACGACCACCACCACGATCGCCTTCGACAACCCGCCCTCCGGCAGGAGGCCGGGCAGTATCACCGCCGGCTGGTACAGCACGGCGGCCAGTATCACCGCTGGTATCCCGCCCAGGAAAGCGCCGATGTAGGGGATTATGGCCGTCACCGAGACCCAGACGCCGAGCAGGAGCGCGTACTGAACGCCCAGCAGGTAGAGCGCCAGCCCCGCGATAAAGCCCTGTATCACGACGACGAACACCAGCCCGCCGAGGTAGCGAGAGAGAGAGACCCCGAAGGCGTCCCAGAGCTCCCGGGCGTCGTGTCGGTAGCGGTGGGGGGCCAGGCTCAAGTAGACCGCCTTCACCTTCCGCACGTCTACCAGCAGGTAGATCGCCACGAAGAAAATACCGAAGAGCATCACCCCGAAGCTGAACGCGCCGGAGATGATGCCGACGAGGCTGCTCAGCAGGTTTTCGGTAAGCTCCCGCAACCGGGCGAAGATATCCTCCACGACACCGCCCACGAACTCCTCTGGCCGGGCTCCCCCGAGCAAGTCCCGCTGGTCCAGCCACTGCAGGGTGTCGTTCAACAACTGGTCGGCGGTCATAGCTATCGCGGGCGTAAAGGCGACGAGGCGGCTCAACTGCTCTATAAGGATCGGTATGAGCACGACGAGGGCCAGCGCCATCAACCCGACAAGGGCGAGGAAGGTCACCAGTATCGCCAGGCCCCGCGGCATTAAGCGCGAGAGCGCCCGCACGGGGTAGGAGAGGACGATGGCGAGGGCCACCCCGCCAAACGCCACGACCGGGATCAACGGCGCGGCGTAAAGGATAAAGACCAGGACCAGAACCCCGACTATCGCAAGGACGGCCGCCAGACGGGGCGGCAGGGAGATCGGGGTCGGCGTACGGGCCGGCGGCTTCGTGCGGCCTCTGCGCCCCTCTACCCTGCTGGCTTTCTTCTCTAGCTCCATCGCTCCTGGCGCCCTCCAAAAGGCCCGCGTGCCGTTATTCTAAGCCACAACCGGCTCGCCGGTTCATCCGCGGGCGCCGGACGTCGTGGTCCACCGCCCGGGCCGAAGACCCGCTAGAATACAGGCAGCATCCGCTAAGAGAGTACATCCGGCGAGTTTGTTTTGGGAGAGGAGATCATGTACAAGAGAGTTATTCCAACCCTGCTGGCGCTGTTACTCATCCTGGCCCTGGCCGCCTGCGCCGAAGAGCAGCCCCAGGAAGCCGAGGAAACGCCGGCCGCTGCGGAGACGACCGGGGAGGCGGGCGCTGGCGGGACTACTATGGAAGAGACCACCGCGGAAGCTACAAACGGCGAAACAACCGCCGAGACCGTCCCCGAAACAACCGCTGAAACCACCGAGGGCACCGTGATGGAGGCCGGCGACGAACAGGTGTCGGTGGGCGGCTTTGTCATCGAGAGCCAGGACACGCCGGAGACCACCGTCCCGGAGGTCACCGTGAGCCGGTCGGACGCCCAGGAGTACCTGGATCAGGTCCAGCCCATCGTGGAGGACTCCGTGCAGGACGTATCGAGCCTGGCGCAACCGGATGTAAGGATCGAGAACGGCAGCCTGACGCTCGACCTGCCGTTGGACCGGCTGGAGAGCACCCGCGACGATCTGCGCGACGGCCTCGACGAACTGCGGCAGATAGACTCGCCACCGTCCCTGGAGCCCATTAACGAGCAACTCATAGAGGCCTACGAGAGAACCCTACCGGCCTACACGGAGATCATAGAGGCCGCCGACAGCGGCGACGTTGGCCGCATCAGCAACGCGGTCCAGGAGAACCTGCCCCGCATCGAGCGCTTCAACGCGGAGGCGCGCGCCATAATCCAGGACCTGGAGCAGGCCGCCGGCACGCAGCAGTAACGCGGCAGGAACAACCGGCTCCCGGCTACTTCGCGTCTGCGAGGTACGTCGGGAGCCGCTCCTTGAGCCGCCGGATGTGCTCCGGGCCGATACCGCAACACCCGCCGACCACCCGCGCTCCCAGGCCGACCCACTCCCGCGCCTCGGAGGCGAAGTCTTCGGCGGAGATCATGTCCGTAAACTGCCAGTTGGGCATTACGAACTTCCCGGAGTGCGGATAAGCGCCGACAGGTCCGTCCCACCGCCCGAGCACCTCGCGCAGCGCCGGGACCGTGTCCCCGGTGAGCGTGTGCATGATGGAGACCAGCGAGACGCCCGCCGGCAGCGCCTCCAGCGCCGCGGCCAGCGTGTCCCGGCCGTCCCACAGCACTACCGTGCCGTCCTCCAGCCGCCGGCAGCTAAAGCCGACCCAGACCGGCAGCTCCGTGGCGACGGCAGCCTCCACCGCGTACCGCGTCTGGTCCAGGTCGCGCATCATCTCCAGCGCGAGCAGGTCGACACCGGCCTCCACCAGCACCCCGGCCTGCTCGGCGTAGTTGGCCCGGGCCTCATCCTCGTCCGGTTCGTAGCGGTGGTCGAGCCGCGCCGGGAAGGTGGAGATGGAGCCCGCAACGTACACCGGTTCCTCCGCCGCGTTCTCCCGCGCCTCCCTCGCAAGCTCTACCGCCCGCACGTTCAGCTCCCGGAACCTCTCGCCCAGACTGGCCTCCTCCAGCACGTGCCGCGCCGCCGGGAAGGTGTTGGTGATGATCACCTCGGCCCCGGCCCGGATGTAGTCCTCGTGGACCTCGCGCACCACCTCCGGGTGCGTAGCCAGCGCCGCCGCGCACCAGGCTGCCCCGTCCATCGGCACCCCACGCCTCTCCAGCTCCGTCCCCGTCGCCCCGTCGAGCAGGACGACCTCTCCCCTCTCAAGCCTCTCTCGTAAGTTCTCCACCAGGCTCCTTCATGTCGTTGACTTACTGCTTCACTCGTTGCGGACGAGACGGAAGAACACCTCGTCGAAGGAGGGGTTGAGGACGTCGGCGGAGCGGATGTCGGCGCCGTTGAGCGTCTCGAAGACCTTCGGCAGAACGACGTCGGCGTCGTCCACGACGAGTCGGGCGCGGCTGACGGGGCCGTCCCCGTCCCTCTCCTCCCGAACCTCGACCACGTGGCCGACGTTCTCCAGGGCTTCGAGCTGTGTGCCGGTGTGGCCGGGGTCTCCGGCCAGGGTCAGCTCTATGACCTCTCCGTCGAACGCCTGGCGGCGAAGCTCGTCGGGGGTCCCGGCGGCTATGATGCGTCCATTAGAGAGGAGGCCGACGCGGTCGCACAGCTCGGCCTCGCCCACGTACTGGGTGGTAACGAAGATCGTGTGTCCGTTGTCGCGCAGGAGCTTGAACTCGTCCCAGAACTTGCGGCGCAGGATCGGGTCGAGGTTCGCGGTCGGCTCGTCCACGAAGATGAGGGCCGGCTCGTGGACGATGGCGGCGGCGAGCTGGAGCCGGCGCTGCATGCCGCCGGAGGTCCTGGCGGCGGTCTTGCGCCGGGCGTCCCAGAGCTCCACGAACTCCAGCGTCTCCCGCACCCGCCGCCGGCGCCGGAGAAAGCTCAGGCCGTAGAGCCCGGCGACGAAGTTCAGGTTCTGGCGCACGGAGAGTCCCCCGTAGAGCACGAAGCTCTGGGGCATAAAGCCGATCCGTCGCCGGTCGGCGGATACAAAGGTCGTCGGGGCGCGGTCGAAGACCGCCACCTCGCCCTCGGTGGGCTCCAGGTAGCCGGTCAGGACCCGCATCAGGGTGCTCTTGCCCGCGCCGGAGGGGCCGATGAGGCCGAAGATCTCCCCCTCCTCCACGGTGAGGTCCAGGCCCTTGAGGACCCGGTCCGGCCCGAAGTCCCGCACCAGCCGCTTTACCTGTATAACCGGCATCAGACCTTCTTTCGTCCCATGAGATGACGGGCGACGGCTAAGGAAATGGCGAAGATGAGGGCGAAGCCCAGAAAGTCCGTCCAGGCCGGCCACTGGCCCCGGATCATGACGTCCTGGAGGGCCTGGATGCCGTAGGTCGCCGGCAGCAAATAGGCGAAGCTGCGGGCAGGCTGGCCGAGCTGGTCCAGCGGGAAGAGGAAGCCGGCGAAAAAGCCGCTCGCTATAAACATGAGCATGGCAATCTGTATGGCCTGGAGCTGGCTGCGCGAGAGCGTCGAGAGCAGGAACCCCGCCGCGAGCGAGGCCAGGGTCAGGAGCATCATCGCCACCGCGAGCCTGAGAAAGCCACCCAAGACCTGGACCTCCAGCGTCCCGACGAGGACGGCGGCCACCGCCAGGTTCACGCCGAAGACGAGCCCCGCGTAGGTCAGGAACTTGCCCACCAACAGCTCCCCGAGGCCCAGCGGCGAGACCTCGAAGAGCTCGTAGGCCCCGGAGAGCCGCTCGCGCACGATGGCCAGCGAGGCCAGGCTGAGGGCGATGTGCTGGATGAGCAGGGCGAGGGTGGCCGGCGTGTAGAAGCCCAGGGCGTCCGGCTCGTAGGGGGCCAGGTTCTCCAGGTCGAGCCGGAACGGGTTGGCGAGCACCCGCGGAGGCACGTCGAAGGGTATCTCGGAGACCTGCTCCTGCAGAAGTCCCACTTGCTGCTCCAGCTCGGTGAGCCCGATGCGGTCTTTCACCGACGGCGCTCCGCCCTCCTGGGCCTCCTGAAGCTCCGCGAGCTGCTCCCGGGCCTGCCGGGTCTGCTCCAGTGACCGGTCCACGTCCTCTTCGCCCTCCCCGGACTCGACCAGCGCCAGGACCTCTAGCGTCTGCTCGAGCTCGGCCAGCGTGGAGTCCAGCTCGCTGGTGGCGGCCTGCGCCTCCGGAGTCGCCAGCGACTCGGCGGCCTCGTTCACCCGCGCGAGCTGGCGGTCCAGATCCTCTATCGCCTCCCGGGCGGTGCCGGCGTCCTCCAGCTCCCGGGCTATGCCCTCCCGCACTAAAGCCTGGTTCAGGTCCAGCACGAGGCCGTTGGCCCGGTTGGGGACCGTGGTGCCGTAGATGGGGTTTATGCTGCTGTAGCGAACTTCCAGCACCGCCTGCTCGCCCCGGCGTACGGACTCGGAGGGGTCGGGGGGCAATATTATTGCGGCGTCCGTCTCGTCGTTGCGTAACATTTGATCGGCCTGCTCCACGCTCTGCACGGTGCCCTGGAACCGCGTGCGGACGGTAAAGCGGTCCTGGAACCGCTCAAAAAGCTCCTCACCCTCACTACCGGGCTCGACGACCACCACGGCGCGCGGCTTCGCCCGGTCCACCTCGAAGCTCAGGGCAAAGGCCACCATGATCAAAACCGGCCCCGCCAGGAGCAATAGCAGCAGTTGCGGCTGCCGGAGCAAAACCCAGAACTCCTTGGCGGCCACGGCCCTTACCCGTAACAGAGCACCCATCCTGGAATAATACCCCGTCCGCAAGCTCCGGTAACGGTGGGAAGCTGCTTAGCAGTTCCGGGCTATCCGTGGGGCACGAGGTGCTGGCCGCCGCTGCGGCGGGCGAGCTCCAGGGTGCGTTCGTCGAGCGGGATCCGCGCGGCCCCGTAGCGCGACTCCGTCTCAGCCGCAAACGCCTCGACGACCTCCTCGGTCCCGGCCCCCAGTCCGGCCCGGCGCAGGCTGCCGACGCTCGCGGGCCGGAAGGGGAGGCTCATGGCGCCGTAGACCTTCTCCAGTATGCGGGCGAGCGCCGCCTCGCCGTGGACCAGCACGATGCCGCCGACGCTCGTGGCCCGGCGCGTGACGCGCTGGGCGATCCCGACGAGCTTCATCCCCTCCCGCCAGCCGCCCACCCGGATGCTGTGGTCGCCCGGGCAGAACTCGTCCCGGACCTCACCGACCTCGGTCCTTACGCCCAGCCGCGCGAAGGCGCCGAGCACCAGGGCCGCCGCCTCGTCGTAGCGGTCCCGGACGCCGCGCCCCGCCTCACGGCCGTCGGCGGGCCGGGTTATGGAGAAGCCGAACGTCCCCCCGTCGGCGGCGGTCGCGCCCCCGCCGGAGCCGCGCACCAGCACCGGGTAGCCCTCTCCGTAACAGGCTCGCACGGCCTCGTCGAAGCCAAGCCGGAACGTGTCGCGGCGGGTCACGCCCACGTGCCGGGAAGAGGGTGTGATCGAGACCGTCGCCGGCCGCGCCCCGGAGGCCACCTGCTCGAAGACCGTCCGCTGGTAGCCGTAGGCCGTCGTGGGATCCTCGAACCGCCCGGGCAACAGCAACTCCACCCTATCGCTCACCCTGTTCTTCATGCCAGCGCAGTTTACAGCCACCCGTCATCCGGGACACCGGCGGGTTTGCGCCTCCGGGCAAAAGCACCGGGGTCGGGCTCCAAAAGAGCCCGACCCCGGTTTCGATCCGGTGCTGTGTATCTGGCGGGTACGGCTATCCTGGCTCCTCTTCCTCGAAGACCAGCCAGGAACCGCTGAGGCCGGCGGCGCTCACGTGGGTACCCCGGCCCGGCAGCACCTTCACGAGACGGTCCTTCTTTCCGGCGAAGTCCTGGAGCGTCTCGTTGACCTCGTCGGTATGGACCACGAAGACCAGCCGCTGCTGTTTGGTCACCCCTTCCAGAGACTCCTTCTGGGACAGCTCCTCGTTTATGGCCTCGACCAGCATCTTCTCCCGCTCGGCGGCCTCGGCCCACAGCTTCTCGCGGTTCGCCTCAGCCTCCATCTTGCGGGCGGCGTCCTCCTTGCGCCACTCCTCAATGTGGTCCTCGATGCGATGGATGATCCTCTCCAACCTGGACTGCTCTCCCATCAACGCCTCCTCTCTCGCTGGATCACCTGCTCCTCTACCTGCGCTCCTCTACTTCGCCATGATACCCGACATGGCCTTCAGGCCAACCTCCATGCCTTTCCAGGGGACTCCGGCGTGGAACGGGTTGCCCAGGGCGAAGCGGAAGGGCAGGTAGTAGCTCAGGGCCTTCTTCCCCAGCCGCCACACGGGCGAGGAGCCGAGCTTGTAGGCGTCCATCGCGGCGGGCTCGACCTCGACCGGCTTATCCGGCACGCCCGTAAGCCGCAGGGGGACCTGGGCGAAGGTCGCCTTGTCGAACTGCTCCATCACGCACATGCTCGTAGGCTCGAAAACCATCTCGGGCTCGGTGCCCAGGATACGCCCCGACAGGTGCTCGGCGGCGGCGGCGGCCTGCAGGAAGGACAGGAAAGCCTGCTTGACCGGGAAGTTCCCCGCGTCGCCGACGGCGTAGATGTCGGGCTGCCCGACCACCTGCCGGCTTCCGAGCTCGGTCTCGATAAACCCTCGCTCGTCGCCGGGGAGCTTTGGGTAGCTCATCTGCGCGATGTACGGCGAGAAGGTGACCAGGTAGTCGTAGGGTAGGCTGGCGCCGTTCTGGTAGACAACGGCGTCGTCGGCGACCTTCTCGACGACGTAGTGGTTGTATCCGGTGACGCCGCGCCGTTCGAACTCGCCCGTAACCGTCCCGTGCAGCCGGGGACCGAAGGCCTGGATGTAGGTGTCCTCATAGGTGGACCAGGTAATGTCTACGTTCTCCCGGACCTTCTTGCGCTTCAGCCACGTATCCAGCATGAAGACCATCTCGTAGAGCGGGCCGGAGCACTTGTTGTTCGGGGGCACCAGGAAGAGCACGCGACGGCGCGCGCCCTCGTGGGCCTCTTCCAGCAGCCGGTAGAAGGCCAGCCGCAGCTCCAGCATCTCCTGCGGGGTCCAGATGGTGTAGGCGTGCTCCTGGAGGCCGGGCACCTCCTCCGGGCGCATGTCGGCCCCGGTGGCTACCATGAGGTAGTCGTAAGAGAGGCGGCCGTTCTCCAGGCCGACCGTCCTGGCCTCCGGGTCTATCTCCCGGACCCGGTCCTTGACGAACTTTATGTTCTTGCGGCGTGTCGGCCGCTTGAGGCTGATCTTGAGCCTGTCCGGGTCGAGGCCGAACGGGATGTAGATGGTGTTCGGTTTGTACAGGAAGTAATCCCGGTCCGAGACGAGCGTAATGTCCGCCCTCTCCCCCAACTTCCAACGCAGATAGAAGGCGGACTCCAGACCGCCAAACCCGCCGCCGAGGACGACGACGTTCGCCCGGGCCCCGTTGGTCACACCGCCGGTCGCTCCGTTCATCATTGCCCACACGCTCCTTTCGTTCACCAGCTCAGAGGGGTCTCAGCAAAAGCGATCAAGCCGGTGTCCGGCCCTCCTCCCGGCGTCGCCGGTGGAACACCGTGCCCGCGTGTCCGGGGACGCCGAGCATCGGCAGCGCCCAGCGGTCGAGGCCCCAGTAGCCGGCGACCCGCCAGGCCATCATGATCGCGATGGCGAGGATGAACATGAGCGGGTTCGCCCCCGCGCTCCCGGCGAAGATGAAGCTCGCGTTCATAAAGCCGCCGAAGAACGCCGCGATACCGGTGAAGAGGCCGAAGATCAGGCCGAGCCCTATAGCGAGCTGCCCGAGGACGACCATGTGGGCGAAGAGCCCGGCGTTCGGGATGACCACGTTCTCCAGGAACCCGGCGTACCAGCCGGTCACCTGTGGATGCTCGCCGCCGGTTTGCTGCAATGCGCCCTGGGCGAAGCCCTGCACCCCGGCTCCGGCGTTGGCGCCGATCCAGCCTCCCTCCACAACCTTTCCCCAACCGGCCACCAGCCACAGTATGCCCAGGTACACTCGGACGAGCAGCCAGAACGGCGCCGTACGGGTGTCGGCGAACAGAAAGCGGGTTATGTTCGGCTCGGGTATCTGGGATGCTTCCGCGTTTGCCGACGTGGTCATTCATTACTCCTCTCGATAACGGAGAGCGGGCCGTGCCCGGAAGGCCGCTCTCCTGACATCAGAATCCGTCTGGGCTCAGGCCCGCCGGGGCCTGCCCGTAGACCGGGGCGGCCGACTCTCCAGGTTCTTGCGCCCGGAGAAGTAGCCGCCGACGAGCGGCCCGACCAGGCAGAAGTTGAACGCCCCCGCCGCGATCGGCACCAGCCCGACCAGGCCGACGACCACGCCTGTAGTCCCGCCGATCAGGAACCCCAGCCCTACGAGCACGAGCCCGGCGACCACCCGGATGATCCGCCCCGCGGGCTCGGACATGAACCTCGCGAACGCCATGACCGCTACCTCCTTCTCCCCCGAGTTTGGGGGTTACCTGTCTAAGGCTGACTCTATTGGGCTGCGGGGCTTCCGCAATGAGCAGCCTGGGTCATTTGCGTGATCAAGATTGATCAAATACGCCCCAAAACGCTTGTATCAGGCGTCCCACCGGGGATAATGAACCTGGAAAGGAGGTCTCGCGAGATGAGAGAACACACCTACCGGGAAGGGCTCGTGACGTTCGGTGACGACCTTTATGTATGGGACCGGGTCTTCACCGTGAACCCCCTGGTCATCGTCGGCACCCGCGAGCCGGAGTCGGGCTACGACCTCGCCCCGAAGCACATGGCCACCCCGATGGGCTGGGAGAACTACTTCGGCTTTGTGTGCACGCCGCGCCACGCTACCTACGCCAACGCCCGCCGCGAGGGCGCGTTCACGGTGAGCTACCCGCGGCCCACGCAGGTGGTGCTGACGAGCCTGGCCGCCGCCCCCAGGGAACGCGACGGCTCCAAGCCGCTGGTCGAGGCCCTCCCGACCTTTCCGGCGAGCGTAGTGGACGGCCTCTTTGTCGAGGACGCCTACCTCTTTCTCGAGTGCGTCCTCGACCGGGTAGTGGACGACTTCGGGGAGAACAGCCTGATCGTGGGCCGCATCGTGGCCGCCCACGCCCGGGAGGACCACCTGCGCGCCTCCGAGGTGGACGATCAGGACCTGATCCACGGCTCTCCCCTGCTGGCCTACCTGAGCCCGGGGCGCTACACGCAGGTCTCGGAGAGCTACTCGTTCCCCTTCCCGGCGAACTTCATGCGGTAGCGGCGGGGAACGTGGAACAGCCGGCCCAAAAAGTTATGAACCTCCTCCGCAGACACCGCGCGGAGATGGTCCGATTCCTGGAAGACCTGGCGCTCGCCGAGTCCCCCTCGGATGTACCCACCTCCCAGAAAGCGGTCCTGGACCTGCTCTCCGGAGCCCTGGAAGACCTGGGCTACGCGGTCCGGCACCTTCCCGGCCACCGGAGCGGCGGACACCTCCTCGCCCGGCCCCACGGCCGGAGGCGGAACTCTCCCGTGCAACTCCTGCTCGGCCACTGCGACACGGTCTGGCCGGTTGGCACGGTGGAGGAGATGCCGGTCAAGAGCGAGAACGGCGTGGTCCGCGGCCCCGGCGTCTACGACATGAAGGGCGGCCTCGTCCAGATGGTCTTCGCCCTGCGTGCCCTGCGAGAACTCGGCCTCCCGCCCGCCGTAACCCCGGTGGTGTTCGTAAACTCGGACGAGGAACGGGGGAGCCGGGAGTCCAGCCGCCACATCCGCCGGCTGGCCTGCCTGGCGGACCGGGCCTTCGTGCTGGAGCCGTCGCTAGGCCCTGCGGGCCGGCTCAAGACGGCCCGCAAGGGCGTGGGCCGTTTCACCATCGCGGTGGAGGGCGCGGCGGCCCACGCGGGCCTCGACCCCGGCGGCGGCGCCAGCGCCATCCTGGAGCTCTCGTACCTTATACAGGCCCTCTTCTCCCTGAACAACCCGGAGACCGGGACCAGCGTGAACGTCGGGACCATAGACGGCGGCCTGAGCCCGAACGTCATCGCCCCGGAGAGCCGCGCCGTGGTGGACGTGCGGGTGCTGAACCAGGAAGAAGCAGAGCGGGTGGAAAAGGAGATCCTGGACCTGGAGCCCGTTACGCCGGGCGTCAAGCTGCGCGTTAGTGGTGGCGTAGGCCGTCCGCCGCTGGAACGCACGCCCCGCAACCGCCGCCTCTGGGAGCGGGCCAGATCTCTGGGCGTCGAGCTGGGCCTGGAGCTGCAGGAGGGCGTGGCCGGCGGCGGCTCCGACGGGAACACCACGAGCCTGTTTACGGCCACGCTCGACGGCCTGGGAGCCGTGGGCGACGGGGCGCACGCCGCCCACGAGTTCGTCTACACGGACCGAATGGTCGAGCGGTGCGCCTTGCTGACGCTACTGCTGCTGGAGCCGCCGCTCGCGGAGAAGGGTGCCGCGCCGGACTAGAAGGTCCGGCCGGCCGGGGAAAGGAGGAGACGTTGACCGGCAAATATTTCTTCACGTCGCTGACCAGGATCTCGGACCTGGACGAAGGCCGCTTCTCGGTGGAGGCGGTGCCATGACGGGAGGGGGAGAGGGGG
>SIRX01000077.1 GCA_004563715.1 Actinomycetota bacterium | reverse complement strand
CGCCTGTCTGACCGGCTGTTGTACGTGCTCTGCGCCTAATGTGCTCTCTGGAAGCTCCTACATTGGAAGACAACTCCAAGTATGCAGGATTCACTGTACCGAGCACCGCTTTGACCCGGATAAGTTTGTCAGGATGCAGTGTAGGCGAAGAATGAGCGCGTACCCTTCCAGCTACACCGAGCAAGTCTATGCTGCCGTTGTATCGGGTGAACAAGAGGTCATTTTCTTCCAACACAAAACCGCTTGCTTTTTCTTCTGGTTAATCGAGAAAGCGTACATCTGTGAGATCCACGTTCATGGGACGAACCGCGCTGATTCTTAGAATTCGATAGCCTGGCGGCGTTTGATCAGGCTTTTGGGAAAGTCCGTTTCGCACGAGAGTGGTCAATTGTTCGACAGATACCCAACACCATCCCTCCGGCAACTCCGGCAGATCCTCTGTGTTCGGTGCGGCAGGTTCCTTGTACTTCGAGCGCCAGTTCTTGGGCGGCTTCTTGCCTTTTTTCTCGTAGGCGGCGAGCTGATCCCGCTGCCACCGCTCGCGGCGCTCCTCCAGGATGCGCCCCCGTAGCTCCGAAGCCAGCTCCACGTCCGGGTTTTCCTCCCGCCAGGCTTCGGTCAACCGCCCCTCTACGGCGGCCTTGAGCACGGCGGTCCGGTAACGTTTCAGCTCCTTTCGCGCCCGCTCCAGCGCCGCCACTCCTGCGTCCAGCCGCGAGAACTGCTGCTCGATGGCCGCCACGATGCGGCGTTGTTCGTTGGACGGGGCTATGGGGATTTCGAACGATGGCGCAACTTCGCCCTTAACGGCTCCAAAAGTGGTGCCGGTAGCGAGGTCCGACAAGTTGGATGCAAATGCCCGCAGAGCGTACAGAACATACCGTGGCTCTATCTCATCGAGGGCGTGTATGGCAGCCAGTCCGCGACCGATACAGGAGCGCGAAGGTGCCAGATTTGTTGGTCCAACAGGGGCACGAACAGATAGCAAAATATCACCTGGTTCTGCAATCCTTGTCGGAGCTGTGCACCACTTGCGCACTTCGGGAAACTGGTCAGTAAATTCTGCTTTGCCTTGGAAGAATGGTAGACCTTCGCCTTCCTCGTTGTAAGATGCGGACGGCGGAGACTGCCCCATAGTGACGTCAGCGATATCGACAAGCTGAGAGGTAGCCCAACCCTCCGGCAGCCCGTTCCCCTCGCTCACGCGGCCAGCCTCTCGTTGAGGTCGTCCATTATCTTCGTGAGGTCTTCTCCGAACACCCGGTAAACCCTGCCCAAACCGCCGAGCCTTTGCAGCTCGCCGTACTCGAAGTCGTCCTGCTCGATGCGGAGCGCGGTGGCGATGTGGTCTTTTATGGCGTCGAGCCAGCGCTTCTGTTCGGGGGTGAAGCTGGCCCCTGCCGCCTCCTGCTCGGCGAGCCACTTCTCGTAGCGTTCGTGGACGGTGGCGGCGAAGGGTATGAGGGGTTCGCCGGGGTCTATGGCGTGCCTTACGAGCGAGATCACGTCGGTCAGCCGTCCGCCCCCGCTGCGGTAGGCCCGGCCCGTCTCCAGCGCCTCGTAGGCTCCCCACAGCAGTTCCCGGCCACCGAGCGGTGGGCGCTTTATTGCGGCGTCCAGCTCCTTTACCTGGCGGTAGCGCAGGCCGGCGCGGTAGGGTCGGCTGTAGAGGACCTGGAGCGCCTCGATCTCCTCCTTGTTCTCCTCTATAAACCGCTCGAAGTCGTCCACCAGGGCGCGTGCTTTCTCCTTTGCCGCCTCGTCGAAGCCGGCCTCCAGGAGCGCGTCGGGTGTAACCTCGTCCAGCACCTGCTCGGTGGAGCGGGCGGCGTCCAGGATTGCGTTGCGCAGGGCGGGGTCGTGCAGGGGCTGCAGGGCCTCCCGGATCATGTCCTCCCCGGCTTCCTCTAGCTGCTCCTCCGTAAGCTGTTCAGGCGTGACGCCGTGGTGCCGGACGGCATACTCCCTCTGGGCGTCGGGATCGGTGCTTTCGGCGAGCGCGGTGGAGAGGGTTTTGAGGTCCATACCTCTGGAGAGGGCTGCGAGGTCGTCGCGCTGGGCGGGGATGATGCGTTTGTCCAGCCGGCTCAGGCGGGAGGCGAGGGTGGAGGCCAGGTCGGGGCTTGCGGCGCCAACGGCCACCGTCTGGAGCAGCTTCTCCGTCGGGACGGAACGCTGGCGTTCGAGCGGCTGGGACTCGGTCTTGTCGCCCTCCAGCACGCCGACGGCATCCACGATCACGAAGTGGGGCTTGGCGTGGGTGTCGGGGTGACGGCGTTGAGGGAAGCTCTGTCCACCACGCGGGTGCCGCGGCCCTTCATCTGCTCCAGGTAGTTGGCGCTCTTCACGTTGCGCATGAACAGCAGGCACTCCAACGGCTTAACGTCGGTGCCGGTGGCGATCATGTCCACGGAGACGGCGATCCTGGGGTAGAAGCCGGTGCGGAACTCTTGCAGCAGCTCGTCGGGCTTCTTGCCCGTGGTGCGGTACGTGATCTTCTGACAGAACTCGTTGCCCTTGCCGAACTCCTCGCGCACGATGCGGGTGATGTCGTCGGCGTGGGCGTCGTTTTTGGCAAATACGAGGGTCTTGGGCACGTTCTTTCGGCCGGGGAAGATCTCCGTAAACAGCTTGTCCCTAAATGTCCTGACGACGAGCCGAATCTGCTGCTCGGCGACCACGTCTCGATCTAGCTGGTTCGCGGTGTAGGTTAAGTCGTCGTCCAGCTCGGCATAGCGTCTGGCCCGGGTGCGCCTATCGCGCCGGGGCACGTAGAAGCCCGGCTCCGCTTCGAGCGTCGCGCCGCCTGAGGTGATGCTGGTCCTGATCCGGTAGACCTCGCCCTCGACGTTCACCCCGTCCGTCACCGCCCGCCGGTGCGGGTACTCCACGACCAGGTTTCCGCCGAAAAAGCCGATGGTCTGCTTTGAGGGCGTGGCGGTCAGCCCGATCAGGGCCACGTCGAAATACTCCAACACCTGCCGCTAGAGGTTGTAGATGGAGCGGTGGCACTCGTCCACGACGATGAAGTCGAAGGTCTCTATGGGGATGCGCGGATTATACGCGACCGGCATCGGGCCGCTCTCCAGCCCCGCCCTGGCCTCGAACATAGAGCCCTCTTCCCGCTCCTCCTCGAACTCCTCCTCGCCCTTGAGCATGGAGTAGAGGCGCTGGACGGTGGTTATGACGACCCGGCTCGCCGCGTCTATGCGGTTGGAGCGGAGGTGCTGGACGTTGTACTCCTCGGTGAAAGAGTAGCCGTTGTAGGGGCTCACGTACTGCTGGAACTCGGTGAGCGTCTGGGTGCCGAGGTTCCGGCAGTCCACCAGAAACAACACCCGTCTGGCGTCCGCGAACTTGATGAGCCGGTAGGCGGCGCTGACGGCGGTGAACGTCTTGCCGGAGCCGGTTGCCATCTGGATCAGGGACCGCGGCCTGCCCTCCGCCAACGACCGCTCCAGGTTCTCTATCGCCTCGACCTGGGCCGGCCACAGACCCTCCGTCTCAAAGGGCGGCAGCGTCTTCAGGGCTTCCCGCACCGGTGTCTTCTGGCGCGCCAGACGGACTAGCTCCTCGGGACGGTGGAAAGCGAAGACCTCGCGGCTGCGGGCCTCGGGTTCCAGGGCGTTGGTAAACTGGGTGACCGTGCTCGTGGTCTCGCAGCCGAACGGCAGCGGCCGGCGGTACGCGGGCACGTGTTCCGGCAGAGCCGCCATGTACCCGCCCGACTGTAGCTCTACGCCTTTTAGCGTCCAGTCCTCGGGCTTGGCTTCGACCACCCCGGCAGCTTTGCCGTCCGCGTAGAGCAGGTAGTCCGCCTCCCCGACACCAGGCATGGCGAACTCGCGCGCGGCGACGCCTTTGGAAGCGTAGATGTTCAGCTCGTCGCGACTCTGTACCTGCCAGCCGCATTCCTCTAGCTGGCGATCAATCTTTTCCCTTGCGCGTCCTTCCGGCTCCATTGCTCCACCCGGTTCTGTTACCAGATCTTCCAATGATAGCAGCCGTGCATACAAATCCCCTGGTGAGGCTGCGGTTTTTCCGGCTCAGGAATACTTGCCTCGCCCCCGAGGCGTGACCCCCGCAGCCCGGTTAACACGAGGACTGTTTGCGAGCTTTCGTCCGGCAAATGAAGTAGAGTGATTTTCAGGATTTCCGCAAACCTCATAAGGAGGGCCGTGCAGACCCCTGACCGTCGCCGTCTCGAACGCCTCACGCGCCGGGTAGAGGAGCTCAGGCTCTGGCGCAACGCCCGCGAACGGCCGGTAGAGGGGTGGCGGTTTTCCACGGCCGAGAAGGAGTACGGCATCTCGATCGGCGACCGCTGGCCGGAGGTGGGCGTTCCGGTGTGGTTCTCTGGCAGCGCCACGATCCCTGAGGAATGGGCTGGCGAAGCGGTCGAGCTCGAGCTCTGGCTAGGAGGTGAGGGGTTCGTAACGCTCTCGAACGGGGTGAGCGGCGGCCTGAACGTATTTCACCGCAGCTTCCCCGTCGCGGAGAAAGCGCTGGGCGGGGAGGAAGTCCGGGTGGAAGCCGAGGTCGTGCCGAAGGGCATGTTCGGGACGGGCGTGGCCGAGCCGCGCCTGGTGAGGTCCGTCCTCACGGTCCCCGATAGAGAGGTTCGGGGTCTGGAGCGGGACCTCGCCATGATCTCCGAGGCTTGCGAGTGCCTCGACGGGCACGAGGCCGTACCCTGGCTGCTCGACGCGCTCGAAGCGGCTTTCGGCGTCCTTTTCCCCTGCTGGCCCACGGACACCGACACAAGCCTCACCCGCTACCTGGAAGGTTTTACCGACCGCCTCGGGGATCTCGCGGGGTTGCCGCCGCCCTACGCGAGAAAGGTTCTAGAGGACAACCGGGCCGGCTTCGAGACCTGGACCATGCCGTCCGCGCCCGACGGCCTGCGGCCCCTGCCGGAAGAGGCGTCCCGGGCCGTCCGGGAGGCCCGCCAGGAGGTAGCGAGGAGGATCGAGGAGATAAAGAAAGACTACCCGCCCGCCGGCCGGCTGGCGCTCACCGGGCACGCGCACCTGGACCTCGCCTGGCTCTGGCCCGTGGCGGAGTCCCGGCGCAAGGCGCGGCGAACGTTCGCCAGCGTGCTCGGCCTCATAAAACGCCACGAGGACTTCGTCTTCAACCAGTCCTCGGCTCAGCTCTACGCCTGGATCGAAGAGCAGGACCCGGAGATGTTCCAGGAGCTCCGGCGCCACGTGCTGGATGGCCGCTGGGAGCCGGTGGGCGGCTCCTGGGTCGAGCCCGACTGCCAGATGCCCGGCGGAGAGTCCTTTGTCCGGCAGTTGCTCTACGGCCAGCGCTACTTCGAGAGCCGGTTCGGCCGGCGTTCGACCGTCGCCTGGCTCCCCGACACCTTCGGATTTTCGCCCGCCATCCCGCAGCTCCTCCGGGGCGCGGGCATGACCGGGTTCTTTACCTACAAGCTGAACTGGAGCGAGGCGAACAAGTTCCCCCACGACCTGTTTCTCTGGGAGGGTCTCGACGGCAGCCGCGTGGTCGCCCACGCCTTCGAGAACCCCGGCACCGACTACAACGGCGACGTGGCCCCGCGCGACCTGCTCGGCACCTGGCGGAACTTCCGGGGCAAGCGCCGCCATCCGGAGAGCCTGTTCTCCTTCGGCTGGGGCGACGGCGGTGGCGGCCCGACGGAGCAGATGCTGGAGAACTACGAGCGTCTCAAAGAATTCCCTGCCCTTCCGAGGCTCAGGATGACCCGGGTGGACGACTTCTTCCGCTCGTTGCCGGTGGAGGACTTGCCGCGGTGGGTCGGCGAGCTGTACCTGGAGCTTCATCGCGGCACGCTAACCTCTCAGGGCCGGATCAAGAAGCTCAACCGGGATGCCGAGCACCGGCTGCTGGAGGCCGAGGCTTTCGCGGCCATCGCCGCCCTGCGCGGTCTATCGTACCCCGCAGAAGAGATCGAACACCTCTGGAAGACGGTGCTCTTAAACCAGTTCCACGACATCCTGCCCGGCTCGTCGATCGCCGAGGTCTTCGAGGAGTCCCAGGCACAGCTGGAGGAGGCGGTATACGGCGCGGAGAAGGTTCGCTACGCGGCCCTTTGTAGCCTGGGAGAGGGGGAGATAGTAGTCGCCAACGCCGCCCTGTACCCCCGGCCGCTCTCCGCGGTGCTGCCAGAGGGCTTTGAGGGGGTTGTAAGCGCCGAGGGCGAGCCTTTGCCGGTCCAGCTCACGGAGGAGGGCCTGCTCGTCCACGACCCGGAACGGCGGGTTCCGGGTCTGGGTTGGATCTCCCTCGGCGAATCCCGGGAGCCGTCGCCGGAGACGAGCGGCGGGCTCCGGATCTCGGAGGCTAAAGGCTCCATGCTCCTGGAGAACGAGCTGCTGAGGGTCGAGGTCGGTTCCGACGGCACCCTGCACCGGGTCCATGACAAAGTGGCGGACCGCGAGGTGCTGGCCGAACGCGGCAACCAGCTCTGGGCCTACGCCGACAAGCCTCGCGAGTGGGATGCCTGGGACATCGACGAGGACTACGAGCGCGAGGGGGAGGAGCTCCTGGCTCAGGAAGTGCGGGTCGTGGAGGAGGGACCATTGCGGGTCGCGCTGCGCGTCGCGCGCCGCTGGCGTGGCTCCGAAGTTACCCAGACTTACCGGCTGCTCTCCGGCTCGCGCCGCCTGGACGTGGTGACGGAGATAGAGTGGCGCGAGCGGCAGGTGCTGCTGCGGGCCCTGGTTCCGCTCGACGTCCGCGCCCACGAGGCGACCTTCGAGACGATGTGCGGCGTGGTGCGGAGGCCGGTCCACCGCAACACCTCCTGGGACATAGCCCGCTTCGAGGTCGCGGCGCACCGCTTCGCGGACCTCTCCGAGACCGGCTACGGTGTAGCCCTCCTGAACGACGGCCGGTACGGTCACAGTGCCCGGGACAACGTGCTCGGCATCAGCCTCCTGCGCAGCCCGGTCTACCCGGACCCCCTCGCCGACGAGGGGCATCATAGATTTACCTACAGCCTCTTTCCGCATCCCGGTGACTGGACGGAGGCCGGCGTCGCGGAGGAAGCCTTCGCCCTCAACAGCCCATTGCGGCCGTTGCGCCCCGGGCGTACGGAGGAAGGGCCGGCCTCCGAGACCGGGTTTGTTACGGTGGAGGGCACGAAACTCGCCCTCAGCAGTCTCAAGCGGTCCGGGGATGGGCGGGGCTTCGTGCTGCGGTTGTACGAGCCGCACGGCGCCCGCGGCGCGTGCGTCCTGCGGTTTGTCGGTCCCGTCCGGGGGGTAACGAAGGCCAACTTGCTGGAAGAAGAGCGGGAGAGGCTCGAGGTCCTGGACAACGCGGTGCGATTGCACGTGACCCCTTTCGAAGTGTTGACGCTGCGCGTGGAGCCGGATGCTTGAGCCGGGGAACGCGTAGCCGCTACAAAGGGAGTAACCCATGAAGCTGGGGGTGTTTGCGGTGCTTCTGGCCGACATGCCATTGGAAAAAACCCTCGACTATGCCCGGGCGGCCGGTTGTGAGGCGGTGGAGATCGGGACCGGCGGGTACCCGGGCAAAGCCCATTGCGACCCGGGACGGCTCCTCGGGGATGCCGGTGCGCTCCGCGAGTTCCGGAGGAAGGTAGAGAACAGCGGCCTGGAGGTCAGCGCCCTCTCGTGCCACGGCAACCCGCTCCACCCGGACGCTTCGGTGGCGCGGGCGCACGATCGGGACTTCCGCGACACCGTCCGGCTCGCGGCGGAGACCGGGGTGCAGACCGTCGCAACCTTCTCCGGTTGCCCGGGTGACTCCGAGGGCTCGCGGCGGCCGAACTGGGTGGTGTGCCCCTGGCCCGAGGATTTTAGGGAGACGCTGGAGTGGCAGTGGGGCGAGAAGGTCGCGCCGTACTGGGATGAGGCGGCGGCTTTCGCGCGGGAGCACGGGGTGCGGGTCGCCATCGAGCTTCATCCCGGTTTCGTGGCGTACAACACCGACTCGTTCTGGCGGCTGCGCGAGATCACGGGCGACGTGGTTGGGGTGAACTTCGACCCGTCGCACCTGTTCTGGCAGCAGATGGACCCGCTGGTCTGCGTTCGGGAACTGGGCGACGCCGTCTTCCACGTCCACGCCAAGGATACCTTGGTGGACCCGCAGAATACCCGCCGCAACGGGGTCCTGGACACGAAAGCGTACGCGGAAGAGGCCTCGCGGTCCTGGATCTTCCGCACCGTCGGCTACGGGCACGGCCTGGGGTTCTGGCGCTCGCTGGTGAGCGAGCTGCGCCTCGCCGGCTACGACGGGGTCCTTTCTGTAGAGCACGAGGATACCCTCATGAGCCCGGGCGAGGGCTTCCGCAAGGCCGCCGGCCTGCTCCGCCAGGCGATAATGCACGAGCCCCGCGGCGAGGCGTGGTGGACCTAGAGTAGACTGGGCTACGTGGGCACTGCAAAGGTGATGAGGAGGATACATGAA
>SIRX01000076.1 GCA_004563715.1 Actinomycetota bacterium | reverse complement strand
CCGGATGCCGCGGAAGTACTCCATGAGCGTCCAGTCGGCGCAGATGGCCCGCAGCGCAGTCTGCCAGGTGTGCCGGTGGGTGTCCACGAAGCCGGGCATCACCACGTACCCCGAAGCGTCAACGACCTCCGCGTCCCGGACCTCCAGGCCGGGCGCGACGGCGGAGATCACACCGTCCTCGATGAGCACGCTCGCCCGCGCGTGCTCGCCGACCCCGGCGTCCATCGAGAGCACGTAACCGTCCCGGATCAAAACCCTACCATTATTCATCCGCCCGTTCCTTTCCTCGTCACCTGAATACTATAATATATAGATTCCACTTTATATACAAGGGTGGGTTGTGGTTTAATGGGGGTCTATGGCACAGGCGCCGTTGTCGAGGACGGAATGGGCGGTCGGGAGGTTGCAGGAGGCGATCCTCTCCGGAGAGCTTGCGCCCGGGGAGCGGGTGTCGAGTTCGGAGCTGGCGAGGAGGTGGTCGGTGAGCGCGACGCCGCTGCGCGAGGCGTTGCAGCGGCTGGCGGCGGAGGGGCTTGTGGAGTACGTCTCGCAGCGGGGGGCGCGGGTGAGCGAGGTCTCGCTGCGGGACGTCTGGGAGGTCTACGAGTTGCGCCTGATGCTGGAGCCGATGGCGCTCGAGCGTTCGCTGCGGCGGGTGGACGAGGGGTGGCGGCGGGAGGTGGAGGAGGCTTACGCCGCTCTGAGCGCGGAGCTGGAGGGCGGTTTCGGGGAGATGATGGCCTTTGAGCGGGTCAACCGGGACTTTCACGAGGCGCTCCTCTCGCGGTGCGACTCGGGGTGGTTGTTGCGTGTGGTGCGCATGCTCTCCGAGCATTGCGTGCGCTACCGGGCGCTGTCGCGGTGGTCGCGTGGCGGGGCGGAGGAGGTGCTGCGGGAGCACGAGGAGATCTACGCCGCCTGTGTGGCGGGCGAGGTCGAGTGGGCCGGGGAGCTGCTCCACGAGCATCTCCGGCGGACCAGGGACGCGATGTTGGAGGGTGGCGGCCTGGTCTACGGAGCGGGTGAGGGGAAGGAGAAGTCCGGATGAGTTCTGTGCCCCCGGCTTTCGGGGTCGGGATAGAGGAGCCGTACTACACCGGTGAGAAGTGGGTCTCGCCCTTCAACTTCTGGGAGGAGCTGCGAGACGAGGCCCACTTCCCCACCAGCGTGCGCATCCACGACGTCACCCTGCGCGACGGGGAGCAGACCGCCCGCGTGGCCTTCACGCCGGAGGAGAAGGTCTTCCTGGCCCGGGAACTGGACCGGCTCGGGGTCGCCTCCATCGAGCCCGGGCTGCCGGCCACTACCGAGGACCAGGAGGTCATCGCGACGCTGTCGGGGATGGGCCTGAGGGCGAAGGTCGTGCCGCTCGTGCGCATCCGGGAGGGCGACGTGGAGGCTGCTCTGGAGGCCGGAGCCGACGGCTTGCTCCTGGAGTTCGGTATCAACCCGTACCTGCTCAAGTACGTCTACGACGTCACGCCCAAGGACCTCACCGCCCAGATATCCGAGTTCGCCCGGTGGGGCAAGGAGGCGGGCGTGTACGTAGAGTTCATGGGTTGGGACGTGTTCAGGATCCCCGACCTCGACTACATCCGCCGCTTCTACGAGGCCATCCTCGAGCCCGGTCACCTCGACCGTATAACCGTCGCCGACACCTTCGGCATGGCGCATCCGATGGCCATGTACGGGTTCATCCGGAAGCTCAAGGGCTGGTTCCCCGATACTTCCGTCGGGCTTCACATCCACAACGACTTCGGGCTGGCCGCCGGAAGCGCCATGATGGCCGTCGCCGCCGGGGTGGACGAGGTCCACTCGTCCATAAACGGCCTCGGCGAGCGGGCCGGGAACGTCGCCACCGAGGAGGTCGCCGTCGCCCTGGAGCACCTCATGGACATTGACACCGGGCTGGAGCTGGAGCGGCTCAAGCCGGTCTCCGACCTGTTCGCGGAGATCTCCAAGAAGGAGCGGGCGCCGAACAAGCCGATCGTCGGGAACGGCCTCTTCGAGGTGGAGTCCGGCATCGTGGTGCACGTGCTGCGGCAGATGAGAAAGACGGAGTTCGGAGAGCAGGCGCTCCTCCCGTACGCCCCGCAGGCCGTGGGACACGACCGGTACGCCGTCGTGGCCGGGCGCGGCAGCGGACAGAACTCGACGGCCATCTTCCTCGAAGAGCGCTGCATCGAGGCTACTCCCGAGCAGGTCGCGGAGATCACGCACCGCATCAAGCACGCCGGGCTGATGCTCAAAAACGGCCTGCCACAGACCGTGCTCGACGCCATCATCGAAGACGTGACGGGGAGGAGGTCGTGAGCGTGGAGAGGTTCGTCTGGAGGGGCCGGGAGGTCGCGCTTATTGACCTGAGCGACACCCTGGAGAACGGCACCTCCGCCTTCGAGCCGAACCGGCACGAGATCTCTTACGTGGACCACGTGCGGGGCAAGGACCTCGGCGCCGGGCTGTTCTCCAGTGTCCTCGGCCTATCCAGGGAGGAAACGGCGAAGATATTCTCGCGCGGGTACGTGTGGGCTGTCGAGGAGGTAAGGCTCTCCACGCACTCCGGCACGCACGTGGACGCCCCCTACCACTACGGTCCCGAGATGCACGGCGGCGGCAGGCCGCGCACCATCGACGAGGTCCCGCTCCGGTGGTGCTTCGGGAACGGCGTGCTCCTGGACATGACCGCCAAAGGCAGGGAGGAAGGCATCTCGCAGGCGGACGTCGAGGCGGAGCTCGAACGCATTGGCTACGAGCTCAAGCCGTTCGACATAGTGCTCATCCGCACCGACGCCTCCAGGCGCTTCAAGGAGCCCGGCTACGACCGGCGGCACGCCGGCCTGCGGCGCTGCGCCACCGTCTACCTGATCGAGCGGGGCGTAAAGACCATCGGCATCGACGCCTGGGGTCTGGACCGGGCGTTCGACGTGATGGCGGAGGAGGTGCTGTGGGGCGAAGCGGGCGTGGAGTTCTGGGAGTCGCACTTCTACGGGCTGGAGAACGAGTACGCGCAGATCGAGAAGCTCGCCAACCTGGACCGGCTGCCCGTAGCGCACGGCTTCACGGTGATGGCTTTTCCGTACAAGATCCGGGGTGCCAGCGCGGGCTGGAGCCGCGTAGTCGCGCTCGTCGAGCTGGAGGAATGATCTCAGCGTCGGACCCGGTCCTCCATACCTGTCGGAAGCGACGGGCTGAGGTGTCTCTCGCAGTGCTCAGTGAAAGTCGGGTGTAGGGACCGGGAGTTCGCCCACGATAAACGGACTATAATGTGGTCTGGTAGCCTCGCGGTTGCTGGTCGTAACCCGCATACTGTCGGGCTACGGAGTTTGCATCTTGCCTAGTGGGGAGGCCTGTGCGGCGCGGGCTGGTTTGGATCTTGTTCGCCCTGGCGTTGGTTTTGGGATTGCTGGTCGCCTGCGCGCCGCAGGAGGCCGGCGAGAGCGACCCCGAAGCGACCCCGGCGCGGACGGTAGAGGTTACGCGGGAAGTTACGGTGGAACGGACCGTTCCCGTCGCCAGCGAAGGTTCGGAGTTGGAAGCAGAGCCTGGCCCGTCGATACTGCCGGGTCTAGCCTCGGCTGGAGAAGCAGACATAAGCCGCACCGTGGGAGAGACCGCTACGCTCGACGACGGAAACAGCGTGACGGTCCTGGATGTTCGGTCGCGGCTCGCGGCCCGGGAGACCGTCTACGAGACCCGGGAGGGGTTCGAGTTCTTCGTGATAGAGGCCGAGGTCTGCGTCTCCGGGGTCGCGAGCGAGCCGGCCTACTTTACGCCCCGGGAGTTCAGCGTGCGGGTTTCACAGACGGCGCGCCGGATGGCGAGCATACCGACAAAGCTGCCCGCGCTGCGGGGCTCCAGGGTCTCGCCCGGAGACTGCGACCGGGGGTTTATAACGTTTCAGCTCCGGGAAGGAGAGGAACCCGAAGCGGTAATGTTCGAGAACGCTTCGAGCGTGGAGTGGGTTCTGGAGCAAGACTGATGGTTCCGGAGGCTCTCGCCGGAGCGGTGAAACCAGAGAGAAGGCAACTGTTACGAGGAGGACGTCATGGACCGCAGAACCAGGGAGCGCAAGCTCCTCGCCCTCATGATCAACGACCTCGGCATCGCCGACGTGGAGGAGGCCGAGATGGTGAAGATGAACGAGGAGGTCGCCGCCTTGCCCGACGAGGAGCTAGACAAGACCCTCACCTCGCGGCTGGGGATGCCGTACCCGGTAGAGGAAGAGGCGCTGGCGCGGGCGCTGGAGCGTGTCGAGGAGCCGGAGCGGCTCTCGGAGGGCTTTACCGGCGCCCCGGACATGAGCCACGAGGCCCGGCCCGAGGAGCGGGAGGGTTAGGAGGGTGCGTCCGGGGTTAAGTCGGGGGCCGCTATTTCTTTCTTTAGCGCCTCGACTTCACCGCCGAGGTCGGTGAGGGTCGAGCGGGCCTCCGTCATGCGGGCGTGCTCCGTGCGCACAAAGCGGGTGTAGGGGGCTATCGCCCCGCGCATCCGCTCCACGGAGCGGGCCAGTTCCGTGTCGAACTGCCGGCGCACGACCTCGGCCAGCCGGTGGCGCAGGGCGTCGGTCTTCTCGCGGAACTCCGCGCGGGCCTTGCGCCGCCGGTTCGGCAGGATGAAGAAGCCCAGGCCCGCCAGCAAGAGGGCCGAGAGGGTAAAGGTTACGTCCAGCGCCGCCGCCATCGCGACCGTGGCGACCGTGGCGCCCAGGCCGATCGCGCCGACCTCGGCGGCGACCGTCTGAGCCACGGCGTCCTGGAGGGAGAGGGCTATCTCCTCCGACTCGCGCTCCCGGTCGTAGTTGCGCACCACGTCGGCGGCGTTCTTGCCGACGGAGCGGATCACCTGGCTACGGTTGTACTCGAAGTTGTCGCCGACCTCCCCGATCAGGTGCTCGTCGTACTTGGCTTGCCGGCGGCGGTTGACGTACTCCACGATGTCGCGCCACTGCTTGAGGTTACGGTCCACCAGCCAGTCCACCAACTCGTCCACCCGCTCGTCGATCAGCGGCTCGGTGTCGGCTATGACCTCGCGCTGGAAGCGCTCCTGGATCTTCTCGCGCTGGACCAGCTCGGCGACGTTGCCGATGCGGATGTTCTCCTCGAACCAGGCGTCGCCCCGCTCGTTGAGGGCGTGGATGATGTTCTCGATCTCGGCGAGGCGCGCCTCGAAGTCGCGCCGCATGTCCTCCTGAAAGAGCTTTAGCTGTGCCTCGACGTTCTCGGAGGTCCGGAAGTCGTCCTCCAGCAGGCTGAGCCGCTCGCCGACCGACTTGCGGTAGCGGCGCACCAGCTCCTCGACGACCCCGAGCGGGCTCTCCAGCTTTAGCCGTACCCGGCCCTCTTCGTCCAGCAGGTCCGAGACGTATCGCTCCAGTTCGGCCATCCCGCTGGCCCCGAGCAGCGCGTCGCGCTCCATGCCGCTCGACGCGGCCCGCGCCTTGCGGGCGAGCAGGGCCGAGACGAAGAAGATGGGCGGGGTCAGGCCGAGCATCGAACGGATGCCGTTGGCAACGAAGGAGCGGACTTTCCCGACGCTCTCCGCGCCGTCCAGCAAGTCCGCTTTGTTCACGACCAGCAGAATCTTCTTGCCCCAGTCCCGGATCAGCTCCAAGTACCCGCGCTCGCTCTCGGTGAGGGGCCGCTCGGCGGAGGTTATGAACAGGACCAGGTCGGAGCGGGGCACAAAGCCGCGCGAAAGCTCCTCGTGGTGGCGGATAATGGCGTTGGTCCCCGGCGTGTCCACGATGGCGATCTCGCGCAGGAAGTCGTTCGGGTGTCCCTTCTCCAGGACCCCCTCGCGGCTTTCGAGGTGTTCGGGCTCCTCGCTGTGGCGGAGGACCGTGATCCGGTCGGTCGTCGGCGTGACGCCCTCGGCGGCGATCTCCGCCCCCAGCAGCGCGTTGATAAACGCCGACTTGCCGGAGTTGAACTCCCCGACGACGACCAGCAGGAACAACTCCTCGATGTCGGCGAGCGTCTGGCGCACGAGCTCCACGTCCTCTTCCGGCGCCCCGAAGTCGCCTAGAAAGCCGATCAGGCGCTCCAGGAGCGCCCGCTCCCGGTCGGCCAGGCCCCTCCGGCGTTCGTCGATTATCCGCAAAGCTCCGCGTCCTCCCTTTCTACCAGCCGCCTAAATATATACGATCCGGGCCGGCGGCACGCCCGGGACGGCCGCGCGTAGTAAGCTGTCCGGGCTGTTCGGAGGTTGTTTTGAAGGCGAGATTTTGAAGGAGTTCGTCTGCAGCTTTTCGGCCGTCGCCGGTACGTGGTGCTCGCGTTCTGCCTGCTGGTGGTGTTCTGGGGCTCGGCTTTCGCGGTCATAAAGGTCGGGCTGGAGCACTCGCCGCCCATGATCTTCGCCGGCCTGCGGACCCTTGTGGGCGGCGTGGCGATGACGCTCGTGGCGGCCGTCTGGGGCGGTCCCGTGTACCTGCGGCGTGACTGGCCCGTATTAGCGCTGCTGGCGGCCTTCAACGTGGTGTTTTTTATCGGGTTCCAGACGCTTGCCGTTCTGTACCTGCCGTCCGGGACGGCGGCGGTGCTGGTCTACCTGCAGCCGATACTGGTCGGGCTGCTGGCGTGGCTGATGCTAGGCGAGTCGCTCTCGGTCGCCAAAGTCGCCGGCCTGGTGCTGGGCTTCTCCGGGATCGTGGCGGTGAGCGCCGAGAGCTTCGCCGGCGACATATCCGGGGTGGGGGTGGTGTTCGGGGTAGCGTCGGCGTTCTTCTGGGCCGTGGGGACGGTGTACTTCAAGCGGTACGCGGGCCGGGTATCCACGATGTGGGCGGTGGCGGCGCCCTTTGTCATCGGGGGATGCGTCCTTCTGGCTTTCGGCGCGGCGCTGGAACCGTGGCCGGCCGTCTCGCCGACGGGGACGCTCTTTGCCAGCCTCGCCTACACGGCCCTCGTAGGGATCGCGTTGGCGTGGTTGATCTGGCTCGGCCTCGTGCGGGCGGGCGAGGCGAGCCGGGTCTCCGCTTACGTCTTTTTCGTTCCCCTCGTGGGCATTCTGATGGGCGCGGTCTTCCTGGGCGAGAGGCTGACCCCCTCGCTGCTCGTAGGAACTTTTCTGATCGTGGGCGGCATCTACCTCGTCAACCGGTCGCCCGCCGGAGCAGGCAAGACCGAACCTTAGAGGCTCCGTCCTGGCCTCGTTGACAAGCTAGGGCCGGTGCTGGTCTAATGGTCCGGCAAACGTATACGAAAAAGCATCCAGGTCGGGAAGGCGGGGCGCCGTGCGCCTGAAGTTTCTTGCCATATCGGACACCCATCTCGGGGAGGCGACCTCGCTCCTGACTTACTCTCAGGGCCGCGAGCATCTGTGCGGCGTGATCCGGGAACACCTCGGGTCGGGTGGTAGGGTCGAGGCCGAGCAGCTCGTCCTCATGGGCGACATTCCGGAGCGGTCGCACGCCACCCCGGAGACCATGCTCTCCAGCACCCACGGCTTTATGGAGTGCCTGGACGAGGCCGTGGGCTTCCGGCACGCGATCTACATGCCCGGGAACCACGACCACGTCCTGTGGACGAAGTACTGCGAGAGGCTCCACGGCGCGGGGACCGACCAGTGTATAACCGGGCCGGAGGGCAGCGGCGTGGTGCGCGGTGGCTCCCGGGTGGACCCCGAAGGCAGCGCGGAAGAGCTGCTCTCGGTCATCTTCGAGTATCCGGACGGGCCGGTGTGGAAGAAGGTCGAGCGGGAGGGGCTGGACGTCACGTTCGCGAACCCGCTGTACGCGGAGCGTTTCGAGGAGCGCACCTACGCTTTCTCCCACGGGACGCACTTCCGCAAAGAGGTGGTCTCCCCCCGCTGGGCGAGGCGGGTGGCAGGCCTTCTCACCCCGGACGGCCTGTGGGGAGACTTCAAGATCATCTCCGAGGGCGACGTGCGCGAGGCCCGGAACCTGGAGGAGCTGGAACGGGTGGTGGCGCCGTTTATAGACTCGCTGCTGCCCGAGTACGAGAAAAATCCTACCTGGCTGCTCGACGACGCGGGCTACCTCATGGCGGTGCTCAGCGGCCGGTTCGGTTTGAAACGCCAGAGCCCGGACCAGAGCCGGCTCTTCTCCCGGCGGGAGCTGTACGGTGTTCCGGAGGACAGGATACCCCGGCTCACCGCCCGGGGAGATGTCGACGACTCGCCCCTGAGGCTGTGCGTCGAGTACTTTCTCCCGCACATGCTGGCCCAGCTCCGGGAGCACAACCTGGAGGGCGACCTGACCTTTGTCTACGGGGACACCCACGACGGCGGCTGGGGCGAGATATCGGGTGTCAACACGCCCGGTGACGGCGACCTGCGTGTGTACAACACCGGGGGATGGGTAACCTACGACCTCGAAGACCACCCGACCTGCTACCTCTTTGCCCTCGACGAATCCGGCACCGAATACCTGCTCGACGTCTCTTTTAAAGAGGTCAACCTCGACGGTAACCTGCTGCTCCGGGCTACCTCTGACAACGCCCGGAGCCAGCGCGAAAAGGCCGGAAACACCCTGCGCGACCTCATGGAGTGGGCGCTGGCCTCCAGGAGGTAGAGCCGGACAGCCGGCTTTCGCCGATCTGCTGGTAGACTCTGCGGGCCGGTGGCGGTCGCGCTGGCGATCGCCCTGTTCGCCCTGGGGTGGTGGCTCAGCGGCCCGGTGGGCGTCTTTTTGGGTTGGGTGTGGGAACTCGACGTCCGCAGCCTGCGGCAGACCATACAGAGCCTCGGACCGTGGGCGCCGCTGGCGTCGACCGGGCTCATGATCGTCCACGCCTTCGTTCCGTTCCCGCTGGAGTTGCTGGCGGTAACCAACGGGCTGGTTTTCGGAACGTGGGGCGGCATCGCTATTACCTGGGGCAGCATGGTCTTTAGCGCTTGGGTCGGATACTTCGCCGCCCGTTTCGCCGGGCCGCTGGTCTTTCGCGTAGCCCCGGGAGACCGCCTGGAGCGGGTGCAGCGGTGGACCTACCGCCGCTCGGACTGGCAACTCGTCGTGGTGCGTTTTATACCGGTGATCTCCTTTAGCCTGCTTAACCTGGCGATGGGCCTTTTGGGAGTGCGCTTCTGGCGCTTTACGTGGACGACGGCGCTCGGCATTATCCCCATCGTCGTGGTCTCGGTCATCAGCGGCCACCTGCTCACCGTCGGTCTCTGGGGTTGGACGGTGGTGGCCGTGCTGGTCCTGGCGCTGGTCGTCTGGGAGTTGCGGCGACGGGCCAGAGGCTAGCGGGCCGCCTGGGCCGACTGTATCCGCAGGCTTTGTTCGGCAAGGCCGAAACCCGCTTCGGTGAGGGGATGGGATACCAGGTCGGCGCCGGCTTCCCGCAGGCTCTCCTCTTGTTCGGGGTACATGCTGATGGTGCTGATAATGCCTTTGTAGCCGCGTCCGCGTAGCGCCTCGACCGCGTACAACCGGGCTTCGTGGTCCGACAGGGTCAGGATGACGAGTTCGAGCTTCTCGAGATGAAGGGTTTTATATAGCTCAGGGTCTTCGGCGTCGCCGAAGACCACCTGGAAGCCGTTCCGCTGGTGATGCTCCACTTTGTTGTCGTCCGAGTCGAGTCCTAGGGGACGCTGGCCCTGTTCGATTAGGGCCTCGTAGGCCGCCGTGCCGGTACGGCCCATGCCGAATACCAGCGAGCGGATGTTGCCCGGTATCAGGGGCGGGTCGTCCTCGTGTTCTGCGGGGCGTTCGTAGCGGGCGAGAGTTGGTTCGAGGCGCGAGTAGATGGCGTGGACCTTCTGGTTCAGCGGCGCCCCCACCGCGAAGGACAGCACCACGGTCAGCGCCAGGATGAGCACCACCGACTCCGGGATCAAGCCCGCGGCGGCTGCCGGTACTCCGGCGATGAGGGCGAACTCGCTGTAGCTCGTCAGGGAGGTCCCGATCATAAAACCCGTGCGGGCCCGCAGCTTGAACAGAACCCCCAGAAAAAAGTACAGGGCCGTCCGGAAAGGTAGGAAGAGCACGAGGGCCGCCGCGATGATCACGCCCTCTATCGGCGGGAGCCCGCCGAGCCCGATCTCCAGAAAGAAGCCCACCAGGAAGACTTCTTTGAGCGCCCACAGTTTCTCGGCCAACTCGTCGGCCTTGGGGTGTCCCGCCAGCATCACCCCTAAGATCAAGGCTCCCAACTCGCCACTCAAGCCGAACGCCTCGAACAGGTATCCGCCGCCGAGCGCCAGCAAAAGCCCGAAGAGCAGGAGCAGTTCGTCGTGCCGGCTCGCCTCCAGCAGGCGCAGGAGGATAGGCCGCAGCAGGGGTACGAGCAGCAGCAGGAGGGTCCAGGGCGAGGGGGTCCCCAGGCCGCTGAAAGCGAGGATGACCAGGGCTACTATGTCCTGAAGGATCAGGATTCCTATCGCGGTGCGCCCGTGAGGGGTCTCGAGCTCGTTACGCATTTCCAGGGTCTTGGCCGCCAGTACGGTGCTGGAGAAGCCGAGCACGACGCCGACTATGACCGCCGCGACAGGGTCCAGGCCGAGCACCATCCCGATGGCAGCGAAGAGGACCGCGCTGAGGACGAGCTGTATGCCGCCTAGGCCGAAGACCTCAGGACGGATGATGCTGCGGAGCCGGAGGTGCAAACCGCCGTGAACAGGAGCAGCAGCACCCCGATGTGGCCGATTGCGTGAAGGAGGTCGGTGGTCGTCTGGCCGAAGGCGTAGAGCGCCAGTCCTCCGGCCAGATACCCCACGATAACGGGTATCCTGAAGAAAGCTGCTATCAAGCCCAACACGTAGGCTATGGCGATCCAAACCGCTTCCAAGACGCCTCTTCTTTTTACGGAATGCAGCGCCAGTTTAGCGGGTCTGGCAACCCCGCGGAAGTGCGACCTCGGGTTCCGGGCTGTAGAGGCTATCTGCTAGACTGCTCCCGGCAGGCGCACTTTGAAGAGGGAGAAGGCCCATGATAGACCATCTAGTATTCTTTGCCGTCCGGGAAGACGCCCCGGAGGAGGACATCGAGGACTTGCTCGCCTCGATCCGGGATCTCAAGAACACCGTGCCGGGGGTGGTGGACCTGACGGCCGGAGAAGACTTCAGCGGCCGTTCCGGTGGCTACACCCACGCGCTGTTCGCCCGTTTCGAAGACCGGGACGGGTTGCGAACCTATATGGAACACTCCGACCACCGCGCCGTCGTCGAGAAGCTCGAAGAGCGCACCACCGGCAGGATTGTCGCGGACTACGAGTTCTAGCCCGGGAGCCGAAGAGGCCCGGGTTCCGGCCCCGCGCGGCGGGTTATTGGCCGGCGCGAAGGGCCTCTTCCAACCGCCGGTAGAGGCCCGCGGCGAGGCCCTCGGGTGAGGACGAGCGCTCCGCCAGCAAGCGATGGGCTTCTCCAGCCGGGGTCGTGCCCGGTATCTCGAACGTCAGCACGACGGGCTCCGCGTCGTCGAGGCCCAGTTCGCGCTCCACGAACCGCCGCGCCTCTCCGACCTCCCGGCCCGTTTCGCCGGAGAGCTCGCGGCTCATGGCCTCCGGGTCGAGTTCTTGACAGACGACGATGCCGCCGTCCAGGCGTCGCTCCCACCACCATTCCGCGCGGACGCCCGTAAAGCTTTCCTCGACGAGCGCGGTAGCCCTGTCCGCCAGGAACTGGTTTATCTGCTCGTTCATCGTCCTGTTTATACCAGGTCTAGGAGGCTACTTTACGCGGCTTGCGGGCGGCGCATATACTGTGGAGGCGACCTCCTTTAGGGAAAGGCGGACATGTTACTGGTAGAGGACTCGATGACCCGCGACGTGGTGACGCTGGGGCCGGATACGACGGCGGCGGAGGCGCTGGCGGCGAGCCGGAGGGAGCGGGTGCGGCACTTCCCGGTTGTGGAAGGCGGAACGCTCGTCGGCATCGTCTCCGACCGGGACCTGCGTTCGGCGACCCCCGCTCTCGGTGACCCCGACCGGGCCGGGGCTTTGCAGGAGATGCGGGTCTCCGAGGTGATGGCGCGGGAGATCCGGACCGCCCACCCGCAGGACCCCATAGAGCAGGCGGCCAACGTCATGCGGGAGAGGAAGATCGGCTGCCTCCCGGTGGTGGAGAACGGGCGGCTGGTCGGCATCCTCACCGCCTCGGACGTTATGGAGGCGCTGGTGTACCTCGTCGGCGCCCACGAGCCCGGGAGCCGCATGGAGATCGCCGTCCCCGACCGGCCCGGGGCGCTGGCCGGGGTGGCCGGGGTTTTCGGGATGTGCGGCATAAACATCGTCAGCGTGGCGATGGGCGCGAAGACCAAATCTCCTTCCGGGGACGAGTTCGGGGAGCGCATCGTGGTGTTCCGGGTGGACACCATAGACCCGAGCGGGGTCGTCGAGCACCTGGAGAACGCGGGCTATCGCATCCTGTGGCCGCCGCGCCCATGAACGGCCGGGCGGCGCTCGTCCACGACCGGGCCCTGGAAGCCTACGGCTTCGGGGACGACCACCCGTTCAACCCGCTGCGAATCAGGATGACCCTGGAGCTGTGCGACGCGCTGGGCCTCTTTGACGGCCACCCGTGGGTGGAGCCGGAGTTGGCGGAGGAGGCCGACCTGCTCACCGTCCACAGCCTTACCTACGTGCGGCTCGTGCAGCAGGCCGCGGCTGGCCTGGTAGACCTGGTGGAGCTCGCACCCTACGGCATCGGCACCTCGGACAACCCCGTGATACCGCGGGTCCACGAGGCCGGCGCCCACGTGGTCGGCGCGGTGTTGAAGGCGTGCCGGGTCGTGATGTCCGGCGAGTACGACCACGCGCTGTGCGTCTCCGGCGGGCTGCACCACGCGCTGCGCGCCCGGGCCAGCGGCTTCTGCTTCTACAACGACGCGGGGGTCGCCATCGCCCGGCTCAAAGAGGAGCACCCCGGTATAAAGGTGGCCTACGTGGACACCGACGCCCACCACGGCGACGGGGTGCAGTGGATGTTCTACGACGACCCGCAGGTGCTTACCGTCTCCCTGCACGAGTCCGGGCGCTATCTCTTCCCCGGCACCGGCGGGGTCGAGGAGAAGGGCCGCAACGGCGGCATAGGCTACTCCGTAAACGTGCCGCTCGAGCCGTACACCGACGACGAGTCCTGGATCTCCTGCTTCGAGGCCGTCGTCCCCGAAGTGTTGCGCGCCTTCGAGCCCGACCTGATCCTCTCCCAGAACGGCTGCGACGCCCACAAGCTCGACCCCCTGACGCACCTCTCGGCCACGACCCGGATCTACGAGCATGTCCCGCGCCGGATGCACGAGCTGGCCCACGAGCTGTGCGAGGGGCGGTGGGTCGCCACCGGGGGGGGCGGCTACGATATCTGGCGCGTCGTGCCGCGGGCGTGGACGGCGCTCTGGGCCGCCGTCTCCCACCAGGACCTGCCCGAGAAGGCCGCCGCCGACTGGATCGCCAAATGGAGCAGCATGAGCCCCGTAAAGCTGCCCGCGCTCATGTTCGACGACCCGCGGGACTACCCGCCCGGCCCCCGCCAGCCCCAGATCTCCGACGCCAACCACCGGACCGTCGAGGCGGTGCTCGAACAGGTGCTGCCGCACATCCGGTAGGGGTGCAAGCTCCGACGCACCTGTGCTAACCTGTTCGCCGTGGGACTCACGACGTACACGGCTCCTGCGCTAGCCACCGAGACCGAGCCGCGAGAGAAGACGCGGCGGGAGGTCTCTCAGGAACCTCCGTACAAGGTCATACTGCACAACGACGACTACACGCCCATGGAGCACGTCGTGGCGGTATTGCGCAAGGTTATCCCGCGCATGTCCATGCGCCGGGCGGTCTCGCTCATGATCGAAGCCCACACCCGGGGCAAGGCCGTAGTCCACAAATGTCACAAAGAGCTGGCCGAGCTCTACGCCGAGCAGCTAAAGTCCGAGGGCCTGACCGCAACCATCGAGCCGGACTAAATACCAGGAGCAGAGAAGCGAGGGACCGGAAGAAACGTACAGGACGGACGCCATTGTACATTGTGTAAGAGAAGATGGGACCGCCGCTTATCGGCGGAAGACCGTGTGCCGGGCGATGACCTCTCACCTCAGAGCGAGCTGGCAGCGGAGGCGCGACTCTCGCCGGGCGGCAACACAACATGAGGGGCCGTGATCCAGATCAACGTCCGGCTTCGGTCCCGGCGACAAAGGCTATACTTATCGAACAAGTCACAGTTTCTGGAGTTGATCTACAAAGGGAGGCGAGCGATGGCCTACGTAATAACCGAAGCGTGTATCGGGACGAAGAACACCGCTTGTGTAGCGGCGTGTCCGGTAGACTGCATCTATGATGTTGGAGACCACTATATGATCAACCCCGAGGAGTGCATAGAATGCTCGATGTGCATGCCGGTCTGTCCGGTTGAGGCCATCTACCCGGGCGACGAGGTTCCCGAGGATATGCAGCACTATGCCACGAAGGCCGTCGAGTACGACTACTCGAAGATTGCGCCGGGTTGGGGAGTAAACTAGTCTGACGACCTTTTAGGAGCGACTGATCATGGCTGAGATGAAGCAACGCAGCCTGGAAGAAGTAAAGGCTTTGAGCGTCGAGGAGGCCGTGGAGATCATGCGCCAGGCCGGCATCGTCGGCGCGGGGGGCGGCGGTTTCCCGACGTACTTCAAGTACAAGAGACCCCTGCCGCACCTCATCGTCAACGCCACCGAGAGCGAGCCCGGCTACTGGGGAGACAAGCTGCTGCACAGGGAGTACCTGGAGGAGTTCCTCCAGCTCTTCGAGGCCATGAAGGCGATCTTTGACTTCGAGCAGATCTCCCTGGGCGTCCACTACAAGGACGAGGAATGGTACGCCGAGTACCAGGAGCGCGCAGACGACAGCGTCTACGACGTACGCTATGTGGCGGATACGTACGCCCTGGGAGAAGAGAAGACCCTCGTCAAGCACTCCACGGATAAAAAGGTCCCCCTGTTCACGAACAACCCCGATGGTACGAGGCGCCCTGGTATGCCGCCGGACGTGGGCATCGTCGTCAACAACTCGGAGACTCTGCTCAACGTCTACAGAGCGCTCTTCCTGGGCAAGCCCGTTACGACGAAGTTCTTCACCGTCTTTGGCATGGAGAAAGAGATTATGGACCTCAAAGCATACGAGGCGCCCATAGGAGCTTCGGTGAGGGAGATCCTGGAGATATCGGGGGTGGACGTAGAGAAAAGGATAGTGGGCGTCGGCCACGTCGTCGGGAACGGAGATAACTCCGACCGCCTCGCGGTCGCCGACGGGGGACCATACATCAACGACGTTATCGACAGCGAGGCTATAGAGACCGGGGGAGCCTACATCCGGCGCATGACGAACTCCCTGCTCCTAATCCCCGAAGGCCGGCAGACCAAGGAGTACGCCCCGCATATAAAGACCTATCCGCCCGAGGAAGGCTTTGTCTCTCTGGTCGGGAAGGTCTCGAGCGTGCAGGTGCCTCTCGGGGGAGGCCTGCTGACCCCGGCCACCCCGCTCGTCTCGGAGGGCGACGAAGTGGAGTACGAGCAGAAGATAGGCGAGCCTGCGGACAGAGGCTTCTCTATCGGCGTATGGTCGACCATAAGCGGGAAGGTTTCCTCGATAGAAGGCGGCATAGTAGCCATCTCGGGCGATGACGTAGACGAGAAGGATGCTGGGGTCTACGAAGAGGCCAAGGCTCAAGCCCAGCCGGTCAGCGCCGGCGGCGCACGGCCTCAAGGGGAGGCCGAACCCCTCCGGGAACAGGAGGCCAAGGCCGAAGCGAGCAGGTAAAGAAACACGGCCCGGGCACGGGGAGCACCGTGCCCGGGCCCACTCTTCCTCAGAAGTTTAGCCCGCCGCGTAGCTACGCCTCGGCTTCTGGCTCTTCTTCCTGCTCTGAGAGAACCGCCTGCACGATCTGCTCGACCCGCTGCGATTCTGCGGGCTCCGAGAACCACGTGAGGGTGCCATCGACCTCCACAACCGCGGTCGCGTTCTCTCCCTCCGGCACGCCGTATTTGCTGGAGACGCGGCCCGTCTCGTCCCACAACACGTAGTAGGGAAGCTTTAACTGGTCCTGCAACTCCCTCGCCGACGCCATCTTCTCGGCCCGGACGACGGCAGCCACCGTTGCGGCCGCCGTGGGTCCGATGCTGGAGTACGGCCTGCGGGTGTTCCGGTCTTTCAGGTGGGAGTACGGGTAGTTGTCCGAACCGACGCGCTGGAACTCTCCGTGATGTTCTTTCAGATGCTCCAGCAACTCGTGGCTTCCTTCCCCCGCCTCTACGAAAGCGAGTACGACCGGGCCCTGCGCCGTTCTCATATCCAGCCGGAACAGACCGCCCTGCACCGAGGGAAGCTGAAAGTTCGGAGCTTTCTCTCCGGAGCGTGGCGGTGCAGTCTTCGGTTTGTTCTTCCTGAAGAGTGTCATGCTACTCCTATCCGTAGAGATCGTCTTCGCGGTGCATCCGGATGGCGCAGTCGCTCCCGGCGTATCCGGTACACGGGAGAATAAGCCTCCCCCGAACAGTTTGCCGGTCCGGGCGGAGCAGACTCCGGCGATCACTGAAAAACCGCCTCAGCGCCCCGGTGGCCCTGAACCTGCAAGACCTCTTCGCGATCGCGCCCTCAATGTTGTTCGTCTCCCGTGTCACCCGAAACATTCGGCCACCATATATTCTGTAATAGTACAATTAGGGAATTGAAGATGATACAACATTGCAGGAGTCGGGAGTAACGGGACCCGGAGCCCGGGTTCTCTGTAAGGGGAGATGGACCAGAAGAGATATCGGACGAAGGAGACACAAAGTGACGTTGTGGACGCGGTTTCCTTCAGGTAGCGTTGGAGAACACGTAGACAAACAGGCTACCGCGGTGACGGCCGGAAGACGGGCCCGGGACTTTGAGACGGGCGGGAGCATCAGCTCTCTGGCGGGGTATTACGCTCTACAAGGAGCAAGCCGAACCCGTTCGTTTGCGTTAGCATCTACCGCAACTCGCTAAAGGCCGGCACCGGTCGAGGAAACCGCTGAGAAGTATGGATGGCGCGGTGCCGGCGTTTTCGTCGTTTTTTAGCCAAAGGAGGACGCTTAGTATGCCGCAGGTAGGACAGGGAATCCTAAAAGGGATGGGGATAACCCTGAGACATTTGTTCGGGAAAAGATCACGCGCCAGTACCCCGAGTACAAGCGTGACCTCCCGGAGCGCACCCGCGGGATGCTCACCGTGGACATAGACCGCTGCATCGCGTGCTTGCAGTGCATGCGGGTCTGCCCGGACCACTGCATCTCCATTGAGCAGACCAAGCGTGACGCGGACGGCTCTGGCAAGGCCAAGCCGTACTCGGTGGGCTTTGTCATAGACGACTCGCGGTGCATGTACTGCGCGCTGTGCGTGGAGGTGTGCCCGGTCAACTGCATCTACCACACCGAGGAGTTTGAGGTGCAGGCCTACAACCGCCTGGAGTTGGCGCGGCAGTTTGGGGAGCGGCCGGTGGACCCGACCGTAGACCCCAAGCCGGCTGTGAAGATTCCCTATTCGACGGCGGGCGGCAAGTCCCCCATCAAGGAGAAGAAAAAGCTCACCACCAAGAAAGCCCCCGCTACGGCGGGGCGTCCCGTGTTCGGCAAGGACGCACGGAAGTGATCGTCGC
>SIRX01000075.1 GCA_004563715.1 Actinomycetota bacterium | reverse complement strand
AGCAGACAACCCTCCAGGACGACCCAGTCTCGCCACTCGTGCACCTCCGATCCGAACAACACCCAAAACCTACCGTGTTGCACTGATCGGTTGAATCCACCGCAGCTTTTTTCAGGAACTCCCTCTCTTGCTTTAGGACCCTGACCTCTCGCCGGAGCCTGCTCAACTCCTCGCGCTCTGCGGTAGTGAGTCCCTCTCGCTCGCCTTCGTCTATCTCGTGCTGGCGGATCCACCTCCTCAAGGACTCGCTGGCGATCCCCAGTTCCTCGGCCATCTTCGGGATCGACTTGCCCGAGGAGCGGTAGAGCTGGACGGCCTCCCTCTTGAACTCCGGTGGGTAGTGCGGTGTTGGTCCCGGCACTGCGGATCTCCTTCCCGAGGACTCGACGAGTCCTCACTTTAGAGTGTCCGTCTTGCCGGGGGAAGCCCACCCTCCTGGTCACGTGGACCTCTACCGTCTTCCCCGACCAACCCGGAACCGGCTTCAGCGCCACGCAGGTCTTCCTGGCGGCGGGTACTATCACCGGACCAGCGCTCATGGGGATCGTGGCAGGCCGCTTCGGCATGGAAACGGCCTTCATCGTCACCGCCCTCCTTGCCCTGCTTACCGCTCTTGTGAGGCCCAAGGAAGAGGTACACTCGTTGGGACGTGAGGCCTCTACGGGATCCGGCAAGCACGAGGGGATGTGATGGTGAAGTGGGTGTACCGCATCAGAATCTGACAAGCTATAAAAAATGGGCGACGACCTACTCTCCCACAGGGTCTCCCCTGCAGTACCATCGGCGCTGGCGGGCTTAACTTCTCTGTTCGGAATGGGAAGAGGTGTATCCCCGCCGCTATCGTCACCCTTTCGAAAAAGGAACTATTCGGTTGTAAAACCCGGGCGATAGCCCCTGATCTTTAAAAACTGCATAGCAACGAAACCATATCATTAAGCCCTCGACTCATTAGTACCACTCGGCTAAACACGTCGCCGTGCGTACACCTGTGGCCTATCAACCTGGTGGTCTACCAGGAGTCTTACTCCCTCAATGGGGATGGGAAGCCTCATCTTGAGGCGAGCTTCCCGCTTAGATGCTTTCAGCGGTTATCCCTTCCGTACATAGCTACCCGGCAGTGCCCTTGGCAGGACAACCGGTGCACCAGAGGTACGTCCACTCCGGTCCTCTCGTACTAGGAGTCGCTCCTCTCAAGCTTCCAACGCCCACGGAAGATAGGGACCGAACTGTCTCACGACGTTCTGAACCCAGCTCGCGTACCGCTTTAATGGGCGAACAGCCCAACCCTTGGGACCTACTCCAGCCCCAGGATGCGACGAGCCGACATCGAGGTGCCAAACAGCCGCGTCGATGTGAACTCTTGGCGGCTATAAGCCTGTTATCCCCGGAGTACCTTTTATCCGTTGAGCGACGGCACTTCCACTCGTTACCGCCGGATCACTAACCCCGACTTTCGTCCCTGCTCGACATGTCTGTCTCGCAGTCAAGCTCCCTTCTGCGTTTACACTCTACGCACGATTTCCGACCGTGCTGAGGGAACCTTTGGACACCTCCGTTACTTTTTGGGAGGTGACCGCCCCAGTCAAACTACCCGCCTGACACTGTTCCCCACCCGGATCACGGCGCGGGGTTAGAACACCAACACAACAAGGGAGGTATCTCAAGGACGGCTCCACCGAAGCTAGCGCTCCGGTTTCCTAGCCTCCCTCCTATCCTGCACAAGTTGTGCCGATGTCCAATGCCAGGGTATAGTAAAGGTTCACGGGGTCTTTCCGTCTTTCCGCGGGTACTCGGCATCTTCACCGAGACTACAATTTCACCGAGTCTATGGTCGAGACAGCGCCCAGATCGTTACGCCTTTCGTGCAGGTCGGAACTTACCCGACAAGGAATTTCGCTACCTTAGGACCGTTATAGTTACGGCCGCCATTGACCAGCGCTTCAGTCGCCAGCTTCGCCAACCCCGAAGGGAAGGCTAACCGGCTTCCTTAACGTTCTGGCATTGGGCAGGCGTCAGCCCCTATACATCGTCTTTTCGACTTAGCAGAGACCTGTGTTTTTGGTAAACAGTCGCCTGGGCCTATTCTCTGCGGCTCCGAACAGCTTGGGACGCGAAGTCCTACACCGTCCAGAGCTCCCCTTCTCCCGAAGTTACGGGGACAATTTGCCGAGTTCCTTGACCATAGTTCTCTCGATCGCCTTAGTGTTCTCCACTCGCCCACCTGTGTCGGTTTGGGGTACGGGCACGTACGTGACTCGCTTAGAAGCTTTTCCTGGAAGCATGGGTTTGGCCACTACGCCCTGTAACGGGCTCGGCCCAGCCCTCAGCCTTTTTGGGGCCCGGATTTTCCTGGTCCCCGGCCTACGGCAAGGCCCGCGGTCTACCAGCGCCGCGGTTGGCCTACCCTTCTCCGTCCCTCCATCGCTCGAACGCCACGTCCGTGGTGCAGGAATATCAACCTGCTGTCCATCGCCTACGACTTTCGTCCTCGGCTTAGGTCCCGACTGACCCTGGGAAGATTAGCTTTACCCAGGAACCCTTGGGCTTTCGGCGGACAGGTTTCTCGCCTGTCTCTCGTTACTCATGCCAGCATTCTCTCTCCTGATCCGTCCACGGCTGGCTTCCGCCGCCGCTTCGCTCGTTACAGGATGCTCCCCTACCACTCCACAGCGCTAGCTATGAAGTCCGCGGCTTCGGTAAACGACTTTTAGGCCCGATGAATTTTCGGCGCAACACCACTTGACCAGTGAGCTATTACGCACTCTTTAAATGATGGCTGCTTCTAAGCCAACATCCTGGTTGTCTGTGCAGCGCCACATCCTTTGCACCACTTAGCCGTTATTTAGGGACCTTAGCCGACGGTCTGGGTTGTTTCCCTCTCGGAACCGAAGTTTATCCCCCGGCCCCTGACTCCGGCGCTCTAACGTCCACGGTCTTCGGAGTTTATCTGAAGTTGGTAACCTTGTGGGGCCCCGCGTCCAAACAGTGCTCTACACCCGCGACGAAACACGCCAGGCTATACCTAAATATATTTCGGGGAGAACCAGATATCGCCGGGTTTGATTAGCCTTTCACTCCTATCCACAGCTCATCCGCCCGGTTTTCAACCCAGGTCGGTTCGGCCCTCCACGAGGTCTTACCCCCGCTTCAGCCTGGCCATGGATAGCTCACCCGGTTTCGGGTCTGCGGCATCTGACTGCACGCCCTTATCAGACTCGCTTTCGCTTCGGCTCGCTCTCGCTTAACCTTGCCAGACACCAGCAACTCGCTGGCCCGTTATGCAAAAAGTACGCCGTCACGGATCTAAAAGATCCGCTCCGACCGCTTGTAAGCGTATGGTTTCAGGTACTGTTTCACTCCCCTTGCGGGGTACTTTTCACCTTTCCCTCACGGTACTGGTTCACTATCGGTCACCGTTAGTGTTTAGCCTTGCGGGGTGGTCCCCGCAGATTCAATCCGGGTTTCCCGTGTCCGGATTTACTCAGGTACCAAGCGGGGAGCCGCCCGAGTTTCGCTTACGGGGCTCTAACCCTCTACGGCCGGACGTTCCAGTCCATTCAGCTACCCGCGCGGTTTGTAACTCCCCGGCCGCCCTGCGGGGCGACCACGTTGGCCCTACAACCCCCGACGCGCAACGCCCGCAGGCTTCCACGCATCAGGTTTGGGCTACTCCCCTTTCGCTCGCCACTACTCAGGGAATCGAGAATTTCTTTCTTTTCCTCCGGGTACTCAGATGTGTCATTTCCCCGGGTTCCCTCCTCGCACCCTATGTGTTCAGGTGCGGGTGACACGGCGTTACCCGTGCCGGGTTTCCCCATTCGGAGATCCGTGCTTCATAGCCCGCTTGCGGCTTCACACGGCTTATCGCAGCTTGCCACGTCCTTCATCGGCTTTCGGTGCCAAGGCATCCACCATACGCCCTTATTATCTTAATGGTTCTCGGTTTCGCGCTATGCAGTTTTCAAAGACCAAGCGCCTTCGCTCTCGCGGGCGCACGCTCCACTTTCGACCTCAGAGCCCGAAAGGCCCTGAAAACTGAACAGCAGCTACTCGACAAAGCAGACACAAACCCCACGCCGGTTTAGAGACCGGTCGAAGTATCCTAGAGCGGTACGCCCGGCGGCGAGCTTGAGCCACCATAGGCGGGCGTCCGATCGGTCGGGTGTTGCCACCCTAACCTGCTCCCTAGAAAGGAGGTGATCCAGCCGCACCTTCAGGTACGGCTACCTTGTTACGACTTCACCCCAGTCGCAAGCCCTACCTTCGCCGACCGCCCCCGGTAGAACCGGTTGGCTGCGCCGACTTCGGGTATTGCCTACTCCCGTGGTGTGACGGGCGGTGTGTACAAGGCCCGGGAACGTATTCACCGCGGCGTTCTGATCCGCGATTACTAGCAACTCCGCCTTCACGAAGTCGAGTTGCAGACTTCGATCCGAACTTAGACATGCTTTGATGAGATTCGCTCCACCTCGCGGTCTTGCTACCCTTTGTGCATGCCATTGTAGCACGTTTCTAGCCCTGGGCGTAAGGGCCATGATGACTTGACGTCATCCCCACCTTCCTCCGGTTTGTCACCGGCAGTCTGGCGTGAGTCCCCAACTTAATGCTGGCAACACGCCACGGGGGTTGCGCTCGTTGCGGGACTTAACCCAACATCTCACGACACGAGCTGACGACAGCCATGCAGCACCTGTGGCACACCCTCGAAGGTCACACGTTTCCGTGCGCTTGCAGTGCCATGTCAAGCCCAGGTAAGGTTCTTCGCGTTGCATCGAATTAAAGAACATGCTCCGCTGCTTGTGCGGGCCCCCGTCAATTCTTTTGAGTTTTAGCCTTGCGGCCGTACTCCCCAGGCGGAACACTTAACGCGTTAGCTGCGGCACGGACAGATTCGACTCCGCCCACACCTAGTGTTCATCGTTTACGGCTAGGACTACCAGGGTATCTAATCCTGTTCGCTCCCCTAGCTTTCGCGTCTCAGCGTCAGGAGTGGCCCAGCGAGCCGCCTTCGCTACTGGTGTTCCTCCCGATATCTGCGCATTTCACCGCTACACCGGGAATTCCACTCGCCTCTACCACCCTCTAGCCTAGCAGTATCCACCGCACGCCCGGGGTTGAGCCCCGGGGTTTCACGGCAGACTTACCAGGCCGCCTACACGCTCTTTACGCCCAATAATTCCGGACAACGCTCGCCCCCTACGTATTACCGCGGCTGCTGGCACGTAGTTAGCCGGGGCTTCCTCGAAGGGTACCGTCAGGCTAGGGGCTATTAACCCTTCGCCCTTCGTCCCCAACAACAGAGCTTTACGATCCGAAGACCTTCCTCACTCACACGGTGTTGCTGCGTCAGGCTTTCGCCCATTGCGCAAGATTCCCGACTGCTGCCTCCCGTAGGAGTCTGGGCCGTGTCTCAGTCCCAGTGTGGCTGATCATCCTCTCAGACCAGCTACGCATCGTAGCCTTGGTGAGCCGTTACCTCACCAACTAGCTAATGCGCCGCGGGCCCATCCCTCGCCGGATGGCCGAAGCTACCTTTCCTCCGGAACCCATGCGGGCCCCGGAGCGTACGGGGTATTAGCCGGGGTTTCCCCCGGTTATCCCCCTGCGAGGGGCAGGTTACCCACGTGTTACGCACCCGTTCGCCACTTTACTCACCCCGAAGGGCTTTCTCGTTCGACTTGCATGTCTAAAGCACACCGTCAGCGTTCGTCCTGAGCCAAGATCAAACTCTCCGAACTAGACTTGCGGCTCCTTACGGAGCTTCGAGTCGTGGTTGGTGCGGGCGCTACCCGCGCGGCGACCTCAAGTTTTTACTCCCGGGTCGCGGAGAGTCGGTCTCGGCGTGATTGACAGGTTTGTGTATTACTGCCCTATCTTTTGCTGCTATTCAGTTTTCAAAGCCTCCAAGCCCCTGGCCTCTCGGCGGAGCCTCGACGGAACGAGACCTCCTCAAAGCGACTAAAACGCCCACCTTTCGGTGGGCCCGGTATCTGCTCCCAGTCTGTCGGGAGAACTACCCTGCGCGCCTCGATTCGGTTGTCAAGTCGTTTACCGTCATGCCTTGAGGAGTATACCAACTTCCCCGCGGTTGTCAACGGTCTGATGAAAATTTCGTGTAACTTCCAAGAAACCGCTTGTTACCGCCACGCGGAGTATTGTAGCAGCTAGCTACCCGAACTCAACGGGGGTCCGGGACCAGCCGGGCATAGCGGCGTTTGCCGACCTGAAGGACCTGGCCGTCCAGGGCCACCGGGTCGAGCGAGAGCTTCTCGTCGTGGACCACTTCGCCGCCGACCCGCACGGCGCCGCCCCGGATAAAGCGCCGGGCCTCGCCGTTGGTTGCGGCGAAGCCGGAGGCGGTGATCAGGTCCACGATCCAGACCTCCTCTCCCGCGGGCACCGGCACTTCGGGAACGTCGTCCGGGACCTCGCGGCGCACCACCCGGTCGAAGGTCTGCTCGGCCTCGGCGACGGCCTCCTCGCCGTGGAGCCACCGCACCAGGGAGCGGGCCAGTTCCCGCTTCTGCTCGACGGGTTCGGCATCGGGCTGGGGGCGGTCGAGGAGCAACGCGTAGTAATCCGGCATCACCTCGTCGGGGATGCTCATGGCCTTGCCGAACATCTCGCTGGGCGGTTCGGTAACGCCGATGTAGTTACCGAGGGACTTGCTCATCTTCATCGAGCCGTCGGTGCCGACGAGCAGCGGCGTGGTGAGAACGCACTGGGGACGCTTGCCGTAGTACTCCATCACCTGGCGGCCCATGAGCAGGTTGTAGAGCTGGTCGGTGCCGCCGAGCTCTACGTCGGCGTCTATCGCAACCGAGTCGTAGGCCTGCATGAGGGGATAGAGCAGCTCGGTTAGAGAGATTCCCTCTCCCGCCCCGTAGCGTTTGGCGAAGTCGTCGCGCTCCAGGATGCGGGCGACGGTCGTAGCCCGGGTGAGGTGGATGATATCGGCCAGCGTCAGGGGCGCGAGCCACTCGGAATTGCGGCGGACCTCCGTGCGGCCGCGGTCCAGGATCAGGTACGCCTGCTCCAGGTAGGTCGCGGTGTTGGCCTGGATCTCTTCTGGCGACAGGATGGGCCGTGTCTTGGAGCGCCCGGACGGGTCGCCCACGCGGGCGGTATAGTCCCCGATCACCAGCACAGCCGTGTGCCCGAGGTCTTGAAAATCACGCAGCTTTTTCAAGACCACCGCGAAGCCCAGGTGAATGTCCGGCGCGGTGGGGTCTATACCTAACTTTACCCGCAGCCCTTCCCCGCTGGCGAGCCGAAGCTCCAACTCGTCGCGCGGGATCACGTCTACGGCGTTGCGGAATACCTCTTGAGAGTCCATGCGGTTAATTTAGCGTATGTGCCGCCGGTGTTAAACAGTAGCGGCTGCTGTAGTATACGGGACCGATGTCGCGTACCCGTCAGAGAAACGGGAGGGGAAACGGCAACTCCAGATGGTCCGATGTCGGGAAGGCGGTCCACGACCTCGCGGTTTCCCGCAGACGCAACTCGGCCGTAAGCCGATTCCTCTCGAAGGCCACCCGTATAGCGGGTGTGTTGTCTCTATGCATCATAACAGCTGTCGCGAGCTTCCTCCTGGGCGGGGCCCTCGGCCTCGTGCATAGCGTGGGTAAGTTGAGCGGGCCGGATCAGGCCTCCACCTCGCCGACCTACCTGTACTCGGAGCCCCTGGGAGACACCGAGGGGTCGCGGCGCGTTATCGGCACGATCTTCCACGGCGAGAACCGCCAGGCCGCCACCCTGGAGGAGATGCCCCCGAGCCTGCTCAACGCGCTGGTGGCCAAGGAAGACGAGCGGTTCAGAGAACACCCGGGGGTGGACCTCTGGGGGATCATGCGCGCTCTCTACGTGGACCTCCGGGCCGGGGGTGCCATCGAGGGGGCGAGCACCATCACCCAGCAGTACGTCCGCAACGCCTACCTCTCGCAGGAACCTACGGTCGCGCGCAAGCTAAAGGAGGCCGCGATGGCGATCCAGGCCGAGCGCCAGATGGGTAAGGACGAGATCCTGGTCAACTACCTCAACACCGCGTACTTCGGCAACAACGCCTACGGGGCCGCGGCCGCCGCCGGCACGTACTTCGACAAGCCGGTCGAGGACCTGACGCTCGCCGAGTCTGCGACCCTCGTCGGCCTGGTCTGGTCGCCCTCTACGCTGGGCACCGACCGGGAAGCCGCTACCTCCCAACGCGAACTCGTCCTGCAGCGGATGCTGGCCAACGGCTATATTACCGAAGAGGAGTACACCGCCGCCCGCGAAGAGCCGCTGCCAGAGGAGTGGCCGCTGACGCCGGTGCTGGACACGGGACTCGAAGGATCGCCGGTAAGCCGGGAGTACGCCGCCCTCGTCCAGAAAGAGCTGGTAGACGAGTTGGGGGCCCGCACCGCCTTGCGTGGTGGCCTCAGCGTGTACACCACCCTCGACCTCCAGGCCCAGGTCGCCGCTCGCGAGCTGCTATACGGCCCGGCGGGGTATCTGGGCTATCCCGGCAGCCCGGACGCGGCCCTCGTCTCCATCGAGCCCGGGAGCGGCGCGATAAAGGCGATGGTCGGCGACCGGGACGAGGGCTCGCAGTTCGACCTCGTCACCCAGGCCCGGCGTCAACCCGGCAGCTCGTTCAAGACCTTCGCGCTCGTCGCGGCGCTGGAGCAGGGTATAGACCCCAAGGCCCGGTTCGTCTCGGAGCCGAAGACATACGAGGTGCCGCACGACAACGGGCGGGCCGAAACGTGGGAGGTAGAGAACTTCGACGGCGCGCACAACGGCCGCATCACCCTCGAAAAAGCCCTCTGGCTCTCCGACAACACCGTGTTCACGGACCTGGTCCTGGACTCGGACGGCGCTGGCCTCGCGAACGGCCCCGGCGCGGTCGCGGAGGTAGCCCGGAAGCTCGGCGTCTCGGCGGACCTCGGCGAGACGCCGCACCCCTCGCTCGTGCTCGGAACCGAGGAGGTCTCCCCGCTGGACATGGCCCACGCCTACACCACCCTCGCGAACGGGGGCCGGAAGGTGGAGCTGCGCACGATCTCCCGCGTTGTAGAGAACGAAGGCCGGGCCGACGAGGAAGTTCTGTACACCGCCCCCGAGGAGCCGCGGGAGGAGCAGGTCGTCTCCCCCGAGGTGGCCGCGAAGGCCACCGAGATCCTGGTGGGGAACATCGAGCGGGGCATCGCCTACAAGGCGGCCCTCGCAGACCGGACCGTCGCCGGGAAGACCGGAACCAGCGAGCGTTTTTTCGACTCCTGGTTCGTCGGGTACACCCCACAGCTCGCGACCGCCGTGTGGATGGGCTACGCCGAGGGCGGCGCGACCCTCGAAGGGCTCCTGAACCTCGGTGGCAACCACGTCGGCCCCGTGGAGCCCCCGGCCGTTATCTGGCGAGCCTACACGGAACAGGTTCTGGAAGGTGAGCCGGCGGAGGATTTCGAGGGCGTAGACACCTCCCGCTACGACCCCCCGCCGGAAACCACGCCCGAGGCTACGGACGCCAGGCCGAGCGCCGCAGGCCGCGGTCAGCCAGGCCCCGGGGCCGGACCGACACGTCCGGATCGCCGTGGAGCAGGTAGCGCCACGGCAGCTCCGTCCCCCGGCTGATGCCGATGCGGGTGGTGGAGACTATCTCCTCGTCGGGCGGCTCTTCCCAGAGAATGCTGACCGGCGGTTCGGCCAGGCAGTGTCCGTCGTGGTCCAGCGTAATACCGAGCGCCTGGGTGAGCCGGCCGGGACCGGTGCACAGGTCTTTGGTGCGGCCGCGGCGCCCGGCCATCAATTCCTGGCCTTCGCGGGGTCTGAGCGCCCGGATCAGGACGGCGCTCCCCACCCCCTCGGCTTCGCAGACGACGTTGATCAGGCGGTGCGTCCCGTAGGACGGGTACACGTAGGCCAGCCCCGGCGCGCCGAAGATGGTGCGGTTACGCATCGTCGGCCCTTTATACGCGTGGCAGGCCGGGTCCTCGGGACGGTAGGCCTCCGTCTCCACGATGTAGCCGGACGCGCGGCCCTCGGGCGTATCGTGAACGAGTATGCACCCCAGCAGGTCAACCGCGACCTCGCGCGGGTCGCGGTCGTAGAAGCTCACCGGCAGCGGGCTACCGGCCCCCACTACTCGCCGGTAAGCTCCGAGATGCGGCGGGAGAGCTGGTCCAGGTCGAGGCCCGCCTCCGAGCGGATCGAGGACTTCAGCAGCGGGCGGACCTGCCCGATCTGGGCCTGAAGCTCCCGCAGCAACTCCACCGTACCGCTCTCGGCCCCGACCATGTCGCGCAGGATGGTCGCCTCCGTCCGCCCGGCCACCAGCGGCTCCGCCAGGTTCTCCACGTAGACCAGCGTGCGGCGGCCGCTGCCGCGCTCCTCCTCGATGGGCACGAGCGCTACGATCCTGTCGGAGCGTACGAACTTGCCGAAGCCCAGAGGCACCAGTCGATCCGGGACGATCTTCATAAGAAAGTAAGTTTAACAGAGTACGCGCTCCCCAAACCGGGTATATTTCAGCCGTGCGGCTATCCGGGAGGACAAAGAAGCTGGTCGGCGAGAACGTGGAGCTTCGCCGCCACGTCCGGGAGAACTACGCGCTCTATGCCGGCTGGTACGGCGACCCGGGCATCTGGTATCTGACGAGCTGGACGGCGGCTCCTTTGGGCCGCTCCGCCGTCGAGCGGCTCTTCGAGGAGCGCGAGAAGTCCATAACGGACGACTCGTTCGCCATCCACGTCAGAGGCGAGCGGGAGCCTATAGGCGTGATCAGCCTGATGAACCTTAGCGAGGCAAACGCCTCGGCCGACCTCTCCGTGATACTCGGCCACCCGGAAGACCGGGACCGGGGACACGGCGCCGACGCCATCTCCACGCTCCTCGACTACGCTTTCGGCGAGCTGAGGCTACACCGGGTGGGCCTGAGCGTCTTCGAGTTCAACGAGCCCGCGATCGCCGCCTACGAGAAGCTCGGCTTCCAGAAGGAAGGCCGTCTCCGCCAGGCGATAAAGCGCGACGGCGCCTTCCGCGACGCCATCCTGATGAGTATCCTGGACTCGGAGTGGGAGCGGCCCTGACGCCTGGTGTAGCCGGCGGTCTCTAGACGGGCTCCCCGTCGAAGTAGTCGGCCTCCTCCCCCAGGTACCCGCCGAAGCCCAACGACCGGACGAGCACCTTGCCGGATCGCGGCTGGACAGCGACCTCGTCGGAGCTCCGCTGGCCGAACGCCAGGAACCGCAGCTCTTCCTCCCTGTCCGCGACGAAAGCGTGCGAGACTTTCGTGCCCGCCGGAAAGGAGATAACGTCCCCTTCTTCCACCGGCACCGGCTCCCCGTCCTGGAGCAGGGTCCCACGCCCCCCGAGCACGTAGAAGATCTCCTCCTCCACCATGTGGTAGTGCTCCGGCGCCGACTGCTTACCCGGGGGCACCGTCTGCAGAACCAGCCCTACGTTCACGCTCCCCGCAGCGCGTCCCAGGTTCGCGTCGCGGGCGAAGATGCGGCCTTTCCCCAGTTCCTGTTCCGGCACCGCCCGGGCGTTGACGACGTTCGGCGGCCTCCCGTTCATCCGGACCTCCCTTCGTAAGACCTGACTTACAGGTAGCTTACGGGCAGGTCCGTTCAATAACCAGGGCCAGCTTTGCTTCCCGCGCCGGGTAGACCTAGGAAGTTCTAACGCTGGCGCCGAACTCCGCTTCCAGCAGGCCCGATACACGGCCCATCTCGTCGTTGACCGTTTCGTCGGTGAGGGTCTCCTCGCCCTGGAAAGTGAAGCTCAGGGCGACGCTCTTTTTCCCCTCGGGCACCTGTCCGCCCTCGTACACGTCGAAGACGCGAAGCTCCTTTAGCAGAGGGCTTCGGAGCGACCGCACGCCCTCCAGCAGGTCTCCGACCCGGACCTGCCGGTCCACGACGACCGCCAGGTCGCGCCCGACCGCCGGAACGTTGGCATACGCCTCGAAACGCGGTTCCGGGTCCGGCTCGCAGATCTCCGCGTCCAACTCGAAGGCCGCGGCCGGCCAGCCCTCCAGCCCAAACTTTCCGGCGACCTCGGGGTGCAGCTCCCCGACCCACCCGGCTTCCACGCCATCCACCCGGACCGCCGCGCGGCGTCCTGGATGCAGGAAGCCCCCGCCACCGGGCTCGAAAGTAGCCCCGGGCACGAGCCGCTCCACGAGACCCCTAGCCTCGAAAAAGCCAGCCCGCCGCTCGGCCACGTTCCAGCCCGCCGGTTGCAAGATACCGGCGAGCACCGCCCCCACCCTGGGGTACTCTTGGACGCCCATGAGGCCGCTGGCGGAAGCCGAAGCCGGTAGCTCTCCAGTAAGCCGGAACCGGAGCGAAGCGTCCCGGTCCTCCGGCGCGTTGGACAGAAACACCCGCCCCACCTCGAACAGTGCTCCACCGCGCAGCCCGAAGGCGCGGTTGCGGGCGGCGGCATCGAGCAGCCCCGGCAGCAGCGTGGAACGCAGGTTGCTCCCCTCCTGGCTCAGAGGGTTCTTCAACCGCACCACGTCTCCGTGGCTATCGAGGCCGAGGTCCCGCCACCAGCGGTCGGGCCCAAAGGGGTAGGTTATAGCCTCGGCCAGCCCCAGGTCGGCCAGCGTCCGGCGCAGGAGCCGGGTCTTGCGCTGCCCGGAGGTCAGCCCTCCCGGTTGCGGGACGCCCGGCAGGTCTTCCGGTACGCGGTCGAGACCCATAAGCCGCCCCAACTCTTCGATCAGGTCGGCCTCCCGGCGTAGATCCCGCCGGAACGTCGGTACTCCAGCCACCAGCCGGCCGTCTTCGCCCTGGATCTCGCAGCCCAACGAGCGGAGAATGCCGGTTGCCTCCTCTTTCTCGACCGGCATGCCGAGCAGCAACTTCGCCCGTTCCAGGCGCAGCGGCACTTCCCAGGGCACCACCGGCTCCGGGTAGTGGCTCAATGTATCGGCGGCTGCCCGGCCCCCGGTTTCCTCTGCCAGCAGGCCCGTGACCCGGTCCATCGCGTAACCGACCATGTTCGGGTCCAGGCCGCGCTCGAAGCGCCCGGAGGCGTCGGTGCGGAGCCCGAGCTTCTGGGAGGTCTCCAGGATGTTGCGGCCGTCGAAGTTGGCGACCTCTACGAGCACGTCGGTGGTCTCGTCGCCCACCTCCGCCTCCTCAGCCCCCATGACCCCGGCGATGACCAGGCCCCGTTCCTCGTCGGCGATCAGGAGCATCTCCTCGTCGAGGGTTCGGACGGAGCCGTCGAGGAGGGTTATCTCTTCGCCCGAACGCGCCCGGCGGACGACGATCCCCTCGCGGACCAGCTTCGCGTCGAAGACGTGGATGGGCTGGCCGGTCTCCAGCATGACGTAGTTGGTGGCGTCCACCACCGCGTTGATGGGCCGCATCCCGGCGGCGAAGATCCGGCGCCGCATCTCCAGCGGGGCGACCCTGCCGGGTTCCACGCCGGACACCCGGCGCAGGTCGTACCGGGGACAGAGGTCTTCCGCCTCGACCCGGAGCGTGTAGGCTTCCGTGGGTTCGCCGCCGGTACCGAAGGCCGGCTCGGGGATGCGCAGCTCCGTATGCAGCAGCGCGGCCAGCTCCCGGGCCACCCCGATCATGCCCCACAAATCCGGCCGGTTGGGAAAGACGTCTATCTCCAGCACCGTCTCGCCCACCGGGAAGTAGTCTTCGACCGGAGAGCCGGCCTCGCAGGTGTCGTCCAGGAGCAGTATGCCGGTGTGCTCCTGGGAGATCCCCAGCTCCCGCTCGCTCATCATCATCCCGTAGGACTCCAGGCCCCGCAGCTTCGCCTTTTTCAGCTTCGTGCCGTCGGCCATGACGCTGCCGGGCAGCACCACGGGGACCCGGGCGCCGGGGTAGGGGTTCGGAGCGCCGGCCACGATCTGGACCTCCCGCCCGCCGAGGTTTACCTTCGCGACCGACAGCCGGTCGGCGTTGGGGTGGGGCCCGAACTCCACCACCTCGCCGACGACGACCTCGCCTTCGAGGACCCCGAGGCGTGAGACGCCGTCCACCTCCTGCACGCGCAGGGAGATGAGCTCGACCAGCTCGCCGGTCGAGAGGTCGAAGTCCACGTACTCGCGGAGCCAGCTTAACGGAACGCGCAAGGTCTCACTCCTCTTTGACTAGAACTGCTTCAGGAAGCGCAGGTCGCCCTCGAAGAACATACGGAGGTCCGGGATGCCGTACTTGACCATCGCCATCCGGTCCGGCCCCATCCCGAAGGCGAAGCCGGTGTACTCTTCCGGGTCGTAGCCGACCTCTTCGAGCACCGCGGGGTCGACCATGCCCGCGCCGAGCATCTCCAGCCACCCGGCCCCCTTGCAGACCTTGCAGTTGGGGTCCGTGCCGTCACAGACAAAGCAGCTCAGGTCCATCTCGACGCCCGGCTCGACGAACTGGAAGTAGCCCGGCCGGAGCCGGACCTTCAGCCCCTCCCCGAAGACGTGGCGGGCCATCGCCGCCAGGGTGCCCTTGAGGTGGGCCAGGGTGAGGCCGCGGTCCACCGCGAGGCCCTCGATCTGGTGGAACATCGGGGTGTGGGTCGGGTCGGAGTCGCGCCGGTAGGTCCTGCCGGGTACCACCACGTAGACCGGCGGCTCCCCTTCGAGCATCGTCCGGATTTGGACCGGCGAGGTGTGGGTCCGCAATACCAGCCCCTCGTCGAGGAAGAAGGTGTCGTGCTCGCTGCGCGCCGGGTGGCCCGGCGGGATGTTGAGCGCGGTGAAGTTGTAGTAGTCGGTCTCGGCCTCCGGCCCCTCGGCCACCCGGTAGCCGAGCCCCACGAAGAAATCCACGACCTCGTCTATGACCCGGAGCGTGGGGTGCAGGTGCCCCTTCGGGTACGGCACCCCGGGCAGCGTCACGTCCACCGCCTCTTCCCGCAACCGGGCTTCCCTTTCGGCGGCGGCGAGGGCTTTCGTCCTGGAAGCCAGAGCGCTCTCTATCTCGCGCGACGCTACGTTCGAGACCCGGCCTACCTCTTTGCGATCTTCGGGGGGGAGCTTGCCGATGCTCTTCTTGATGTCGGTAAGCTCCGCCGAGCGGCCGAGGTACTTGACGCGGGCGTTCTCCAACTCCGCCGTCGAACCCGCGCCGGCGACAGCCCGGAGCGCCTCGGATTTAACCTCTTCTATGCGCCCTGTGACCGACATATGGTGCGCTATGGTAGCACACGCATATACGCCTCGTAGAGCAGGATGGCAGCCGCCATCGCGGCGTTGAGCGAGGCCGCCCGTGAGGGGATGGATACCGGCACGTCGCAGCGGGCCACCACCTCCTCCGGCAGCCCACCGCCCTCGGCACCGATCACCACGATCAGAGGCCCGCCGGGTAGTGTCCGGGGGCTTTTTTCTCCCTCAGGCATGGCGGCAACGGCGGCAAAACCTGCTTCGCGCGCGGCCCGCAAGAAATCTCCGGTGTCCAGCTCCCGGGCTACGGGGGCGTGGAAGATGGAGCCCATGGTGGCCCGGACCGTTTTGGGGTTGTACAGGTCGGCGCAACCGTAAGATAAGGCCACCCCGGCGTCGAAGGCGTGGGCGGCCCGGATCATGGTCCCCACGTTGCCGGGGTCCTGGACGCCGTGCAGCAGTGCTATCCGGTCGCAGTCAGCCAGCAACCCTGCTACCGGCACGTCCAGAAAAGGAAAGACCCCGACCGGACCGGTCGGGGTCTTCAGGGTCGAGAGCCGCCGCAGGGACTCCGCATCATCGAAGAGTTGTTGGGGAGGTTCGGGGGACTCCCGGATCAGGGCCTCCCCCTCGGCCAGAAACAGCTTCTCGGCCTCCCGGTGCTTCTTCTGCTGGAGCTTCGCCGCCCGCTTGAGCCCGATCACTGGCCTGCGGCGGCGCGGTCTCTACGCGGCCTGCAGGGCGTCCTTCGCCTTCTCGGCCACGGCGGCGAAAGCCGCGGGCTCGGTGGCGGCGAGGTCGGCCAGGATCTTGCGGTCCAGGTCTATCTCGGCGAAGCGCACCCCGTGAATGAACTGCGAGTACGACATGCCGTGCTCCCGGGCGGCGGCGTTGATGCGCTGGATCCAGAGCGACCGGAAGTCTCGTTTGCGCTGCTTGCGGCCCTCGTAGGCGTAGACGCCGCTCTTCCAGACCTGCTCCTTGGCCCGCTTGTACGAGGTATGCTTTGTCCCCCGGTAGCCCTTGGCCTGCTCCAGCACCTTCCGGCGCTTTTTACGGGCGTGGACGCTGCGCGCGGTGCGGGCCATGCTACCTCACCCCCAGCAGGCGCTTGACGCGCTTCTCGTCGGCGGCACTGACGGCCGTCTCGCTGTTCAGGCGGCGCTTGCGTTTGGGGTGCTTCTTCTCCAGGATGTGGTTGTGGCCGGCCCGGCGGCGCCGGACCTTCCCCTTTTTCCCGACCTTGAAGCGCCCGCTCGCGCCCTGGTGGGACTTCATCTTCGGCATGTTTTCCTCCACGTTTCTCTACGTTACCGGTTACAGGGGCTCGCGGCACGGGAGTCGAGGCCGTGTCGCCCCGGAGCGGCCAGCGAAGGCCGCCCGCTACAGCGGATCAGAGTGTACCAGACGGCCGGGTCAGTTGCGGGAGGCGCTCTTCTCCCGGTCTTCCGCGGGTTTGGCGGCCTCCTTCTTCGGGGCCATGACCATCACCATGTTGCGCCCGTCGAGGTTGGGCTGGCTCTCGATGCGCCCGATCTCCTCCAGGTCATTCGCCAGCCGTCGCAGCAGCCGCTCGCCCAACTCCGGGTGCTGAACCTCGCGGCCCCGGAACATGATCGTCACCTTTACCTTGTCGCCGCCCTTCAGGAAGCGCTGGACGTGACCCTTCTTCGTCTCGAAGTCGTGGTCCCCGATCTTGGGCCGGAGCTTTATCTCCCGGACGTTGATGGTCACCTGCTTTTTGCGGGCGGCCTTGCGGGCCTGCTCCTTCTGATACTTGTACTTGCCGTAGTCCATCAGGCGTACGACCGGCGGGTTGGCGTTCGGCGCGACCTCGACGAGGTCCAGGTCCGCCCTCTCGCCGTAGTCCATCGCCTCCCGAATGTGCTTTATCCCCAGTTGCTCCCCGCTCTCGGAGATCAACCGTACCGAGCGGGCCCGGATCTGGCCGTTGATCCGCGGCTCTTCTTCAGCGGCTACTGTGCACCACTCCTTCCAAAACTAAATTTCGGGTCTGCAAACTCCGCTCGAACCTGCTTCGATGAGGCGCCGAACGGGCGCAGACCCCACAACAAAGGTTATTATACTCCGCTCGCGCTACTTGTGTCTATAAGAATCGAGAATCTCGCGACGCGACCTCTTTTACCGCGCTTCGCGCAAAATCGCCGACCTTCAACGCCTCCTGCCCCTTGTCGCCCCGGCGCCGGACGTTGACCGTCCCGTCCTGAACCTCCCTGTCGCCCACGATCAGGAGGTACGGCACTTTCTGGCGGGCGTTCTCCCGGATTTTCTTCTGCATGCTGTTCTGCGAGCCGTCCACCTCGACCCGCAAGCCAACCTCCGAAAGCTCCTCCTGCACCCGGCGGGCGTAGTCGAGGTGCCGGTCGGCGACCGGGATGACGACGGCCTGCACCGGCGCGAGCCACAGCGGGAAGGACCCGGCGTAGTGCTCGATGAGGACGGCCAGAAAGCGCTCCGTGGAGCCCGTTACCGCCCGGTGCAACAGGACCGGGGTGTGCGTCTCCCCGTCCTCGCCCACGTACTCGCAGCCGAGCCGGGCGGGCTGGATAAAGTCCACCTGGATGGTCGAGAGCTGCCACTCCCGGCCGAGCACATCCTTCGCCATGAAGTCGGCCTTCGGGCCGTAGAACGCCGCCTCGCCGGAGACCTCCTCGTACTGGATGCCGGCGGTATCGAGCGCCTCGCGCAGCTCCCGCTCGGCCCGGCCCCACTTCTCCTCGTCGGCGATGTACTTGGTGTCGTCCGGGTCGCGCATGGAGAGCTGCACCCGGTAGTCGGTAAAGCCGTAGGTGTCCAGTACCTCGCGGATGATCTCCAACGCCCCCGCGAACTCTTCCTGAACCTGGTCCTCGGTGCAGAACACGTGGGCATCGTCCTGGGTAAGGCTGCGTACCCGGGTGAGGCCGTTCAGCTCGCCGCTTTTCTCGTAGCGGTAGAGCGTGGCGAACTCGGCGTAGCGCACCGGCAGGTCCCGGTAGGAGTGCGCCCGCGAGTTGAAGAGCGTCATATGGCTCGGGCAGTTCATCGGCTTGAGCCGGTACCGGGTCTCCCCGTCCACCATCGGCGGGTACATGGAGTCCAGGTAGTGCTCCAGGTGGCCGGACTTCTCATAGAGCTTCTCGTTTACCAGGTGGCCGGTCCAGACGTGGTCGTAGCCGTGGCGGGTCTGCACCTCCCGCACGTAAGCTTCCATCAGGTGCCGCACCGTCTCGCCCTTCGGCATAAAGAGCGGCACGCCCGCGCCCACGTCCGGGGAGAAGGTGAAGAGCTCCAGCTCGCGTCCGAGCTTGCGGTGGTCCCGGGCTTTAGCTTCCTCCAGCCGCCGCAGGTACGCCTTGAGCTGTTTCTCCGTCGGCCAGGCCGTGCCGTAGATGCGGGTGAGCATGGTGTTCTTCTCGTCGCCACGCCAGTAGGCCCCGGCGATGTTCTGGAGCTTGAACGCCCCGAGCCGTCCCGTGCTCGGGACGTGCGGCCCGCGGCACAGGTCGAAGAAATCTCCCTGGCGGTACATCGTGATGTCGCCGTCTTCGAGGTCTTCTATGAGCTCCAGCTTGTAGGGGTTGTCCCTGTAGAGCTCTTCGGCCTCCGCCTTCGAGACCCGCTCGCAGTATATGGGGAGATCGCGCTCGGAGATCTCGCGCATCCGCTCCTCGATGCGCGGCAGGTCCTCGTCGGTGATGCGGCCGTTGACCTCGATGTCGTAGTAAAAGCCGTTCTCTATGGGCGGCCCGATGGTGAGCTTGCTGCCCGGGTACAGCTCCAGGATGGCCTGCGCCATCGCGTGGGCCGTGGAGTGGCGCAGCACGTAGAGCCCCTCCGGCGAGTCGCCGGTTACGACCTCGAACTCCTCCCCCCCCTCCACCGGGGCATCGAGGTCCACCACCTCCCCATCCAGCTTCGCCACCACGGCGTCGCGCGCGAGCCGCTTGCCGATCCTCTCGGCCACGTCCCGCGCCCTATCGCCGGGCTCTACCTCCAACTCTCTACCGTCGGGTAGCTTGACTACCGTCATCTGAGATCCTCCGGGTGTCTATAAGAAACAATAATCCCCCTGGATTTTACCCGCAAAGGATACGCGCCTGTCGGGTTCGGGGAGACAAGGAGCAGCGGCCGGTTATGAGGGTGGGCGATAGTGGATTCGAACCACTGACCTCTTCCGCGTCAAGGAAGCGCTCTCCCCCTGAGCTAATCGCCCGTTCCCGCCAAGAGGCGGCACCCGGAATCGAACCGGGGTACAGGGTTTTGCAGACCCTTGCCTAACCACTCGGCCATGCCGCCAATACCACGGCCTGCCAGAGGCGAAGCCTGCGGCCCCGCGGCCAGAGCGGAAGACGGGATTCGAACCCGCGACCCTCACCATGGCAAGGTGATGCTCTACCAGCTGAGCTACTTCCGCATTGCTTTCGCGCTGCACTAATTTAGCACGCGTCCGATGCTCTTACAAGCGGCCGTTGAACCACCGCTTGTGCGAGAAGACCAGGTAGCGCATCAGGAAAAAGCTGATAAACGAGGCGACCGCGATAGAGATGATCTTCGCGGTGTTTCCGGCGAGCCAGCCCGGCACCACGTCGTAGACGAGCAGAAACCGAACGAGCAGATAAAACAAACCGTTGCTGACGGAGATGTTGATCAGGGCTTGCAGGAAGAACAGCAGGTTCTGGCGGCGCCCGAAGTTGGAGCGTCCCCGGAAGGTCCACAGGGAGTTCCATAGGTAGCTGTTGATATTCGCCAGCACCAGCGCCACACCATTGTAGACGGAGAGCAGCCACGCCTCCCGGGTGGGCTCGAGCCAGAGCAGCAGGTTCAACGTCCCGATGTCCACCACGGCGTTGGAGAACCCCACGACGGAGAACTTCGAAAAGCGGACGCTCCCGCGCCGCAGACGCTCCCGGGCGGTTTTCAAGCCAGCGTCCGGGCCCGCTCGTAGTAACCGCGTAACACCCGGGTTGCGTTCTCCCAACTACGCTCCTCGGCGGCGCGGCGTGCCTTCGCGCCCATCTCCCGGCGCACGGACTCGTCCTCCACGAGCCGTCCTACGGCGGCGGCCAGATCGCCCCCGGAGCCCGGCTCGTAGAGCAGCCCGGTTTCATCGTCGTCCACCACCTCGTGGGAGGCGCCGCTGCGGGCGGCCACCACCGGCAGCCCGGAGGCGAGGGCCTCGATCATGGCCATCCCCAGGGTCTCCGTCGTCGAGGGGAACAAGAACACGTCTCCCGAGGCGTAGGCCTGCGCCAGTGCCTCACCCTTCAGGACGCCGGTAAAGACCGTCGGCGTGCCCGAGAACGCCCACTCCAGCTTGTTGCGCGCCGGCCCGTCGCCCACGATGGCGAGCCGGCACCCCGGCACCGCGAAGACCTCCTTGAGCTTCTCGATGTGCTTCTCCGGCGCCAGGCGTCCGACGTAGACCAGGACTTTCTGGTCCGGGTAGCCGCCGGAGAGCTTCTCGCGCATCTCCGCCGAGGCGTGATCCGGGCAGAAGCGCCGGGCGTCCACCCCCTGCGGCCACAGACGCACCCGTTTGATGCCTTCTTTCAACAGGTAATCCATCGTTACCTTAGAGGTACAGAGGTTGACCTGGGCCTGGTTGTGCACGAAGCGCGTCGCGTTGCGGGCGAAGTTCACCATGAGGCCCAGCTTGTAGTAGCGGGCGTAAGTCGCGACGTTCGTGTGGTACGAGCAGACCAGCGGAAGCTTGTTCCGGCGGGCCAGGTAGACACCGCCCAGGCCCAGAACGACCGGGTTCGCCGCGTGGACCACGTCGGGCCGGAAGCGCTTCAGGGCCCGGGCCACGCCGGGATGAGGCGGGGAGAGCCGGATCTGCGGGTAGTGCGGAAACCGGACGCCGGGGACCCGGTAAATCTCCGCCCCCGCGTAGGTGTCCGGGCCGCCGAGGGCGGGGGCGAAGATGATCACCTCGTCGCCCATCTCGACCAGTTGCTCCACGGTGTGGCGCAGCCTGGTGACGACGCCGTCCGTCGCCGGGAGAAAGGTCTCCGTAAAGAACGCTATCCGCAAAGCGCCTTTATATTACCCGTTCCTCACAGGTTTGAGACAATGGCCTCCGTGAACTCCTTGGTCCCTGCTGAGCCGCCGAGGTCCTTGGTGCGCGTCTCGGGCTTTTTGAGCGCCTCCTCTATGCCCTTTTGCATCCGCTCGGCCTGGTCGTTGTAGCCCAGGTAGTAGAGCATGTTCTTGGCCGAGAGCAGGGTGGCGAGCGGGTTCGCCCGGTTCTGGCCGGCATACTTGGGGGCGGAGCCGTGGACCGGCTCGAAGACCGCCAGGTCCTCCCCGATGTTGGCCCCGGGCGCCACGCCGAGCCCGCCGGTCAGCCCGGCGCACAGGTCGGAGAGGATGTCGCCGTAGAGGTTCGGGCAGACCAGCACATCGTACATGTTCGGCTTGTTTACGAGCTGCATCGCCATGTTGTCCACGATCCGGTCGTCGATCTCCTCGAAGTCGTTCTCGTAGTCTTTGGCGACCTCGAAAAAGACGTCCCGGAACAGGCCGTCGGTGTACTTCATGATATTCGCCTTGTGGACGACCGTTATGTGCTTGCGGCCCTGCTCCCTGGAGCGCTCGAACGCCATGCGGCAGATACGCTCCGTGCCCTCGCGGGTGATGATCTTGATCGACTCCGCCGCGTGCTTGCCGACCATGTGCTCGACCCCGGCGTAGAGGTCCTCGGTGTTCTCGCGGTAGATAATGAGGTCTATGTCGCTGTAGGGCAGGTCTATGCCCGGCAGGCTCAGGCTCGGCCGCACGTTGGCATACAGGTCCAGCTCCTTGCGCAGCGCCACGTTCACCGAGCGGAAGCCGGTACCAACGGGTGTGGTCAAAGGACCCTTTATAGCTACCTTGTTGCGCCGGATAGACTCCAGCACGGACTCCGGCAGGGGAGTGCCCTCCTTCTCCATAACCGTCTCGCCGGCTTCGGCGACCTCCCACTCGATGTCCACGTCGAGCGCCCCGATGACCTCCCTGACGGAATCCGTCAGGTCCGGACCGATGCCATCACCGGGTATGAGGGTAACCGTTTGCGCCATGGGACTCCTCCCTTTGCCTTCTGACAGGCTCAGTATAGCGAGCGGGCGGGTCGGTGGCTAACGACTACGAAACCTCCGGACGGTCCTCTACGGCTGTGTGCCGAAGAACAGGGCGGCTCCTACGAGCGCGATGAGCAGGACGATCAGCACGAAGACCACGATGGCGGGTATCAGGACCGCGAGCGCCGCCCGGCCCGTGGTCGTGTTGTGCACCTCCCTGACCCCGATTACGGCCAGGTAGATCCCGTACAGGCTGGCGATCCAGCCTATAAAGGGGATCCAACTGACGAGCAACGTCACCGAAGAGTACGAAATGACCCGGAAAGTCCCTTCAAAACCGGCGTTGTTGGAACCCACGACCAGCATGACGAGCAGGTGCAGGATGCCGGCCCCGACCAGCAAACCGATGGTCGCGAATATCGGGGCGAGCAACACGGAACCGACGAAAGCCCCGAAGCCCTGCTCTCCCTGGGCGCCGACCACGCCGATCAGGCCCCCCAGTATCACCGAGACCTCGTAACAGATCAGGGCGAAGATGAGAGGGTTCAGGAAATCTCCCCGCCGGGCGATGCCCCGAAAAAAATCTACCGTCTCCAGAACGACCCGGCGCACGGTGCTCGTAAAACTCTGGACCGGGTCCTTGTAGTCGAACTCGCCGCCCGGGCTCTGCGTCCTTCTGGGCGGCCCTTCGTCCGGTCCCCGCGCCGAGTCCCCCGGCTCCGACTTTCCCCCAGGCCCACTACCCGTATTGAAGTCCACGCGGCCCTCCTTTCGACCGGAGCTTGTGATAGCTCCCAATCTACTGGCTGCGGGGCTTCAACGCAACAGCGGAGGCGGCCGCGGCGAACCTCATGCAGCCAGGTTCGCCGCCCGTTTCGGGCTGGCCTTTACGATAGAATGCGCTGTAACACGTGCATCGTGGAAAGGACGGGGTTTCTTTTTGACCTCCACCATAGAAATCCTGGAGCGCGAGCTGGGCGAGGCCCAGCAGGAGCGGGAGAGAGAGCAGCGGGCGGTCATCAGGGCTGAGAACGGCCACGAAGCGGCGTGCGCCGCCCGCGACGAAGCCTGGTCGGACGACTACGCGGCCAGCCCCGAGGTGGAGCGCCTCTCGGAGCTCGTCTACCGGCGGCGGCGCGAACTCTACGAGGCTATAGACCGGCTGAAGGCCGCCGAAGGCCGGGAGCGCCGGATCAAGAGCCGCCTCATGTACGTGCTGCCCGCCGAGCGCCGCCGCTACTTGCTGGGCACCGTGGACGAAGAGTTCGAGCAGTTCCTGGCGGCGGTCCGGGAAGCCCACCGGGACTCGGTACCGGGCGCGGAGGTCGTGGTGGTAACGGAGCGGCCGGGGGAGCTGGACCTGCGCGGCGACGCAACCTGGCGGGCGCTGGAGCGCCTGTACTCGGGCACCATGCGGCGGTGGGTCGAGATCCGGGTCGCGAGCCACACGCCCGAGCTTGCGCGGATGGCCCGCCACGTCTCCTACTACGCCGGCGGCCACGTTCCGCGCGTCTTCGTGAACGGCGCGGAGGTCCGCCTGGAAAACGCTTTCGGCCGCCCCGGCGACCGGCTTCCGCTGCCCGGCTACGAAACACCCGAAGGACGCCGGTCGCTGGCCCGGATCACCATCCGCCGCTACCTCGACGAGAACGCTGGAGCCCGGCTAGAGAAGCGCCCGGCAGCCCTCGTGCAGGTCGCCGAGATAGCCCGCCTGTACCAGACCATGAACCTCACTACGGACGAGATCCGCTGGCGCCTGGAGCAGCTCGTCTCGCTGCGCCTGGAAGTCCTGGCGGCTGTGTACCGGCTCACCGGGCAGCGCCGGCGCTTCTCCTTCTACGAGATCGCCCGGGCCGCCCGGCTCCTCGACAGCCATTTCCCCGACGCCGGGATCGCCGCCGAGGCGCTCTTCCGCGCCGTGGAGCAGGCTCTGGAGTCCGGCGTGCCGCTCGTGGACGTCGCCTACCTGAGCGTTACGACGGGCGAAGGCCCCTAGTCCCCGGCACGTCCTGCCCGCGCGCCTTCGCGACATCGTCTTCGGGGTCCTGCGCCAGGGAGGCCTGTCCCTACTGGAGTTCGCGGGCCTGTCGTACCCACTCCAGCCACCGCTCGTACTGCGCGTCTCGCTCGTCCTCGGATACCCGGGGCTCGAAAGTCTCTGCGGACCGCACCCGGTCCTCGACCTGCCGCTCGTCGAGCAGCCCGGAGGCCACGGCGGCGAGGGCCGCGGCGCCTGCGGCGGTAGCCTCGACGTTCGGGCCGAGCTCTACGGGTAGCCCGAGCAGGTCGGCCTGCCGCTGCATGAGGTAGCGGTTCCTGGTGAGCCCCCCGTCAACGCGCAGCGCCCGGGGTCTTGGCCGCCCGCCCTTCCACGCGGCCTCCAGAACGTCGCGCACCCGGAAGGCGATCGAGTCGAGTACGGCTCGGACGAGGTGTCCCCGTTCCGTTCCTCCGGTGATGCCGGCAAAGACCCCGCGTGCGTCACCCTCCCACCACGGCGCCCCCAGGCCGGTCAGCGCCGGGAAGAAGCGTACGCCCCCCGAGTCCCCGACGGACAGCGCGAGGTTAGCGGTGTCGGCGGCTTCCGAGATCAGGCCAACCGACCTCATCCACCCTATCGCGGTCCCGGCCGTGAACACCCCGCCGTCGAACGCGTAGGTGCGTCCCACCTCTCCCTCGCGGCTCCACGCCACGGAGGCGAGCAGGCCCTCCGGCGGTTCGGGAGGCTCGGAGCCCGCGTTGATCAAGACGAAGCAGCCAGTACCATACGTGACCTTGGTGTCTTCCGTCCTGAAGCAGCCGTGTCCGGCGAGGGCCGCGGGTTGGTCGACGAGGCTGGCGCGCCAGGGTATAGGCCCACCCCAGGCCGGGTGGTGCAGTTCGCCCAAATCGCCCAGCGAAGGCCCCACTTCGGGCAGGAACTCTCGGGGCACCCCGAAGAGATCCAGTAGCTCGGTCTCCCAGGCCCCGCTCCCCAGACCGAGGAGCTGGGTGCGCGAGGCGGTGGAGTGGTCGGTCACGAACCGCTCGCCGCACAGGCGCCAGGAGAGCCACGCATCGAGCGTGCCGAGCCTCAGCGTGCCCCGTCCGGCGGCGTCGCGCACGTTCTCGTCGTTCTCCAGAAGCCAGGAGAACTTCGCCGCCGAGAAGTACGGATCCAGCGCGAGCCCGGTGAGCTCGCGCACCCGTCCGGCGTGCCCGGCCTCCTGGAGACGCGCGGTGGACTCGGCCCCCCGGCCGTCCGACCACACCACCGCCGGACCGAGGGCGCGTCCCGTCTCGGCGTCCCAGGCCACCACGGTCTCTCCCTGGTTGTCCAGCCCCACAGCCGCGACCTCGCCGGCACCCCCGATCTCGCCCAGCACCTCGGCCACGGTCTCGACGACGGTGCGGATCACGTCCTCGGGGTCTTGCTCCACGCGCCCGGGACGCGGGTAGGCGTTCGGCAGCTCGCGGTAGGCCTGCGCGGCGGGGTTGAGGTCCAGGTCGTACGCGACCGTAGTCGTTCCCGTCGTCCCCTGATCTATACCGAGTATCATGCTGCGCCTACCCCCCTCAACTCGTTGAGCCGCTCCCACCACGGACGGGGTGGATCGTGGCTCATGTCCTGCGCGGCGCGTCCCCGAGCGGCGCGTCCCCGGGCGCCAGCCCGGCCGCTCGCGTGGGACCCGGTATTCAGCCCGCGCCCGGCCAGCACCGAAACCACGTGACCGGAGAGCCCGAGGCAGGAGGAAAGCCCCGTAGAGCGTATGGCGGCGGCGTGGTACATCGCGGGCACCCGCTCGGACCACCCGAGTACGTAGTTCTCGGGCAGCCCCGCCGGCCGCAGGCCGGCCCACGAGCCGGTCTGCCGGAGGTCCCTCAGGGCGGGGAGCAACCTGGCGCCCCGCTCCCTCACGAACGCCAGACCCTCGTCGCGGGCCCGCCAGTCCTCTTTGTCTTCCTGATCCACGGCGCTGGGGCCCGCACACAGGTGGCCGTACAGCGTGGGGAAGACAAGCACGCCCTTGGTCTGCGGGTTCGGAACCGGCAGGAGTATGTGCCGAACCAGGCTCGCGGTGCCCTTGCCGAACACCGCGAACTCGCCCCGCCGGGGCACGATGCGGAACGAGCCGTCTCCCGCGACCTCGTCGGCGAAGAGCCCGGCGCAGTTGGCGACGAACCGGGCCGAGACCCGGCCGGAAGGTCCGGAGAGAACCGCGGCCTCGCCGTCTGGCTCGACCGACGAGACGGGCCACCGCAGCCTCGTCTCGATCTCCGGGCTGGAGGCCAGCATCCGGCGCACCACCTCGTAGGGGTCGGTGATGGACTCCCCGAGCACCAGAAGCCCGGCCCTGGCCGCCGAGCGGGGCTCAAGCCTCCCGGCCTCATCGCCACCGAGCAGCTCGACCTCGACCCCGTTGCGGGCGGCGTTCCCGGCCAGCCCTGGCAGGCGTGAGGCCTCCTCGTCGTCGACCGCCGTCAGCAAGGCTCCCGGCTCACGGTACGGTATCTCCAGCTCGTCGAAGACGCCGCGCCAGCGGGTTGCCTGGGCCCGGATCATCTCTGTCTCCAGCTCGCCGGGCTTGGAGTCGAAGCCGGTGTGCAGCACCCCGGAGTTGGAACGGCTCGCCCCGGCGGCGGGCTCGGCCTCCTTCTCCAGCACGATGGTGCGGACGCCCCTCCTCCCCAGGTCGTACGCCAGCGCCGCGCCGACCAGGCCCGCGCCAACGACCGCGACGTCGAAGCGCTCCAACTCGGGTCACCTCCTCGGGCTTTGTGGTCCCAACGCGCCAGAGCGACCGGGGCTCCGGGCGCGTGACGATCGTGGCGTAAAGGCCCAGTATACTGCCCGGGCGATCTCCGGTCGATCTCTCGCCGGAGAAGCTCGTCCTCGGGCTCGGGCCGATGGGATCGCTGGCTATCCGGGTCCGGAACGTGCCGCCGGGCGCTCCGCCCCGCGCTTGATGCTTTGCAGGATCTCCGCGCGGATCAAGCCGCTAAACGACCCGACCAGCGACCAGTACGGGCGGAAACGTTTCGCGCTCGCCTCGTCCAGGCAGAGGACCCTCGTCTCCGTGACGAGCAGCGTTGTTCCGGATACTTTTTCCGAGAGGTGGAAGTTCCAGCCGGCTTTGGCGTACCCCGGGCTCTGGAAACCTCGGAACTCGTCCGCGTCCAGCCGCCGGACGTCACCCGCCAGGGCCCAGAAGCGCCCCACCACGCCGAGCAGGAACTCCCGATCGGGCCTCTCCCTGAGGAGTACGAACCCGGCCCGGAGCAGAGCGTCGAGCGTTAGCCCCGGTCCCTTGCCGCTTCGTCGCCGGGCCACCCTGGCGGGAAGCCCCCTGAGGAAAAAGAGGAGCCGGATCTTCCAGGAGCCGCCCACGTCCAGCGCGCGAACCACTTCGTAGACGGCCCCGGCCGGCGCGTTGATGGTCACCCGGTGGCGGTCCGCCACGTCGTAGTCCGGCAGAAATTCGTCCAGCAGCATACGGGTGCTCAACCTGGCCTCAGCCGGCGTCCTGGTCGGCGTCCAACAGGTCGTGCTCCGGCACGGAGAGGTTGTAGGGGCGGGCGGGCTTCTCCGCCAGTACCCGCACCTTGTAGACGAAATCCGGGACGAACTCCCCGCGCCGGACCTCTTGTATCTCTACCGGTTGCCCCGTGGCTTTCAGGGTGGCTCTCTCGCCCACCGCGTAGCGGGCCGGCCGGTTTCGGTCAACCACCTTCGCACCTCCTATCGAGTAAAAGCTCTGTGCAACGTCAGAGTGGGTAAACTATTCTGGCACACGAGAGCGGCCTGCAGAGGAGAATGATGACCGAGAGCTACGATCTCGTAGTCGTGGGCGCGGGGCCGGGCGGCTCCGCAACAGCCTACCACGCCGCCCGGGCCGGCCTGAGGGTTCTGCTTCTCGACCGCCAGGAGTTTCCCCGCGACAAGCCCTGCGGCGACGGCCTCATGCCACACGCAGCTTCCGAGGTGGCGCTCATGGGCCTCGCCGACTGGCTGGAAGAGCCCCACCACGGCAAGTTCTCGGGCTTCACCTTCTACACCCCCTCGGCCCGGCTGCGCCAGGGCGTCCCCCCGACCCTCCACGGCCCCCACGGCTACGTGGCCCGCCGCGAAGAGACCGACGCCCGGTTCCTGGAGCGCGCCATCTCCGCCGGGGCTGAGTTCCGGTCCGGGGTGCGGGCGACCGGCCTCCGGCGCTCGGCTGCCGGCGACGTAACCGGCGTCGAGGCGGTTCGCGGCGGTGAGGAGGCCGTGTTCGCCGCGCCGCTCGTGGTCGCCGCCGACGGGGTGGGCGGCTTCGCGGGCGATGGCCTCAAAGCCCACCAGAACGCCGTCGCCCGCAGGCAATATTTCACTAACGTGGACGGCCCGGACCGGCAGGACCTCCACGTCTTTATCAGCCGGGACCTCAACCGGAACGGGGCGGGGTACGGCTGGGTCTTCTACTTCGGGAACGGCTCGGCCAACGTCGGGGCCGGGGTCTCGACCCGCACGCTGGAGAAGACCGGGCGCAACCTCAAGGACTACTTCGACCGCTTTCTGGAGGAGCCCCAGCTCACGGCGTGGCTCGAGGATGCCCGGCCGGAGGGACCGCCCAAGAGCTGGTCGCTAAAGATGGGGATGTGGGGCGCGAAACGTTACGCGCGGGGGCTCCTGATGGTCGGGGACGCGGCCAGTATGATCCACCCGATAAGCGGCGAGGGCGTGGGGTACGCCCTGGAGTCGGGACGGCTGGCGGCCTCGTGGGCCCACGAGGCCCACGTCCGGCAAGATTTCTCCGCCTCGGTGCTCTCCGGTTACGGCAAGCAGCTGATGCGTCACCGGGCGCGGGAGCACCTCTCCGGGCACGCGATGCTCAACATCGTCCCCAACCTGTCGCTGCTGGAGCCGCTCTTCAAGGCCTGTGAGCGCGACCCGGAGGCCCGGCAGACCCTCATCGAGAGCTTCACCGGGGACACGCCGGTCTACAGCCTCCTCAAGCACCCCCGGACTTTGGCACACGCGATAAAGGACGCCGCCGGTAACCGGCAGAAGGCCTAGCGTGTATGCTGTCCTGGACCGTCAGAGCTTGGAGGAGGAACTGTGGCTGCGAAAAACACCCTGGACCTGGGTTCCATAAAAGTCCGCGTGCTGGAGGACGGCACCTTCACCACGGACGCGGGCAACCTCTTCGGAGGCTCGGGTAGCGCGAAGATAAAGGGCGCCATGCGGCCGGTCCTGGTGGAGACCGGCGACGACCGGGTACTGCTGGACGCGGGCTTCGGCCCCGAGCTGCCGGAGAGCCTGGAAGGCCGCTACGAGCTCGACCGCAACGACAACAGCCTCGCCCAGAGCCTGGAGGCGGCGGGCTACGCGCCGGAGGACATAACCCACGTGGTGCTCTCGCACCTGGACGCCGACCACGTGGGCTGGGCGCTCAACCCGCCCAGCTTCCCGAACGCCACCGTCTACGTGCAGAAGGACGCGCTGGAAGAAGCCCGGGAGCTGCCGGAGGACAACGCCCGCAGGGAGGCCATCCCGGCTATCGAGCGGGGCGTCGAGGAGGGCTGGTGCGAGCTGCTAGAGGGGGACGCGGAGATCACCGCCGGCGTCAGCGTCAAGGTGCGCGCCGGGCACGCGGCGGGGCACCAGATCGTCTGGGTCGGCTCGGGCGAGGACTCCGCGCTGTACACGGCGGACCTGGCGCCGGCCAGGATCTGGCTCGACCCCGAGCTGATTAGCGGCGTGGACACCGACCCGGAGGCCGCCCAGAAAAACCGCATCGAGGTCCTGGAGGAGGCTGAGTCGCGCGGCGCGCCCGTCATCCTCTACCACGAGCCCAGCGACTTCCTGGTGAACGTCCGCCGCGCCGAGGACGGCAAGTTCAAGGCCGACCCGATAGCCGGCTAACCGGTTACTTGCGGCGGCGCTGCCGGATCTTGCGCCAGATAAACGGCACGGCGAGTATAAGCAGTCTGCGCAACAGGAATCTCATAGAAACGTCTCCTCGTGGACGGTGTACGTTTCGCAGATGATAACATCGGCAACCGTTAACCTTCGTGCCAGGTGGTGTGCTCCCTTGCCGGGCGCCGCCGGCGGGGACGCAGATCCACGTCCGGGTAGCCTATGTACAGGTAGGCCACGATCTCGTCACCCTCGCCCAACCCGAAGAACTCGCGCATAAAGGGGTGGTAGGCGACCGGGCCGGTGCGCCACATGCAAGCGAGCCCCCGCGCGTGGGCGGCGAGCTGCATGTTCTGGACGGCGGCGCAGCAGGCGGCGTAGTTCTCCCGCGTCTCGACCTCGTCGCGGCCGGCCCGGGAGATCACCGCCACAACCAACGGCGAGCGGAACGCTTTTTTCCGCTCCCGGCTCACCCGGCCGGGGATGAGATCCTCTTCCTCCCCCTCGGCCTCGGCCATCCGGAGCGCCAGTTCCGCCCGGGCGCGGGCAAGCTCTCCCCGTCCCCGGCCGACGAAGACGTGGAAGCGCCACGGCTCGGTGATCTTGTGGTTCGGGGCGTGGACGGCGCTCTCCAAAACAAGCTCGATGTCTTCCCGGGGCACCGGGTCCTGCCGGACCCGACCGATGCTCCGCCGGGTCTCGATGGCGCGTAGAACGTCCAACAAACCTCCTTGTTGACTGGGTGTCGGTCTTCCGGCGCTATTCTAGATCAGGGCGCGCGCGGCAGAGCCGGAAGAATTCACCTATCATGTTTCTCTAGGGTACGAGACGCACATATGTAGAGGAGGCGGTCCGAGTGGCGAAGAGCAAGGTTACGGTCGTAGGCGCGGGCAACGTGGGGGGTACGACGGCCCAGAGGCTGGCGGAGCGCAACTACTCCGACGTGGTGCTCGTGGACATCGTGGAAGGCCTTCCGCAGGGCAAGGCGCTCGACATCCTGGAGAGCGGCCCCGTGCTCGGCTTCGACGCGGTGGTGACCGGGACCAACGACTACGCCGACACCGCCGGCTCGGACATCGTCGTGATCACCAGCGGCAGCCCCCGCAAGCCGGGCATGAGCCGCGACGACCTCCTGAAGACCAACCAGGACATCGTCTCCAGCGTGACGGAGCAGGTGGTGGAGCACTCCCCGGAGAGCATAATCGTGGTGGTCGCCAACCCGCTCGACGCCATGTGCCACGTGACGCTGGAGACCAGCGGTTTCCCCCGTGAACGGGTCGTGGGCATGGCAGGCATCCTGGACACGGCCCGCTACCGGACCTTTATCGCGGAGGAGGCTGGGGCCTCCGTGCGTGACGTGTTCGCGCTCGTCCTCGGCGGCCACGGCGACACGATGGTCCCGCTGCCGAGCATGGCCACCGTCGGCGGGGTCTCCATCACCGAGCTGCTCCCGGAGGACCGTGTCGAGGAGATCGTGCAGCGCACCCGCCAGGGCGGGGCGGAGATCGTCGACCACATGGGCACCAGCGCCTTCTACGCCCCCTCGGCCGCCGTCGTGGAGATGGTGGACGCGATACTGCTCGACCAGAAGCGTATCCTGCCCTGCGCGGCCTACCTGCAGGGCGAGTACGGCCTCAACGACCTCTTTGTCGGCGTCCCCGTCAAGCTGGGGGCCGCGGGCGTCGAGGAGGTCATAGAGCTGGACCTCACCGAGCCGGAGATGCACGACCTCAACAACAGCGCGGACTCCGTCCGGGAGCTGGTCGAGGTTCTCAACGGCTAGCCAACGGCCGGCGGTACAGCCCAATGCGCGAAGCGACGCCCAGCTTCAAGAAACGGCTGAAGAAGGCGTTCGACGAGACGTACACCGGGCAGAGCTTCACCTATAGCCGCACCTTTACCGAGGGCGACGTAGCCCTCTTCTGCGGCGTAACGGGAGACTACAACCCGTACCATCAAGACGAGTCCTTCGCCCGCGAGAGCCCCTACGGGCGGAAGACCATTCCGGGGCTCCTCACCGGCAGCATGCTGACCCATATCGGGGGCATGATCGGCTTTCTCGCCACCGAGATGTCTTTCGAGTACGTCGCCCCGGTCTACACGGGAGATACCATCACGTGCACCGTCACCGTCCTGGAGAAGGACGAGGCCCGCCGGCGTGTGGAGTGCGGGGCGGATTTCGTAAACCAGGAAGGGGTGCAGGTCGTCCGGGCGCGCTTTGCCGGGTTTCCGGGGCAGATCCGTCTGTCCCGGTAAACTTCGCAAGCCAGAAGACGGCGGCCGGCGTGGATGCCCGGTTTGCATGACACCGGCTCCGGCGCATACAATTCACTCGCGATCGTGCGAAGGGTCGTGGCGTGGCGGCCTCCACCTAACATCCGCGCCAGGGGGAGATCTTGAGACACGACTTTGGAAGGCCCGCGTGGCCGGGCGTTACGGCGGCGCTGGCCGCCATTGTCTTGGCCCTGCTAATGGTTCTCTACGCCGCGCAAACAGCGCGGGCCGACGAGGAGCCGGAGTTTCAGGGACAGGTCGTGGGCGGCAAGGCGGTGCCCAACGGCAAGTACCCGTTCGTCGTGGCGCTGCTGGACACCAGGAACGGCCGCTCGGCGTACCAGCAGCAGTTCTGCGGCGGCACCCTGATAGGCCGCAGCAGCGTGCTGACCGCCGCACACTGCGTAGAAGGCTTGCCGGCGCGCCCCCTGCGGGTCGCCGTGGGCCGCACCAAGCTCAACAGCCAGCAGGGGCAGCTACGCCGGGTGTCCAGGATCTCCGTTCACCCGAGGTACGACTCCCGCCGGAACTTCGGCTACGACGCGGCGGTCTTGAAGTTGAACAAACCGGTTAGCGGGGTAAAGCCGATCCGCCTGTCCGGCAGGAAACAGGACTTCCTGGAGAACCCCGGCCGCCGGGCTACGGTCGCGGGTTGGGGGAACACCACCGTGCAACCGCCCGAGGGCGGCAACCGGGTGAGCTACCCGGACCGGATGCGCGAGGTCAGGGTGCCGCTCGTCGCCGACCGCCGCGGTAAGGCGGTGTACGGCAAAGACTACCTGCCCCGGATCATGGTCGCCACCTACGCGCCCGGGAGGGGCGTCTGCTGGGGCGACAGCGGCGGTCCCCTCTTCAGCCGGGCCGGCGGCGCCCACTGGCAGGTCGGCATAACGAGCTTCGGCGCCGGATGCGGGGCGAAGGGCTACCCGCAGGTGTACACCGAGGTGAACGCCTTCGCCATCAAGAGCTTCATAAACAGAGCGGCCCGCCAGTAGCGCCGGGTCTCGCCCGGGGTCCTACAGGACCTTTATGCGCTTGCGGGCCTTTGTCCGGACGAGGCTCGCCGCGATCTCGTCGAAGGCCCGGGCCGGGGCGCTGCCCTCCGCGAACAGGGAACGGCCCGGCTCGCCGCTCTCGTCCGGCAGGATCGGGATGCGGCCCAGTACCGGCGACCCGAGCTCGCCAGAGACCCGCTCGCCGCCGTCGCCGCCGAAGATCTTCAGCTCCTTACCACAGTCGGGGCACTCGGCGTAGCTCATGTTCTCCACCACGCCAGCCAGCTTCAGGTGGGCCTGCACGGCCATCTTGCCCGCCTTGACGGCTACGCGGGCGGCGTCGGCCTGCGGGGTGGTCACGACCAGCGCCTCAGCCTTCGGGATCATCTGCGCCACCGTGAGGGCCACGTCGCCGGTTCCGGGCGGCATGTCCACGATAATGTAGTCCGGCTCGTCCCAGTACACGTCGCGCATGAGCTGGGTGAGGGCCTTGTTAACTATCGGGGCGCGCCAGATGATCGCCTGCCCCTCGTTCACGAAGTTGCCCATCGAGATGAACTTCAGGCCCGTCGGGGACTCTATCGGGAAGATAACGCCCCCCACCACGTTCGGCTTCTGCAACGATCCGAGCATGACGGGGATGGAGGAGCCGTGAACGTCGGCGTCCATTATCTCCACGGAGTGCCCCGCCCGGTCGAGGGCCGCCGCCAGGTTGACGGCGACGGTGCTCTTGCCCACGCCGCCCTTGCCGGAGACCACCGCGATGATGCGCGTCCTGGACTCGTCCCGGAAGGCGGGCGCCAGCTCGGAGGGTCCGCCGTGCAGGGAGGTCAGGAGGTTCTGCCGGTCCTCGTCGGTCATCACGCCGAAGTCTACCTCGACCTCCTCGACACCCTCGATCATCTTCAGGCGGTCCTGGATGTCGCCGGTGATCCGGTGCTTCAACGGGCACCCGGCGGTGGTGAGCGCCACGCCGACCGTGACGCTTGCGCCTTCGATCTCCACGGAGCGGACCATGTTCAGGGAGATCAAGTCCCGCCCGATCTCCGGGTCGCGCACGTCGCGCAGCGCCTCGCGGATACCGGCCTCGGAGAACCCGTCGGCCGGCTCGTTCTCCGGTTCCTCCCGGACTACCTCCTCGGCCGCCGCGCGGGCCACCGAGGCGGAGACCGTATCTTCCGCGCTTTCAGGAGAGGTTTTCGTCTCCTCTGCTCCGTTTGTCGTGCTTTGCGGGCTGTCTTCTTGCCTGCCGCCTCGCCTGCGAAACCAGTCCACGCCGGTCAACCTCCCTGCCTGCTTGCAACCCTGGACGTAGATGTTGTATACGGTGGTTCAGGCAGATGTTATCACAGCGTTACCCGCGCCCGGCGAGGGCTTTCCGCGGGGCGGAAGCTACCGCACGACCTTGAACTTCCTCTGCGGGCTGCGGTTGCCGAGATGGTCCGCGTGCCTGGGGTACGTGGCGACGAAAGCGTAGTTGCCCGGCCGTCGCGGTTTGTACACGAAGCGGTAGCGCGAATGCCGGTTCAGGGAGACCTTCTTCCGGGCGATGAGGCTGCCGTTGCGCTTTATCGAGACCGTTACCGCGCCGCCGTGCTTCGGACGCACCACGCCGGAGACCGCCCGCTGGCGACCGAGCTTGAGGTTTTTCTTCGCCGTATCGAGGGACACCACGACCCTCACGTTTACCCGGCGCGTCGGGCTGTTGGACGAGAGGAGGCGTTCGGCGGCGTTACCCTCGAAACGCACCCGGTAACTGCTGTTCTTCTGCGGCTGGCGGCCGGGAAACCGGAAACGGCCGTCCGAGGCCGTGGTGGTCTCTCCCACCTTCCTGAAGTTCTCCGCCCCGGCCGGACGCTGGTAGAGCAGCACCTTTTTGCCGCCCACGGCGGTTCCCTGGGAGGTCAGCCGGCCCGAGATCCCGGTACGCTGGCCGTAGGTTATAGTCTGCGGCCTCGCAGCGAGGCTGAGGTCCGTAGCTTTGAGGCCCAGCGCCCGCGCCGCGTTCAACCGGCCGCCGGTCACGGTCCGGTCCCGCAAGCTGCTCTTTCTCTCTACGGTCTGAAGGATCTGCCGCTTCATCTGCGCCGCCCCCCAACTGGGGTTCTGACTTTTGAGCAGGGCCGCCACCCCGGCCACGTGGGGCGCGGCCATCGAGGTCCCGCTCTTGAAACCGTAGCCGTTCGGGACCGTGTTCCAGATCCGGACGCCCGGCGCCCCGAGGTGTACGGAGTTGTTACCGTAGTTGGAGAACGAAGCCAGCCGGTCCTCGTGGTCGGTGGCGGCAACGGAGATTATGTTGGTTATCTCCTCGCCGGCGCTGGTTTTTTTTGCAGGAAGACGGGTAGTGGGCTGGGCTCCTGTCGTTGTCCGCACCCCGGTTTCCGGCAGCCGCAACAAAGAGATGTCCTCTCTCTCCGGCTCCCGCTATGGCGTCGCACAGGGACCGAGGCGGACTGTCGAACGTGTTGCCCCAGGAGTTGTTGCTTATCCTGGCGCCGTTGTTCACGGCGTACTCTATCGCCTTGATGGCGTCCGAGGTGTACCCGCCTTCGGGACCGAGGAACTTGAGCGGCATGATGCTGGCCCGCCAATTGACGCCCGCTACCCCACGGCCGTTGTCGCCCTCGGCAGCGATAATGCCCGCGGCGTGCGTCCCGTGGCCGTCCTCGTCGGGGCCGTCGTAGACGTTTCCGGTGTTCCTGTAGAAGTTCCAACCGTTTACGTCGTCTACATAGCCGTTGCCGTCGTCGTCCCGGCCGTTTCTGGTCTCCTTCGGGTTCTTCCAGATATTGTTCCCGAGGTCCGGGTGGCCGATCTGCACCCCGGTATCTATGACCGCGACTACGACGCCCGGTTTGCCGGTCGCCAGTTCCCAGGCCTCCGGCGCGTCTATATCCGCGTCCGGCAGGCCCCCGGTCTGCCCGGTGTTGTCCAAGGCGTACTGGTGCCTTCCGAAGTCCGGGTCGTTGGGGGTTCTCGCGGGTTCGAGGATAAAGTTCGGCTCGGCGTAGGCGACAGCCGGGGAAGCCTCGTACCGGCGCACGGCCTCCTCGACCCCCAGTCCGGCGGGCAGGTCAACGACGCTCGCGTCTGGTAGGGGAAGATCTTCCTTAATTCGGGCTTCGTTTCGGCGGTTCAGGGCTGCCAGGTCTCGCGGGGAGGCGTCCTCTTCCAGCTTGACGATGATCTCACCCGGCTCGTACCCCGGTTCGGCGCCAGGAGCTTGCTGGGCCTCGACGCGACGGTCGGAGCCCGTCAGGAAGCCGGCCACCAACACGGCCGTCAACAACGCAACCAGCAGATACTTGTAGTTTCTCAAGCTCACGTCCCGGACTTCCTGAGTATTCGGCCGGCGTGGAGAACAACCATCCTCCACGCCGGGTATCGGTGCCGGGACTAGAAGACTTTAGTGCTCCGCGGTCCGCTTCCGGGATTTTCAGCAGCAGGCGGCAGGTTCCGAAGTCTAGGGCCGGTACTGGCCGAAGACCTCCCGGAGAACGTCCGAGACCTCGCCGAGCGTGGCGAAGCCCGCCAGGGCTTCCTTCATCGGGTAGAGCAGGTTGTCGTTGTTTCCGGCGGCCTTCTTGAGGTCCGCCAGGGCTTTCTCGACGGCGGAAGCGTCCCGGCTCTCCTTGAGCTCGGCGAGGCGTTCGGCCTGGCGGTCGCGGATCGACTCGTCGACCACGTGCAGGTCCATCTCGGGGTTCTCGTCGGGGTCGCTGACGTAACGGTTTACGCCCACGATCACGCGCTCTTCCCTCTCGACCTCCCGCTGGTAGCGGAACGCGGCCTCCTCGATCTCCCGCTGCATGTAATGCTCTTCTATGGCCTTGACGGAGCCGCCCAGATCGTCTATTCGCCCGATGTAGCCCCAGGCCTCCTCCTCGACGGCGTCGGTGAGGGACTCTACGTAGTAGGAGCCGGCCAGCGGGTCGGCGGTGTCCGTCAGCCCGGCCTCGTGGGCCAGTATCTGCTGGGTGCGCAGCGCGATCCCGGCGCTCCGCTCTGTCGGGAGCGCCAGCGCCTCGTCGAAGGCGTTGGTGTGCAGGCTCTGGGTGCCGCCCAGAACGGCGGAGAGCGCCTGCACCGTGGTGCGCACGATGTTGTTCTCGGCCTGCTGGGCGGTGAGCGAGGAGCCGGCGGTCTGGGTGTGGAACCGGAGCTTTGTGCTCCTCTCGTCCCGGGCTCCGAAGCGCTCTTTCGTTACCTTTGCCCACATCCTGCGTGCCGCCCGGTACTTGGCGACCTCCTGGAACAGGTCGTTGTGGGCGTTGAAGAAGAACGAGAGCCGGGGGGCGAACTCGTCCACCTCCAGCCCGGCCTCCAGGGCCGCCTCGACGTAGGCTATGGCGTTCGATAGGGTAAAGGCCAGCTCCTGCACCGCCGTGGAGCCGGCCTCGCGGATGTGGTAGCCGCTGATGGAGATGGTGTTCCAGCGCGGCAGCTCTTTGGCGCAGTAGGCGAACACGTCGGTGGTGATCCTCATCGAAGGCCCCGGCGGGTAGATGTAGGTGCCGCGCGCCAGGTACTCTTTGAGGATGTCGTTTTGGGTCGTGCCGGTAATGTCCTCCGGCTTCGCGCCCTGCTCCTCGGCGACCAGGGAGTAGAGCAGGAGCAGTATAGAGGCGGTCGCGTTGATGGTCATGGAGGTCGAGACGTCCTTGAGGGGTATGCCTTCGAAGAGGTCCCGCATGTCCAACAGGGAGTCGATGGCGACGCCTACCTTGCCGACCTCGCCGAGGCTGAGCTCGTGGTCGGAGTCGCGGCCCATCTGGGTGGGGAGATCGAACGCCACCGAGAGGCCGGTCTGGCCGGCGTCGGTAAGGTACTTGAAGCGGGCGTTGGTCTCTTTGGCGGTGCCGAAACCGGCGTACTGGCGCATGGTCCAGGGCCGCCCCCGGTACATCGAGGGATAGACGCCGCGCGTGTACGGGTATCGGCCGGGATCCCCGAGCTTCTCGTCGTAGTCGAAGTCCGATCCCAGGTCCTCGGGCCTGTAGACCGGCTTGACCTCGATACCGGACTCCGTGCGGTGGTCGTCCACGTCCATGACGCCCCTCTCTACTCGACGTTGCCGGGTGGTAATTCTACAAGCTCGGTCAGGACCCCGAACGCGCCTTTCGGGTGGATAAAAGCCATCCGCCTCCCTCCCGCCCCGATGCGCGGCTCCGCGTCGATCAGCTCGACGCCGCTCTCCTGGAGCCGGGCGAGGGCAGCCTCCAAATCTCCGACGGCGAACGCCACGTGGTGAAACCCCTCGCCGTGCTTCGCGAGGAACTTGCCCACGGGAGAGTCGGGCCGGGTGGGCTGTACGAGTTCCACCATCGACTCGCCAACGCGGAACATGATGGCCTTTATGCCCTGCTCCTCGACGACCTCGAGCTCGCCGGGCTCGGCGCCGAAGTTCCTCCGGTAGAAATCGGCCGCGGCCTCCAGGTCCCGAACCGCGTAGCCTAGGTGGTAGATCTTCTGCAGCATGCATCTCCCTTTTCGAAGGCTCTTGGCAGAGCCTGTTCTAGATCAAGGCCGCCAGAGCCCCGTTAGAGTCACCGCGTGCGTCCGCGCGAGGTTGTAGCAGATGACCCAGAGGGCGTTGCGGAAGATAGAAGGGCTTTCGGGGGAGCGGGAGAAGGTACGGGCACGCGAGGATGCCCTTTGCGCGGTCCCGAGCCTACATGGTGCCGCGTTCGCTGACCTCGGCCCACTCGGCGGTCGAGGATGCCTTGTCGAGCATCTTCTTCAGCTCTAGGATGTCGTCTTCCGAGAAGGCCTCGCGCCCGGCGTCGGGGATAAAGTTGAGAACCCGGCCGTCGGCGTAGCGGACGATTATCCGGGCGATACCGTTGTCCGGCTCGGGGGGCCCCTGCATCTTGCGGATGCGCTCTATACCGTGCATCAGTCCCTCCTGCTATCTCTTCTGGCCCTTGCGGATGCCGTGCGCCAGGGCATCGATGTAGGCCGCCATCATGTGCAGCTCGTAGGAGCCGAACTCCGGGCGCTGACGGGGGCGGAATATGTCCACGTCGCCGTTACCGAACTGCAGGACTACCTCCTGCACGCCGTAGGGGTCCATCTCATCCCGTTTTTCGAGCGGCGTACCTTCCCACTCTTGGGGCGTACCCTCCCACTCTCTCTCGGAAGTCTCCATTTCGTGCGCTCCTTTCCAGGCCAGGACAGGGGCTAGAGCTCGTGATCCCCGTGCACCACCAACACCGGGCAGTAGGCTTCCCGGACGACTTTGCTAGATACGCTGCCCTGTAGGGCGTACTGCAGGCGGCTCAGGCCGCGGCTGCCGACCACCGCAACCCCGATGTCCCGCTCGCGGGTCAGCTTGACGATCTCCTCGGCCGGCTTGTCGCCGGGTACGATGTGCGACTCCGCCACGGTGCCGCCGCGCTCCTCGATCTCCTTTATCTGCTCGTCTACCAGGCCCCGCGCCTTCTGGGCCGAGTTCTGGTCCCGGGTGCTGGGGTCGTTGTAGTTGGCCGGCTTGGAGATACCCTTGCCGACGTAGATGACGTGTATTCCCGACCCGGTGCTGGCTGAGAGGTCCGCCGCCGCCCGCAAGGCGGGGAGCGAGTTCTCGGATCCGTCGGTGGCCAGCAATATGTTCGTGGGGAACAGGCTCATCTTCCTACCCTTTCTATTGGACGCCCCGGTAGGGATATTATCAACATCTTCGGCCCGGGGTGAAGTCAAAACGGCCACAAAGGCCCCGCCAGCACCAGAAACGGCGCGAACGCCAGCGCCGGAAGCAGGTTCGCCACCCGCACTTCCTTGATCTCCAGCAGCCCAAGCCCGAGCGCGAAGATGAGGACTCCCCCCGTGGCCGTGGTGGCGGAGATCATGGCCTCGGTAACGAAACCCTCGACCAGCGCGGCGCCGAGCGTGATCGAGCCCTGCACCAAAAGCACCGTCCCCGCCGAGAGTAGCACGCCCCACCCGAGCACCGCGGCAAACGTCAGCGACGCTACAAAGTCCAGGGCGCTCTTTAAGGCGAGCAGGCTGTAGTCTCCGGTGAGCCCGTCCTCCAGCGCCCCGATAATCGTGAGCGGCCCGACGCAGAACAGCAGGCTCGTCGTAACGAACGCCCGGCTGACCGGGCTCTCGCCCCGCGAAAATCGCTGCTCCAGGTGGTCGCCGAAGCGCCGGAGGACCGCGTCGAGGCCCAGGGCTTCCCCGACCACGAGGCCCAGGACCACGCTCACGAGCGGCACCAGCGGGTTGTCGAGCTCCAGAAAGTTCGCGACCCCGACGAGCAACGTGACAATCCCGATGGTCTGCAGGGCGGTATGGCGCATGTTCTTCGGGAGCTTCGCGCCGACCAGAACGCCGAGGCTTCCGCCGGCCAGCACGGCGACGACGTTTATGGCGGTGCCGATGCCCATCAGGGTGAGTATAGAGTAAGAAGCTGCCGGCCAGTCTCTGTATAATTCCGGGCGTCGTTACGTCCGGCGCGGGGAGAGTGAGTTTTGGATCTCTACGAGTACCAAGGTAAAGAGCTGTTGAGGGAACACGGCCTCCAGACCCTGGAAGGCATCGTTGCCACGTCGCCGCAGGAGGCGCGGGAGGCGGCGGAGAAGATCGGGGGCACCGTGGCGGTCAAGGCCCAGGTCCTCACCGGCGGCCGCGGCAAGGCCGGCGGCATCAAGGTGGTGGACAGCCCGGAGGAGGCCGAGGAGGCCGCGGAGCAGATCCTGGGCATGGACATAAAAGGCCACACCGTCCGGCGGGTCCTCGTCGAGGGCGGCGCGGAGATCGAGAGCGAGATGTACCTCTCCATAATGGTGGACCGGGGCGAGAAAAAGCCCCTGATCCTGTTCTCCACCGAGGGCGGCGTGGACATCGAGGAGGTCGCCGAGACGAACCCGGACGCCATCGTGCGGGTGTACGTGGACCCGCTGGTGGGGCTCCTCCCATACCAGGTGCGCGAGGTCGTCTTCTACTCCGGGCTGGAGGGCGACGCGGCCAAGGGCGTCGGGAAGGTCCTGCAGAACCTGTACACGGCGTTCAAGGAGGCAGACGCGAGCCTCGTGGAGATCAACCCGCTCGTGCTCACCAAAGGCGGCGACGTTCTGGCGCTTGACTCCAAGGTGACCATAGACAACTCCAGCCTCTTCCGGCACCCGGACGTCTCCGAGCAGCAGGACGTGGAGGCCGCCGACCCCCAGGAGCACCGGGCGCAGGAGGCCGACCTGCAGTACGTCAAGCTGGAGGGCGACGTGGGCATCCTCGGCAACGGGGCGGGGCTCGTGATGAGCACGCTCGACGTGGTGGCCCAGGCTGGGGGCGAGCCGGCCAACTTCTGCGACGTCGGCGGCGGGGCGGACGCGGAAAAGATCGCGGAGGCCCTCGACATCGTGACCTCCAACGAGCAGGTCCGGAGCGTGCTGTTCAACATCTTCGGCGGCATCACCCGCGGCGACGAGGTGGCCCGCGGCCTGCTCTCGGCGCTCGAAAGCTCGGAGATAGACCTGCCCATCGTCGTGCGGCTCGACGGCACGAACGCCGAGGAGGGACGCCGGATCCTCGAAGAGAACACCCCGGAGAACGTGCACACCGAAGAGACCATGCTCGACGCGGCCCGGCGGGCCGTGGAGCTCGCGAGAGACGGAGGTCGGTAGGAGATGGCGATACTCGTAGACGAGAACACGCGCCTGCTGGTGCAGGGCATCACGGGCCGCGAGGGCGCGTTCCACACCGGCCGCATGCTCCAGAGCGGCACGCACGTCGTCGCCGGGGTGACGCCCGGCAAGGGCGGCCAGGACTACGAGGGCGTGCCGATCTTCAACACCGTCGAGGAGGCCGCCCGCGAGACCGGGGCCAACGCCAGCGTCATCTTCGTCCCCCCGCCGTTCGCCGCCGACGCCATTTTCGAGTCGCTCGACTCGGGGCTGGGGACCGTCTGCTGCATAACCGAGGGCGTCCCGGTCCACGACATGATGCGCGTCTCCGACTACCTCAACATGAAAAACGCCACCCTCATCGGGCCGAACTGCCCGGGCGTCCTCTCCCCGGAGAAGTCCAACGTCTCGATCATGCCCGACGACATCTTCACGCCGGGCAACGTAGGGGTCGTCTCCCGCAGCGGCACGCTCACATACCAGGTCGTCAACGAGCTCACCCAGCGGAGCATCGGGCAGACCACGGCCGTGGGTATCGGGGGTGATCCGATAATCGGGACGGACTTTATCGAGATCCTCAAGCTCTTCGAGGCCGACCCAGACACCGGGTGCGTCGTGATGATCGGGGAGATCGGGGGCAACGCCGAGCAGCAGGCCGCCGAGTACGTGCAGGCCGAGATGCAGACCCCGGTCGTGGCTTACATCGCCGGCTTTACCGCCCCCGAGGGCAAGACGATGGGCCATGCCGGGGCGATAGTCTCGGGCGGTGAGAGCACCGCCGAGGCCAAGAGCCAGGCGCTGGAGAAGGCCGGCATCCGCACCGCCACCAACCCCACCGAGGTCGGCGAGATCGTCGCCGAGATCCTGGGCGTCTCTTTCTAGAGGCGAGGCTCCGAACTGACGCCGCCGGAGAGAGAGGGGGACGCCGAACTCCGGCGGCGGCGCGTTCTCCTCTCCGGGGTCGCCATCTTGTTTGGGCTCCTTATGATGGCGGCTACCCTGACGCCGTTCGGCCCCTCGCCCACCACAGGCCTGGCTATCGGGGGGCTCTTCGCGGCTTACGGCGCGGTCCGGCTGTACTGGTCGCTCAGAAGCTGATTCGTTTTCGTCCGGTGCGCCGGGGCGTAGAATATACGTCGGTAAGAGCACCGGCGGACAGGAGAGTCAGGACACGAAATGAGGGTTTTTATCGTGGGCGCCGGCGAGGTCGGGTTCAACACGGCTCAGATGCTCTCCGAAGAGGGACACGAAGTAACCGTTGTAGAACAGGACGAGGACCTGGCGAACCGGGCCAGCGAGCAACTCGACGCGCTGGTGCTGCACGGCAACGGGGCGAGCCCCAAAATGCTCGCCGAGGTCGGGGCGCACAAGTCCGAGCTGCTCATCGCCGTCACCGACTCCGACGAGGTCAACATCACCGCCTGCCTGGTGGCGAAAGCCCAGGGCGTCGACCAGACGGTGGCCCGCATCCGCAACCCGGACTACTACGACACAAAGGAGCCCTTTGCCCGGGACGTGCTCGGCATAGACTTCGTGATCCACACCGAGCGGGCCGCGGCCGAGGAGATCCGGGACGCCCTCCGGGTGCCGGGCTCGGTGAACGTCGAGACCTTTGCCGAGGACAACATAGAGGTCGCCGAGGTCGTCCTGAAAAAGGACTCGCCCGCCGCCGGCAAGGTGGTCAGGGACGTGGCCCTGCCGAAGGGCAGCCTCATCGTGGGGCTGGTGCGCGAAAACGAGACCATAATCCCCAAAGGAGACACCAGGCTGGATGTCGGGGACCACATATTCCTGATCAGCGAGCGCCAGTTCATAAACAAGGCGGTGAGTAGCGTCTCCACCGAGACCGAGAAGGTAGAAAGCGTGATGATCTTCGGCGGCGGCCGGATCGGGCTGCGCCTGGCGCTGGTACTGGAGCAGGAGGGCATCTCGGTGAAGGTCGTCGAAAAGGACGAGGAGCGGGCGCAGTACGTCGCCTCCCGGCTGCGCAGGGGCCTGGTGCTCCACGATGAGGGTATGTCTCGGGACTTCCTGCTCCAGGAACGGGTTGACCGCGCAGGCGCCTTCGTCGCCGCCACGGGAGACGACCGGGCGAACCTGCTCGCCGTGATGTACGCAAAACAACTCGGCGCGAAGCGCACCATCTCGGTGGTCAGCCGGGCGGAGTTCGCCCCGCTCTCGGAGGCGCTCGGGGTGGACATCGCCATCTCGCCCCGGCTCATAACCGCCGGCGCGATCCTGCGCTTTGTCCGCAAGGGCGAGGTGGTAGCCGTGAACGTGCTGGAGAGCGGCGCCGAGATGATAGAGTTGCGCGTTCCGGAGCGTTGCCCGGTCGCCGGCAAGCCCCTGGCCGAGGTGGGTTTCCCAGCGGGGGCCATCGTCGGCGCGGTGATGCGGGACGGGAAGGTGATCATACCGACCGGCAATGACGTTCTTCAGACAGGCGATGACGCGGTTGTGTTCACCGTCGACGCCTCCGTAGACGAGGTAGAGCGCCTCTTTGCACCCTAGGGTCATAGCCAGCGCCATCGGGGCCGTGGTCGTCGTGGCGGGCCTCCTGATGCTGGTTCCGGGGGTATTCGCCTTGTTCGCCGGCGAGGACACGTTCGCGGCCTTTGCCGTTCCAGCGGCGGGGGCCATCGCCGCGGGGGCCGCCGTTTTCTACTTCTCCCGGGCTCAGGACCCCTACGTGTCGGCCCAGGACGTGTTCCTGATCGTGACCCTGGGCTGGATCGGCGTCGCGAGCGTCGGCTCCCTACCGTACGTCCTCACGGGCTTGATGACCCCGGTGGAGGCCTTTTTCGAGGCGATGGCGGGCTTTACGACCACCGGGGCCACGACGGTGGCGCGGCCCGAGGAGGTAGCTTCCTCTCTCCTGCTCTGGCGGAGCATGAGCCAGTGGACGGGTGGCATCGGTATCGTGCTCCTCTTCGTTGCCGTCGGACCGCTCGTGGGTATCGGCGCCGCCCAGCTCCTGTCGGCTGAGGTCGCCAACCCGGTCCCCGAGCGGCTCACGCCCCGCATCCGCGACACGGCCAAGACGCTGGCGATCATCTACCTCAGCCTGACCACCGGCGGCATAGTCACGCTGTTCCTGGTCGGCATGAGCTTCTTCGACGCGGTCAACCACGCCCTGACCACCGTCGCCACCGGCGGATACTCGACCCGGGCGGACTCGATCGGGGCCTTCGACTCCTGGCCGATCGAGCTGGCCATCACGGCCGGCATGCTGCTCTCCGGGTTGAACTTTTCGCTCTACTTTTTCGCCTCCCAGAAGCAATTGAACCGGGTTTTCAAGAACCCAGAAATCAGAGCCTACCTCGGGATAGCAGCGGTCGGCACGGCAGTCATGACGCTCTCGCTCTACGCGTTCGACTACCATGACTCTCCAGTAACGGCGTTCAGAGAAGCGCTCTTTCAGACCGTGAGCTTGCTGACCGGGACGGCGTTCTCATCGGCGGACTGGAATGCGTGGGGACCGCTCTCCCACGGCCTGCTGATCCTGTTCATGGCCATCGGAGGTTGCGCCGGGTCCACCAGCGGGGGCCTCAAGATCATCCGGGTAGTCCTACTCGCAAGCATTGTGCGCCAGCAGATCTTTCACATGCTCCACCCCCAGGCAGTAACGCCGCTCAAGCTGCAAGACCGCACGCTCTCGGAACGCTTGCGGTTGAGCGTGCTGGGTTTTTTCATCATATACGTGCTGACGCTCGTCGCCGGCACCCTGATCATCGCCGCCCATCAGGTACCACTGGCGGACGCTTTCGGGTCCGTATTCGCCTGCGTCAACATTACCGGCACCTTCCTGGGGCCGGTGGGGACCGCGGAGTTCTACGCGGGTCTGCCCGCGAGCGCCAAGCTGACGCTTACGGTGTTTATGCTGCTCGGTCGCTTGGAGCTTTTGACAGTGCTCGTTATCCTGGTGCCGGCCTTCTGGCGAGAGTACTAGGAGTACCGGGATGTGAACCCCAGGCTCGTGTTCCGGATCATATCGGGCGTGGTCTTCGCGCTCGGGATTTCGCTCCTCATCCCGTTGGGCATCTCGATGCTCTACGCCGACGGCTCGTGGGAGAGCTTCTTAATGCCGGCGGTCCCGATGACCCTTGCGGGTGGCCTCGGGCTCCGGGTAACGCGCCCCGCCTCCCGGCGCGCCCTGGTATACGTCTCCCCCCGGGATGTGCTCTTCTCCGTGACGCTGGCCTGGATGCTGGCAGCCGTTCTCGGAGGCGTGCCCTACCTGATTGAGGGCACCTTCGGCAACCTCACAGACTCCACTTTCGAGGCGATGAGCGGCTTCACCACGACCGGAGCGACGCTGTTACCGGATATCGAGGCTCCGCCGCCCTCCATACTCTTCTGGCGCAGCTTTACCCAGTGGCTCGGCGGCATAGGCATTGTGGTCCTCTTCGTGGCGGTGGCCCCGGTGCTCGGCTTCGGGGCGGCCCGGCTGCTCTCCGCCGAAGTCTCGGGCATAGACCAACCCCGACTCACCCCGCGCATCGTGGACACCGCCAAGGCGCTCCTGATCATCTACGTTAGCCTCACGGTGGCCCAGATAATAGCCTTGCTTCTTGCCGGCATGAACCTCTACGATTCGGTGCTGCACGCTTTCGCCACCATCGCCACGGGTGGCTTCAACCCGAAAAACGCCTCGGTCGGCTTCTACGACTCCATTGCCATCGAGATCGTCATCATAGTCTTTATGGCGCTCTCGGCGGTCTCTTTTGCGGTGTACTATCTGCTCTACACTCGGCGGAGCCTGAAGGTGCTGCTCGACCGGGAGCTGCTCGTGTACCTGGGGATCCTGGCGGCTTCCATTGTTTTCGTGTGGGGCGTACTCGTGTACGAGGGCGACTACGGGGACGCCTGGGGACAGGCACTCCGGCATGCGGCTTTCAACGTAACGAGCATCATCACCACGACGGGCTACATCACGGCGGACTTCGACGAGTGGGACACCGGGGCCAGGTTCACCCTGCTGCTCCTGATGTTCGTCGGCGGGTGCGCGGGCTCCACGGCCGGGGGGATAAAGGTGGTGCGCGTGATCATCGTTTTCAAGACCATCCTCGGGAACCTCTTGCGGGCGGTCCACCCGCAAGCGGTGACGCCGGTAAAATTGGGAAACCGCGTGGTGCCCGAGGGTACCCGGGTGGCGGTGCTCGGCCTATTCGCCGCCTGGATACTCACGTTCGTGGTAGCGACGTTCCTGGTCGCCATCCAGCCGAGCCTGAACCTCGTCTCTTCCGCGTCCGCCGTGGCCGCGACGCTGAACGTCGTAGGCCCCGGTTTGGGGCAGGTCGGGGCCATAGAGAACTTCACGGCGGTGAACTACCCGGGGCGCGTGATCCTCACGCTCTGCATGTTGCTGGGGCGGCTGGAGATCCTGACGGCCCTGGCGCTACTCTCACCCGCATTCTGGAGAGGATGAGCCCAGACGATGCGCGCTTCTACTGCGGCAGGTCGATAATGCGGCGACCCATGAGGCTCGCTACGAGCTCGACGGCAAGCTCGGCCGTACCGTTCTGCACGTCCAGGATGGGGTTCACCTCGACCACGTCGAGCGAGGTGACCATCCCCGACTCGTTTATGAGCTCCATGATCAGGTGCGCCTCCCGGTAGGTGAGCCCACCCCTTACGGGCGTGCCGACGCCGGGTGCCACGTCGGGGTCCATCACGTCCAGGTCGAATGAGAGGTGCACCCGGTCGAGGTGCGAGAGGCGCTTGAGCGCCTGCCGGACGACCCGTGCGACCCCGTAGGCGTCTATCTCCTTCATGGTGTACGCCGGTATCCCGTCCCGGTGGAGAAGTTCCTGCTCCCGGACATCCACGGAGCGCAGGCCCAGGATCACCACGTCCTCGGGCCGCACGCTCGGCTCTACGCCCCCGATGTCCACCAGCTCCCTCCGGCCACGGCCGTTCAGTACGGCGAGGGGCATGCCGTGGATGTTGCCGGAGGGCGAAGTCTCGTGGGTGTTGTAGTCGGCGTGGGCGTCGAGCCAGATGACGCCGGTCCTGCCGGTCCCAGCAGCGCCCGACACGGTCCCGATGGAGATGGAGTGGTCCCCACCGAGGAACACGGGGAACGCGCCGCGCGAGACCATCTCCCCAGCGCGTTCCGCTACCTTGGCGCACACGTCGCGGACGGCGGTGAGGTGCCGGACCTCCTCGCTGGCGCGCGCCAGCTCGGGGATGGGCGGCTCCACGTTGCCCAGGTGGGTCACGGCGTATCCGAGCCCTTCGAGCCCGGACTTGAGGCGGGCGTAGCGGATGGCGCTCGGCCCCATGTCCACGCCGCGGCGATCCTGGCCGAGGTCCATCGGGACCCCGAGGATCTCCACGGATCTCTGGCCGGTGGCGCGTGCCGGCTCAGGCAAAGGCCGCGCCTCCGCTGCGCCGGGGGTCGGCGGCGGCTTCGAAAAGGCCCTCGGGGGTACGCCGGACGGCGTTGACGCCCCCGAAGTACATGTTGGGTCCGTCGAACGGCAGCACCCGCTCGTAGAGGCTGAGGTCGGCCTTGTGTCCACCGGCCTCGTAGGCGAACAGGTTCCCTTCGGCGTGGAAGCGGGGTGCGAGTACCGCGGTCTCCAGAGGCATGCCAAAGTCGATCACGTTGACGATCGTCTGCAGGATCGCGGTCGGTATCCGGGAAGCGCCGGGGGAGCCCAGGGAGATCAAACCACCCTCCTCGGAGGAAACTATCGTTGGGCTCATGCTGGAGACGAGCCGTTGTCCGGGCCGGAGCGCGTGGAAGCCCTTGGGGTTTAGCTCCGGCTCGCCGAGCGAGTTGTTCATCGGGATACCGGTTCCGGGGACGACGAGCCCCGACCCGTAGCCCATGCTGGCGGTGATGGAGACGGCGAGCCCCCCGGAGTCCACGCAGGAGAGGTGCGTGGTGTGCGGGCTGCCGAAGATGCGCCCGCGCTGGATCTTGGCGTACTCCTCGCTCGTTAGGCGCTCGGCGACCCGCTCGTTATCGTCGCCTTCCATGTACTCCGTCTCGCGGTCGCTCAGGGCGTACCGCATGGCCCCGGCCATTACGCGCACGTACTCTTCGTCGGGGAGGGAGGCCAGGTCGTAGGCGGAGACGACCTTGAGCATCTGGGCGAGGGTAGGACCGCCGGCCGACGGCGGCCCGTTGGTGTACATGTTGCCCACCCCGTACTCCACGGTCATCGGCTCCCGGACGACCGCCTGGTACTCCGCCAGGTCCTGTTCGGTGAGGATGCCGCCCATCTTCTGGACGTAGGCGGAGATCCTGCGCGCCAGCTCTCCCTCGTAGAAGAGGTCCGCCCCCTCCTCCCCCAACGCTTCGAGCGTGTCGGCGAGGTCGGGGAAGCTCATCTCCTCACCCTCCAGGTACACCCGGTCGCCATTGTAGAAGTTCTTGCGGGTCTCCTCGGTGAGCTTTAACACCTCCGCGGCGACCTCAAACCACATGGCGCTGGTCTTGCACAGCCGGAAGCCCTCGCGGGCGAGCCGCACCGCCGGGGCGAGCACCTCCCTCAGCGTCAGCCGGCCGTGACGCTCCAGCACCGCCTCCCAACCGCGCAGCACGCCGGGCACCGAGCAGGAAGCCCCCCCGACCGTGGAGCGGACCCCGGCCCCGTACTTGAGGATAACGGTCTTCGGGCTGCCTCCCGCCCCGAACGCGGACTCCGGAAGCCCTTTCCCCGGCATCGCGTCGTAGTAGTCGATAAGCTCCGCGCCTTCCGGCTCGCGCACCAGGGCGAAGCCCCCGCCCCCGATGGAGCTCATCAGAGGTTCGGTGACGCCCACCGCCGCCGCGGCGGCCACGGCGGCGTCGGCGGCGTTGCCGCCCGCCCGGTAGATCTCGACGGCGGCCCGGGCGGCGTAGGGCGTGCCGGCGGCCGTGGCGAAAGTGTGGTTGTAACCGGCGTCGATCACTACCAGTTATCATACGCGGCGACCACCCCCGCGGAAAGGGCTCCAGCTCTGCGGAAGCCGCCGACAGGTGCTTTGACGGCCCGAAACCCATATCCGGGGCGGCGCCTACGCTCGCGAATCGAGTTTGTAACTCATCGGCGCCTTTTGTGCTGCAAAACGTTGCTTTGTGCAAGCAGTTGACTTGTAGCCCACTCCGTTGGCTATCATACGCAGCAGGCAGGCCACGGAAAGGGAGAGAGTTGGCTGGAGAAAACGGGGAAAACGGCCGCGGTTTCAACACGGCGTCCCACGCGGAGATCAAGGGCGCCGAGGTCGCCGACGTGTACTTTCACCGCACGATGGAGGTGTTGCGGGCACGCGGGGCGGAGAACACCCCGGTCCACATCGAGGTGACGCTCAAAAGCTCGAACCCCGACGAGTGGTTCGTCGTGGCGGGCCTGGACGAGGTGGCGCTCCTGCTGGAAGGTGTTGAAGTGGAGGCGCGGGCGGTGCGGGAGGGTACGATCTGCCACCCGCACGAGCCGGTGCTCACCCTCTCAGGTCCCTACGGCGCGTTCGCCGAGCACGAGACGGCGATCCTGGGCTTTCTCTGCCAGGCCTCCGGTGTTGCTACCGGGGCGGCCCGTTGCCGGATAGCCGCCGGCGTCAAGAGGCTCATCTCCTTCGGTGCGCGCCGGATGCACCCCTCGATCACGCCGATGATCGAACGCGCCGCCTACCTCGGGGGCTGCGACGGCGTGGCCGTCGAGCTCGCCGCCCGGCGCATCGGCATCCCGGCCACCGGCACCCTCCCCCACGCCCTAGTCCTGATCCTGGGCTCGACCGCCGAGGCGGCGGAGGCGTTTGACGAGGTGATCCCGCCGGACGTAAACCGCACCATCCTGATTGACACCTTCGACGACGAGAAGTTCGGCGCCCTCATCGCCGCCGAGGCGATTCCCGACTCGATCTTCGCCGTGCGGCTGGACACCCCCGGTACCCGCCGCGGCGACTTCCTGGGCCTCATGCGCGAGGTTCGTTGGGAGCTGGACCGGGCGGGTTACTCCCACGTCAAGATCTTCGCCTCCGGCGGCATCGGCGTCGAGGACATACTGCGCCTGAACCCGGTCTGCGACGCTTACGGCGTCGGGGGTTCCATCGCCGCCGCGCCCATGATCGACTACTCCCTGGACATCGTGGAGGTGGCCGGCGAGCCCCGGGCCAAGCGCGGTGTCCGCAGCGGGCGCAAGCGCCTCGTGGCCCTCGAGGACGGCTCCCACGCCGTCGTCTCCGCCGAGGCGGGCCTACCCCCCGGGTCTCGGGAACTCCTGCAGCCGCTTCCCTCCCCGGACGAGCTACCGGACGTCTCGGAACTGCGCCAGCACGTTATGTTCCAGATCGACACCGGCCGCTTTGGCCTCTAGCACACGCCGGGAGCCCAACTAGCTCACTTGGACTAGTTTCCGGTGCAGCATCGGAGCTAGCAAAAAATCATGCATTTGCGCGATGTCAGACTCGCCCCCATGACGGATCATTACGGTGTAGCGCCAGAGAAAAGGGGCCCGGGATGGAAAACTCGAACGCCGCGCACAGCTCTATATCACCCGTCTGCCCGATCTGCGAATCCGGGGAGTTGCGTCCCCTGGGCCGTGATTCGGCCCGCTGCGACTCCTGCGGCTGCCTTATCGGCGGGGCTGTTCTGAAGACCCTATTCCAGATAAAAACCCTGCCGGACGCCATGGGCAAGCACGCCTGCGAGTGCGGCCACCCCGAGATGCGACGCCTCCCGGACGGCGTGTTCTGGTGTCCGGCCTGCCGCTCGGAAGTGCTCCCCGCTGGGTATACCGGAGCCCCCTGGAAGTCGCAGGGCCACAGCGAGGCCTACTGGTCCGGCTGGATGGACGGCCGGTTCCGGGAGCTGGGAAGCTTCGCCCACAACGGCCACCTGGCCCGGTGGCAGACCGCCAGCGCCCGGCTGGATTACTACCGGGGCCATCGGGAGGGCCAGGAAGCCCGTTTCGCCACCCGGCGCAGGCCGCTCAAAGCCTCGTAGCCGCTCAGTCCTCCCGGCGTAACCCTCGGGTGACCAGCACTGCCACGAGCGCGCCGGCGTAGAGCGCGCCCGCCAGCGCGGGGTTCTGGAAGACCCCCCGCGTTCCCCGCACCATGCTATCCATCAAGTCCCGCATCTGTTTCGCTCCTTCTCCGCATACACGGCGTGCTCCCGACTATATGCCCTCGCCGGCCACCGGGCTCGATGTTCTTTCACAATCCGGCGTTCTTCTCGGGGTCTGGCCAAACGCCCCGCGCCAGGTCTCGCCGGAGGAGATGACCAGGTAGTAGACGCACTCACCGCTCCCGGCGTTGTCGAACCGGTGCGGCACGTCGGCCTCGAAAAAGAGGGCGTCCCCCTCGTCCAGCAGGTACTCCTCGCCGTCGAGGACCGCCCGGAGCCTACCCTTCTCGACCACCAGGTACTCCTCCACGCCCTTCCGGTGCGGCGGGAACTCCCCCGATCCGGCACCCCCCGGCACTACGTTGCGCACGAACTCCACGTCCCGCCGGTGAGACGCGGGTGATAGCAACTGCCGCTCGAAGCCGGTCTCCGGGTCCCGCATCACCATGCGACGCTCCCGGGGAACGACCACCACCTCGTGCCGCTCCTTAGCACCCACCAGCTGCGAGAGCGTCATCCCAAACCCCTCGGCGATCCTGGCCGCCACGACCAGCGTCGGGTTTTTCTCACCCCGCTCGACCTTGGAGATCATGGCCCGGCTCACCCCGCTCTTTTCCGCCAACGCGTCCAAGGTAAGCCCCTCGTGCCGCCGTAGCTCCCGTACCCGGCCCCCGAGCCTCTCGGAGGAGACCTCCTCGACAATACTGGATATCCTTGTTGTGCCGCCTCCGCTCATTTGCAAGAATTAATTCTACCATGATAGATGTCCTGAACTACGCCGTGGCGGCGGCGCCCTTGCTGGTAGCGGGGGTAGCCTTGCTCGGCCTGCGGTGGTCGGCGGTGTGGTCCGGGGTAGCGGCGTTGCTGGCGGCTCTGGCGGGCGCTCTGCTGTGGCCGGCGTTGGAGCGGGAGGGGCTCTGGGGGGCGCTCTCCGGGGGTTTCGGGACCTCGGCACGGGTTCTGTACGTGTTGTTCGGGGGCTTGCTCCTCTACAACCTGCTCTCGGCGGGCGGGGCGATCGGGCGGGTGTCGGAGTTCCTGGGACGCTTGGAGCCCGACAAAGAAGCCCTGGCGGCCGCGGTGGTCGTCGGGGTCGCGCCATTTTTCGAATCCGTCACGGGGTTCGGGGTGGCGGTGGTGATCAGCGCGCCCATCCTGCTGGCGGCCGGGTTCTCGCCGCTGAAGGCCGCGGTGCTGGCGAGCTGGGGGCAGTGCGCCGTCCCGTGGGGCGCACTGGGCGTGGGTACCGTCATCGGGGCGGACCTCTCGGGGACGAGCTTCGCCGCGCTCTCGGACGCGAGCGCCTGGCTCAACCTGCTACTCTTCCCCGTCTACGGGATCTCCGCCGTTGCGCTCGCCGGGGGCTGGGGCGCGGTGCGGAGCCGGGGGGCGGAGGCGGCGCTGCTCGGCGGGGCGGCGGGCACCGGAACGCTGCTCACGAGCCTGTACCTGATCCCGGAGCTCTCCGGCGCTCTCGGCGGGCTCGCGGCGACCGCCGGGTTCCTCGCCTTCCGGTGGCGGCGTCTGTTGAGGCTCGAACTGCCTCTACGGTCGCTCGCGCCCTACGGCTTCCTGCTGGCACTGCTCGCCCTGACCAACGGCCCAGAGCCCGCAAGGCGGCTGCTGGAAGCGGCGGGGCCGATACTCACCGGCCCGGGGTTCCCGCTGCTGGTCTCCGGAGGGTTCGCGGCGCTGCTGTTCGGCCTGCGGGGGACACAGGTGACGGACGCAGCCCGGAGCACCCTCGGGCAGTGGCTACCGACCGCCGGGGCGGTCCTGAGCTTCGTGCTGGCGGGGCAGGTGTTGTCCGGGTCGGGGGCGGCGGCCGTGCTGGCCTCGGCCGCGACGGTCTTCGGCGGGGCTTACCCGGCAGCG
>SIRX01000074.1 GCA_004563715.1 Actinomycetota bacterium | reverse complement strand
CCGGGGGATGGGCTTGCCTTTTGAGGATCTCATCCAGGAAGGCAACATCGGCCTCATGAAGGCCGTCGAGAAGTTCGACCCGGACCGCGGCTTCCGCTTCTCCACGTACGCTACGTGGTGGATCCGTCAGGCGGTGCAGCGGGCGGTGGCGGACAAGGGCCGCACGATACGGGTACCGGTACACATGGGAGAGAAGATCCGCAAGATGGCCCGTACCTACAACGAGCTCTCTGCGGAGCTGGAGCGGGAGCCCACCGACGAGGAGGTTGCTGAGGAGCTTGGGTGGAGCGTGGAGCAGGTGCGCGACGTAAAGAGCGCGATGCCGGACGCCACGAGCCTCGACCAGCCCGTCGGCACGGGCGAGGACGCCTCCGAGCTCGGGAGCTTTATCGAGGACGAGCGCGAGCCCGGCGTGGCCGAGACCGTCGCCCGCGAGATGGAGAGCGGCTGGCTCGACGAGGCCGTCCGGCGCCTGCCGGAGCGCCATCACTACGTCCTGACCCGGCGCTACGGCCTTGACGACCGGGACAGGGCAACCCTCGCCGACCTCAGCGACGAGCTCGGCATAAGCCGGGAGCGGGTGCGCCAGCTACAGCGCGAGGCCGAGCGCATGCTCCGCAGCCGCGGGGCTGGCATCGCAGCCTAGCGGTACGAAGGACGGGAGCCGACTCCGGCTCCCGTCCCTCAACTCTGCCGGACGGTCGTTCCCAGTCCGGGCAGGCCGTCTATGCTCTCGGCGTTGTTCTTCTCCCGGTAGGCGGCCATCCCATCTTCGCCGAGGCTGCCGGCGAACTCCGGCAGGTCCTCGCGCTCCCCGACGTACTTCATTAGCGGTACGCCGAACCCGCACGAGGTAGAGACACGGTCCACGTTCACGCAGATGACCGCCCGCTCACCCGGGATGTCGGGGAAGCGGGGCCGGATCTCCTCGTAGAGAGGGTCGCCGGGTTCGTGGACGGTGCCGCGGCCGTAGAGCCGGAGTATCCTCGCCGGGCCTTCAAAGGCACAGAACATCAGCGTTATGCGGCCACCGGCCTCGCCGCCGGCCTTGAGGTGGGCGATGGTCTCCACGCCGCTGCCGGTCAGGTCGAGCCAGGCGACCCGATGTTCGTCCAAAACCCGGAAGGTGTCCAGTCCTCTTGGGGAGACGTTGATGTGCGTCCCCGGGTCCGCTGGGGCGGTGGCGACGAAAAAGACGGGCTGCGCCTCGATCCAGCGCGAGAGTCGGCTCGTGATCTTCTTTATCGTCTGGCCCATGCTTCTCTCCTTTGATCGGGGTTGTGGTTCAGGATAGCAACGACCGCTCCACGACATCGAGAAAGGCCATCGCCATCGGACCCGACTCGTACCAGATGTCGCCGGTGAACTCGTAGACCTGTCCGGCCTGTAAGGCAGGCAGCGTTGACCACAGCGGCCTCTCGGAGAGAGTATCTATGCCGGAGCGGTTCGGTGTGCCGTCGGGGTTGGCGTGGACGGGGACGAAGATAATATCGGCGTCTATGTCGCCTACCCGCTCCAGAGAGATCTCCGCTCCCCCCTGATTGAGTTGGTCCGCATCGGCGAGCAAGTCACTCACCGACTCGGCGAGCGTGAGGCCGAGTTCCTCGCTGAGGGTCTTCGCGGTGTGTCCGCCCTCCGGACCGTAGATGTAGACCTGATCCTCGTACGGCTCGACCATGGCGTAGGCCGCGCCGGACCAGTCGGGAGCCAGCCGCTCGCGCAGTTCGGCGGCGCGCTCCTCGAAGCGGGAGATCCACCCCTCGGCGGCCTCCTCTCGACCGAACTGCTCGCCGTTCTGCCGGAGCACCGTCTGCCAGGGGACTATGGAGAACTCCTCTCCTTCGGAGTACCGGTAGGTCACGGTCGGCGCGATCTCCTCCAGCCGGTCGTAGCCCACGTCGTAGTTGCCGAACATCCCGGACAGGATGAGGTCTGGGTTCAAAGAGGCGACCTGCTCGAAGTTGATCTCGGGTTGGTACGCGATCGGGGTAACGCCTTCCAACTCTTCGCCGAACATGTCGCGCAGGTATTGCGGGAAGGGCGCGTCCGGCTGTCCCGTCTCACCCGGACCGGCGATCACCGGCAGCCCCAGAGCCAGCGTGTTGGCGAGGTCGTGGGTGTAGAGGGCTACAATCCGCTGCGGCTCTGCCGGGATCTCCACCCGCCCGCGCGGAGTATCCACGGTGCGGGTGCGAGCGGCCTCTTCTTCGCCGGTGTCTTCGTTATCCCCAGAGCCACAACCTCCAAGCAGCAGTGCAGCCGCCCCTCCGATCAGGAAATCCCGCCTCGTGAGGTCATCCACTATTTGCGGCGGAACTTTTGTTCCCGGCGTCTCGATGGTCTTCGTCATCGCTACTCCTTTGTCGCATCCTTCACGAAATGTTCACTCCTGGACCCGGTGCTCCGTCAGGTCGCCTATAAAGCTGTCAGCCGCGGTGTAGCCGATGCCGAGCATCCAGAGCTCGTCGTAGACCTTGTAGACGTCGTCCTGCTGGACGGCTTCGAGCTGCTGCCGGAGAGGGCCGTCCATAAACTTCTGCTTCGTCGTCTCGTCCTTGGGGCCGTAGACGGTCACGAATATGGCGTCCCCGCTTATTTCGGGAATGGCCTCCTTGCTGGAGAGGATCAGCTCCAGCTCCAGTGTGGAGCCGATGTTCCGTCGCCGCGAGCTTCGTGCGGCCCCCGATCACCCGTCTCGCCCCCTTCGTCTCTGTACAATATCTTTAGCGCACGGAGATACCGGCTCCCCCAGTGCCCGCCCCGGGTACTCTCCCGTTTCGAGCTCTGCTAGCTCTTCGAGCCACTCTTCTTCTTGTTCCAGACCGCCGGTAGCGCCGCCGTGCCTGTTGCCGCAAGCCCAACCCATCACGAGCCGGCACCGCAACTCGTCCGCGTCGTCCTCCCTCCGGCCGTAGACCTGCTCCGGCCTCCTCCGTTCCCGCATAGGCTTCTCCTTCGCGCACCGCCAACCCCGCTTTTGACCCAGGTCACTACCAATGGGCGCCCCGATCGTGTATCGTGGCGAACGTGACCCTCCTGATAATGGTTCCCAGTAACAAGATCGACGGTAGCGGCTTTAGGTTAGCGCGTCAAGGCGCGTGTGATCCTGGTCCGGTCGGGGGTAGGTAGGAAGCGGGTGCGGATGTTGCGGGCCCGGTCCGTGCTCTTGCTGGGTCTTCTTGTCTCGGCGGGGGTGCTCTTCGTCTGTTTGCTCGCGAGCGTGCGCTTCGGGGCGGCCCATATCGGGACTGCGGACGTGCTCGGGGCTTTCGTGGACTACGACGGGTCGGAAGAAGATCTGATCATCCGCACCCTGCGGGTGCCGCGCGCCCTGATCGCCGCGCTCGTCGGGGCCTCGCTGGCGGTCGCCGGGGCGATCATGCAGGGTTTGACCCGCAACCCGCTAGCAGATCCCGGCATCCTCGGCATCGAGGCTGGGGCGGCGCTCGCGGTGGTCGGGGCGGTCTTTCTGCTCGGCGTCTCTTCCCTTTCGACCTACGCCCTGTTCGCCTTTGTTGGGGGTGGCGCGGCGGCCCTCGTCGTCTACGGGCTCGGGTCTTTGGGGAGGGGCGGCATGACGCCCATGAAGCTCACCATCGCGGGCGCGGCGCTCGCGGCGCTGCTCTCCTCGCTCACCACCGCCATGCTAATCCTGAACCAGCAGACCCTGGAGCAGATCCGGTTCTGGCTCGCCGGGTCGGTGGCGGGCCGGGACCTGGACCTGCTCTTGCAGGTGCTCCCCTACATACTGGTGGGGCTCCTGCTCTCGCTGGCGCTCTCGCGCCAGATCACGACGCTCAGCCTCGGCGACGACGTGGCGGTGGGCCTGGGGCAGCGGACGGGGTGGGTCAAGGCGCTCGCGGCGGTCGGGGTGGTGCTCTTGGCGGGCAGCTCCGTGGCGATAGCCGGCCCGATAGGCTTTGTCGGGCTCGTCGTGCCGCACGTGGTGCGCTTCTTCGTCGGGGTGGATTACCGTTGGATCCTTCCTTACTCCATCTTTTTCGGCGCGATACTGCTCGTCTCGGCGGACATCGCCGCGCGGGTCGTCCTCCGGCCGCAAGAGCTGCCCCTCGGCGTCATGACCGCGCTGGTCGGCGGGCCGGTCTTTATCTACCTGGCGCGCTGGAGGGTGAAGCGGTGAGGCGGGGCGGACGCTGGAGGGGATCGGCCGTCTTCCGGGGCGGCCGGGTCCCGTTCTCCTTCAAGATAGACCTGCGGGCCGTGTTCGTGCTCGCCGCGCTCACCACCGTGGCCCTGACCGGGATGGTGATCAACGTCGGCGTCGGCGAGTATCCTATCTCGCCGCCCGACGTTGTGCGGACCATCCTCGGTATCGAGCTTGCCGACGGCAACTACGACTTCATCGTCAACACCCTGCGGCTGCCGCGGGCGCTGGTCGCGGTCCTCGTCGGCATGGCGCTCGCCCTCTCCGGGGCTATCCTGCAGGGGCTCACCCGCAACCCGCTGGCCGCGCCGGACATCATCGGGATAAACGCCGGCGCCGGGTTCGCTGCCGTCACGCTCATCGTGGTCTTCCCGTCGGTGTCGTCGGCCTTCGTGCCCCCGGCGGCGTTCGTCGGGGCAGTG
>SIRX01000073.1 GCA_004563715.1 Actinomycetota bacterium | reverse complement strand
GGCTCCCGAACGCCGTAAACGTCCTGCTCGTCGAGGACGGCGACGGCTGGACGCTCATAGACACCGGCATCGCCAGCAGCGTGAAGCGGATACAAGAGGCCCTCGCCACGCTGGGCAGCGGGCCGGAAGACCTGAAGCTCGTGTTTATCACGCACCAGCACAACGACCACACCGGTGGCCTGAGGGGCGTCGTGGAGTGGGCGCCGCGCGCGACGGTGGCGGCCACGGAGCATGAAGCGGCGGTGATCTCCGGGCGTCGCGGCTACGACCCACAGATGAGCCCGTTTCTGCGCCGTATGACCCGCAACGCCCGGCCGCCGGGCGTGCCGGTCGAGAGGGTGATGGGCGAAGGAAACCTGGTAGCGGGCTTCCGCCTGGTCTCCACCCCGGGCCACACGCCGGGGCACGTCTCGCTGCTGCGCGACGAGGACGGGTTGCTGTTTACCGCCGACGCCTTCGGATGCCTCCCGAAGAAGCTCCGGGTCGGCGTCCGCCGAGCGGTTTGCGTGGACCCGCCCCTGGCGAAGCGCTCGGCGGCGAAGCTCGTCCGGGAGGACTTCGGGACGGTCGTCCTATCCCACGGGGCGCCGCTGCGGCGCTGGGGGAAGCAGCGGCTGCGCGGCGTGGTGGCGGAGTGCCAGTACGCGTGAAAGGTCCGCTTTGAAAGCCGGGGTAGAGACCAGGGAGGCTGGACAGGGCACGGGCAAGTTCCGCTTCGAGCGGCTGAAGGCCAGAGACCTGCCGCTCGTACACCGCTGGCTCCACACGCCGCACGTATACCGCTGGTGGCACGCGGACGCCGGAACCTTCGAAGAGGTGTCCGCCCGGTACTCCGCGTACATCGAGGGCCGCGAACCGGTCGAGCCGTACCTCATCCTGTACGGGAACCGGTCCATCGGCTACATCCAGACGTACCACGTCTCCGACGACGAAGAGTACGCCGAGCTCGTGGGCATCGAGGGCTCCGCCGGCGTGGACCTGTTTATTGGGGAGGAAGGTTTGCTGTACCGGGGGCTCGGGCCGCGCCTGATCCGGCGTTTCCTCAAAGAGGTCGTCTTCGCGGACGCGGGTATCGAGGTCTGCATCATAGACCCCGAGCCGGAGAACGAGGCCGCCATCCGGGCCTACGAGAAGGCGGGGTTCCGGCACTTCAAGTCCGTGGAGACCTCGGAAGGTCCGGCGTACCTGATGAAGCTCGGCCGGACGGAGCTCTTCGGATGAGCGGCGGACGCTACGACGCCGTCGTCGTGGGATCGGGTCACAACGGCTTGATCTCGGCGGCCTACCTGGCGCGGGCCGGCAAAAAGGTGCTCGTGCTGGAGCGGCGCGAGGTCATTGGCGGGGCTACCGTGACGGAGGAGCCCTGGCCCGGCTACAAGCTCTCGACCTGCTCCTACGTGTGCAACCTGCTCCTGCCCGAGGTCATCCGGGACCTGGACCTCGCGCGCCACGGCTACGACGTCAGGCCCTTCGACCCGCAGTACTTCGTCCCCTTCCCCGACGGCCGCCACTTCATGTCCTTCCTCGACGAGGAGAAGACAAAGGCCCAGATCCGCAAGTTCTCCAAGAAGGATGCCGAAGCCTACGAAGCCTACTGGGCGATGTGGGACCGCATCATCGCCCGGATGCGCCCGCTGCTCCTGGGCCCCGCCCCCACGGAGGCGGAGCTAGAACGGGCCTTCGACGGCCCGGAGGGCGAGGAGGACTGGCGCAGGCTCACGCGGGCGAGCATCGCGGAGCTTCTGGACGAGTACTTCGAGTCCGAGGAGGTAAAGGCGCCGCTCTCGGTCGGGGGGGTTATCGGGACGAACGCCGGGCCGCGCACGCCGGGGACCACCTACGTGAAATTCCACCACATTATCGGGGAGGTCGGCGGCCACCAGGGCGCCTGGGGCTTTGTGCGCGGCGGCATGGGCGCGGTTGCCGAGGCCGTCGCCGCCTCGGCCCGGGAGCACGGCGCGGAGGTCCTCACCGGCGCGGAGGTGTCCGGCATCGAGATAGAAGACGGCACGGCCCGTGGCGTCCACCTGACGGACGGCCGGTACTTCGAGGCCGAAGTCGTCCTCTCCAACGCCGACCCGCACCGGACGTACCTGGGCCTCGTCGGCGAGGAGCGCCTGCCAGAAGACCTCGTGGCGGGCATAAAGAAGCTGCGCGTGGAGGGCTCGGTGGTGAAGGTGCTGCTGGCGCTGAACAGTCTGCCGGAGTTCACCGCGCTGCCGGGCAAGGAGGTCGGCCCGCAGCACACGGGCGGGATCGTCATAAACCCGTCTGTAGACTATCTGCAGGCCGCGTGGGAGGACTGCGCGGAGGGGCGGCCGTCGGAGAGGCCGTTTATGGAGGGGTACATCCAGAGCACGACGGAGGAGGGTCTCGCGCCGCCCGGCAAGCACACGATGAGCCTGTTCTGCCAGTACGCGCCCTACGCGCTGGCGGAAGGTACGTGGGAGGAGTGGCGGCAGGAGATCGGGGCCAACATCATAGACACCTTCGCGGAGTACGCGCCGAACCTGCCAGACCTGATCGAGCACGTAGAGGTCCTCGGGCCGACGGACATAGAAGAGAGGATCGGGATCACCGGCGGCAACATCTTCCACGGCGAGATCCTGCCGGAGAACATGTTCGCCAACCGCCCGGTCCCCGGCTACGCCTCCTACGAGACCCCGGTCGAGAACCTGTACCTGTGCGGCTCCGGGGCGTGGCCGGGCGGGGCGGTCTTCGGAGCGCCGGGCCGCAACTGCGCCCTGCAAGCGCTCGCCGATCTGCAAAGAAAAGACAGAGGAAGGAGAAAGTAATGCAAACCGACACCAGACAGATAAAGAACTTCATCGGGGGCGAGCACATAGAGGCCGCCGACGGCCGGTTCTCGGACCTGGTGAACCCGTCCACCGGCGAGGCGTTCGCCCAGGCGCCGGTCTCCGGCAAGGAGGACGTGGACCAGGCGTTCGAGGTCGCCGAGAGGGCGTTCGAGAGGTGGCGGGACACGACCCCTTCGGAGAGGCAGCTCGCGCTCTTGAGGATCGCGGACGCCATCGAGGAGCGGGGCCAGGATCTGGTACGGGCCGAGTCGGAGAACACCGGCAAGCCGTTCGGGCTCACTATGGAGGAAGAGATCCCGGCGGCGGTCGACCAGATCCGCTTTTTCGCCGGCGCCGCCCGCTGCCTGGAGGGCAAGTCCGCCGGTGAGTACCTGGAGGGCTACACCTCCTTTATCCGGCGCCAGCCCGTGGGCGTCTGCGCCCAGGTCACCCCCTGGAACTACCCCATGATGATGGCCGTCTGGAAGTTCGCCCCGGCTATCGCGGCCGGCAACGCCGTCGTCATAAAACCCTCCGACACCACCCCCGTAACGACCGTAATGCTCGCCGAGATCGCCGCCGAGTTCCTCCCCGAGGGCGTCTTCAACGTCGTCTGCGGCGATAGGGACACCGGCCGCCTGCTCGTCGAGCACCCAACGCCCCAGATGGTATCCATCACCGGCTCCGTGCGGGCCGGGATGCAGGTCGCCGAGGCCGCAGCAAAAGACCTCAAGCGCACCCACCTGGAGCTCGGCGGCAAGGCCCCGGTAATCGTATTCGACGACGCCGACCTCGAAGCGGCCGCCGAGGCCATCGCGGGCGCCGGCTACTTCAACGCCGGCCAGGACTGCACCGCCGCCACCCGCGTCCTCGCCGCCCCCGGCATCCAGAGCGACTTCGTGGCCGCTCTTACCGAGCAGGCGAAAAACACCAGGACCGGAGCACCGAACGGCGCCGCCGACGAGCCGGATTACGGGCCACTCAACAACCCCAACCAGCTCCAGCACGTCTCCGGCATGGTCGAGCGGCTCCCCGACCACGCCGAGGTCGTAACCGGCGGCCACCGGGTCGGGGAGAAGGGCTTTTTCTTCGAGCCCACGGTGGTTTCGGGGTTGCGGCAGGACGACGAGGCTTCGCAGACGGAGATCTTCGGCCCCGTCATCACCGTGCAGCCCTTCTCCGACGAGGACGAGGCGGTCCGGTGGGCGAACGGCGTCAAGTACGGCCTAGCGTCGAGTGTCTTTACCAAAGACCACGGGCGGGCGATGCGGGTCAGCCGCCGGCTGGACTTCGGGTGCGTCTGGATCAACACGCACATCCCGCTCGTCGCCGAGATGCCCCACGGGGGCTTCAAGCACTCCGGCCACGGCAAGGACCTCTCGATGTACGGCCTGGAGGACTACACCCGCATAAAGCACGTCATGACGAGCCTGGAAGCGTAAGGCCGAAACGCTATTGGAGAGAACGGCGCAGGCGTCCCGGAGGGACGCCTACGCCTCTTTGCCGCCCAGCCCGGCTTCCCTGGCGCGAAGCACGGCTTCCTTCCGGTCGGCGACCTGCAGCTTGTGAAGGATATTCGAGACGTAGTTGGCTACGGTCTTGGAGCTCAAGGAGAGGAGGCGGGCGATCTCGGCGTTTGAGGCGCCCTGCGCCATGAGGTGCAGCATCTCCCGCTCGCGGTCGGTGAGGGTGGGGAAGGCTTCCCGCGGCACGGCGGGACGGCCGGTAGTAAAGAAGTCCACCAGGCGGGCGGCGATGCTGGGGCTGAAGACCGCGCCACCCCTGCCCACGGTGCGGATCGCGCCGAGCACGTCGTCCTTGTCGGCGTCCTTGAGCACGTAGCCCCTGGCGCCCGTGCGCATGGCCGTGAAGACCGAGGCATCGTCCTCGAACATGGTGACCATCAGGATGCGGACGCGGGGATGGTCGGCCAGGATGCGGCGGGTAGCCTCGATGCCGCTCACGCCCGGCATCTTGATGTCCATGAGCACCACGTCGGCCTTCAGCTCTCCGGCGAGGCGCACCGCCTCATCGCCCGTCTTCGCCTCCCCCACCACCTCGATGTCTGGCTGTGTGGCGAGGAGCCCCCGCATCCCGTAGCAGAAGAGGGTGTGGTCGTCGGCGATCAGGACGCGAAGAGGATCCACTATTCTTTCGCCTTCCGTCCGGCCGTTCCCACGAGCGGCAGCCGGGCGAAGACCCGGGTGCCAGTGGGAGCGGCGGGCTCTATCTTGCAGCTACCCCCCAGCTCGGCGGCGCGCTCGCGCATCGAGCGCAGGCCGACGCCGGGCTCCGGTGATCCCGGCAGCCCTACGCCGTCGTCAGTTACCTCGATCTCCAGCGCCCGACTCACGGGGCAGGAGAGCCGGACGGCGCACGCGTGGGCCTTCGCGTGGCGGACGACGTTCATCAGCGCCTCCTGCACGATGCGGTACGCGGCGACCTCTACCGCCGCCGGCAGCTCCGGCGGAAGTCCCGAAGCCTCGACTGTCAACCGGAGCCCGTTGCCTCCCACGGAGGCGGTATACCGGGCGGCGCGCTCCCGCACGGCTCCGACCAGCCCGAGTTCGTCGAGGGTAGGCGGGCGGAGGTCGTAGACGAGGCGGCGCACCTCGCCGACGGTGGCCCGGATCTCCACCTGAAGCTCCGAGTTGAGGGCGGCGGCCCTCTTGGGGTCGAGCGGGATTAGCTCCCCCACCGTAGAGGCGGCGAGGCCAAGCGCCGCGAGCGTCGGGGCAAGTTCGTCGTGGAGGTCTCGCCGCAGGCGACGGCGCTCCTCCTCCCGCGCTAGCACCAGCCGCTCACGCGAGCGCCGGAGGTCGTCCATCACGCGCACGCCGTGCACCGCCACGCCCGCGTGGTGCGCCAGGTCGCCCAGCAGACGCCGATCGGCGGCGGAGAACTCCTCGCCCGGCGCGCGAGCTCCGACCGACAGGCGACCGACGGTTTCGCCTTGGTAGGAGAGGGGCAGCCGTAGAAACCCGGCGGGTGGCTCGCCGGAGGAGGCGGCCACCTCGAAGCCGCCGTCCTGCGGGAGCTCGATGGCAGCGTAGGGTAGCTTGAGCGCCTCGCGCACTGTCTCTACTATCGTGGGCAGCACGGTCTCGGGTGCGAGGACAGTTTCCAGGCGCTCCCCGAGGCGGGAGATCACCTCATAGGGCTCGTCCCGGTCGCCGTACATCAGGCGGTTCACGACCCGTTGCAGGCGATCGCGTACCGGAGCGAAGAGCACCGCGACGACGCCTGCGGCGAGGAGAGAGACGTAGAGGTTGCTCCCCGTCTGGAACACCGCGCCCAGGTAGCCCACGACGAGCACGTAGACCCCGACGACCATCGCCGTCAACGCAGCGTAGACCAGGGTGCGGTTGATGAGGAGGTCTATGTTGTAGAGTCGGTAGCGCAGCACCGCGATCCCGACGGCGACCGGGATGGTGAGGATGCCCAGAGAGAGGATGCCCCGGTAGTAGTCCAGTGGCGTGAACATGGCGGCTACGCACAAAAACGTCACGACGCCGGCGTAGGCGAACCATTTGATCTGCTGGCGCTCCAACCCCGCCGAGCATCGGAAGCGCACCACTAGAGAGATGACAGAGCCCAGGGAGCTCATGCCCGTGAGCGCGATCCCGACAAAACCAATCCGGATCAGTAGCCCCTCCTCCAGCGGCGCGGGCTCCGGAGGACAGAGAGCCCTCAAGGTCTCTCTCGCGGCTTCGAACTCTTGCTGGGCGCAGAGGATTCCCAGGCCTCCCACAGACCACAGGGCCGCGGCGGTAGGCACCGTCGCGAGCGCCAGACTCGCCGCGGACACCCAGGCGAGCGGACGCCAGCGGGGAGATGGCAACCGGCCGTCGGGGAAAAGGAGGAGCAGGAAGGTCACCAGCAGTGCCAGGCTGGGGAACCAGGTCCAGGACGCGAGCCAGAACATCTCCGCCCCTCCCGGCAACAAGCCGGGGTCCGCGAGCAGCGCGTAGCGGCCGTACTGGGCGGCCGAGATGTTGATGCCCTGCAGAAGGCCGACGGCGCAGAAGATCCAGCCGATAGCGTTCCCAGGCTGCCGGGAGACGATCAGCACCCCCACCGCCGGGAAGGGGATGGCCATAACGAGGGCGACCCGCGCCACGTCCAGCACCGGCTCCGGAGGGTTGAGGGCGGCGAACGCCACGGCCACCCCGGAGAGTAGGACCGAGAGCGCCAGCAGCGAGCAGGCGAGCGGGAACGCAGCCCGGCTCGCTGCCGGACCGAGCCTCTTGCGTGCCACCAGCTTCACGGGCAGGCTTGAAGGGTCCACCCCGAACTCCTCGCTCGGCCACCGGGCCGCCCAGATCTCGGCCTGACACCGATAACTCTACTCCACAAAACACCCGGCGCACAATCTCTGTAGTTTTTCGAGGTCACGATGGCGGAGGGGCGCGCCGGGAGCCGGGATACCGGGACCCGGCTCGCCGCATCCGCGGGACGCCTACGATACGCGCGCCGGTTGGCCGCCTGGCTCGTCAAACCGGGCTCCGAAGGCGTGTCCCAGCACCACCCAGGCGACCCCGAACGGGACCGCTATGGCGGCCCAGAAGCCGAGGTCGGACTCGGGCACGAGGGAGCCGAGCACGACGGCGAGCAGGAGGCCGAGCGGCAGGGCTCCTATGAGCAGCAGGCTGCCCCAGCGCGCGGCCCGGTCCCGCCGCGTCCGCCAGATGGCGAGCCCGACCAGCACCGAACCCGCCAACAATATCAAGAAGCCGATCAGGAACGCCGAGTGTCCCACGGCGCTCTCAGTGCCGCGGAAGGTAATCGAGGCGACCTCTATGGCGTTGCCGACGAACATGAGCCCGAGCGCGAGGACGGTTACCGGGAAGCCCACTTTCCCGAGCCGCCCGTAGGCGTTTCTCTGCGCCGCGTAGAGCCCCGCCAACCCAACCAGCAACAAGAGCAGCGGCAGGACCGCCATGAGCCAATCGTATGTCACGGAGACCGAGTAGGCTCGCGTGCCAGGCTCTGCACCCTCCACAAGAGGGGTCCCAAAGGGGAAGAGCGCCCACAGCGCTCCACCTAGCATCGCCACGAGCGCGCCCCACCGGCCAAAACCTGCGGAAGACATACTGACTACCTCCTTCTTCGAGGGACGGGTTATCTGCCGCCACTGTAGCCGGAGGACTTTCCCGGGAGGTAGAGGGAGGCATTCCCAGGCCTCGGGAGTTTTCTCGGGAGCTTTGCGTAGCTCTCTTGTTGCTCTTCACTACAAGGACCGCCGGCTCTCAATCGTCCGGTGCGCTCGCGCGAGCACGTATAATGGCCCGCGTTCGGTCCGCTATCCGATGCCTGGTGTAGAGGCGACAGACACGCGGGCACCGGGGATAAGCCGGCCAGCCGCACCTCAGCGCTTTTGCTCCTCCCTCACGACCAGCACCGGGCAGTCGGCGTGGCGGGCCACGCTCTCGGGCACGCTGCCCAGCAGGGCGCGCTCCAGCGCGCCGAAGCTGCGGCTCCCGACGATGATAGCCCCGGCCTTCAGTTCTCCTGCGAGCCCGACGATCTCGCGGGCCGGGTCTCCGGCCCGCAGGTAGGACCCGGAGACCGCGCCACCGGCCTCTTCGACCTGCCGGACCTGCTCGCCGAGCCGCTGGCGGCCCTCGCGCTCGACGTTTTCCGGGAGCGTCTCCTCTATGTCTATGTCCCCGGCATAAACCTCCGGCATGGCGTAGATGCTCGGCACCAGCTCAACGTGGGCCACGTGCAGCTCCGAGCCCAGCTTCGCCGAGAACTCGGCCGCCGCGACCGCCGCGGCCTCGGATCTCGCCGAGCCGTCGGTGGCGAACAGCACCCGGGAAGGTAGACGCTCTTCTCCGGCGCCACCCCGCACCACGTAGACCGGGCACGGCGCGTAGCGCACCACCATCTCCGTGACGCTGCCCATCAGGAAGCGCCGCACGGCGCTCAGGCCCTGGTTGCCCAGGATCACGAGCCCCGCCCCGATGTCTTCGCTGAGGCGCACGATCTGGTGCGCCGGGCTGCCCAGCCGCAGGTGGGCCTCGTCGACCACACCACCCGCCTCCCGGATCTTCTCCACCCGTTCGTCGAGCCACCGGCGGGCCTCCGGCGCGTCCCCGCGCTCGGCCTCCCGCCCGGCGTAGGCGTGGGCCAGGACCGGCACTTCCTCCACGTGGACGACGTCCAGGCCGGAGCCGGTCCGGTTCGCCATCTCGATCGCCGTCCTGGCCGCGAGGCCGGACTCGGCGGAGCCGTCTATGGCCAGCAGGATCTTCGCCGGAAACAAGCCCATTTCTACCCGTCCTTTCTCACCGGACACCCGCCACCATCTTACTATCCGCCACGACGCGGCGCGGGCCGCGAACCCGGCTGCTACGCGCTAGGCGCCCTCTGGAACGCGCAGGACGAGGATCGCCACGTCGTCGCTCGGGCTGCCTCCCCGGTGTTCTTCGACGGCCTCTTTTATGCGCTGGCCGACGGCGGCGGCGTCTACCCCGTCACAGGCGGCGAGCACGGACCGCAGCCGCTCCTCACCGAAAAAGGTCCCGTCGGGCGCGCGGGCCTCCGTAACCCCGTCGGTGTAGAGCACCAGCGTGTCTCCCGCGCCGAGCACCAGACGGCAGTCGTCGAGTTCGAGGTCTTCGAAGACGCCTATCGCCCGGCCCGGCTCGCCGACCTCTTCGACCACGCCGTCTGTCCGGCGCAGCAGGGGCAGCGGGTGTCCGCCGCACCCCAGCGTGAGGTCGGCAGACCCGTCCTCACGCGGCTCCACGCGGACGCACACCGCGGTGCAGAACTGGTTGTCCGTGTTGTGCCGGATCATGGCCTCGTTCAGCGCGGCGAGGATCTCCGCGGGCCGGTCTCCTTGGAAAGCTACGGCCCGCAGGGTGTATAGGATGAGGGCCGTCAGGGCCGCGGCCCGGGCCCCCTTTCCGCTGGCGTCTCCGAGCAGGCAGAGCCAGCCGTCGTAGCGCGTGTCGATCAGGTCGTAGAAATCTCCGCCGACCTCGTTGTTCTCCCGGACCGAGAGGTACTCCACCCCGACCTCGACGCCGGGTATCTCCGGGACTTCCTGCAGCAGGAGCCCTCTCTGGAGGGTATGGACGATGTAGCTGTGTTCCCGGTAGAGCCGGGCGTTTTCGAGGGCGAGGGCGCAGCGGTAGGTCAGGCTCTCGGCCAGCGAGAGATCCTCCGGCGTGTACCCGGCCCCGCAAGAGGCCAGCGTTATAACCCCGAGCATCCGTCCTCGGGCCACCAGCGGCACGAACATCCAGGACCGGGGGGCCAGCCGCGGCGGCGCGGCCCGACTCTCGTCGGCCGCCACGGCCGGCGTGCGGTCCGGCGGCCCGGCCTCCAGAGAGGAACGGCCGGTTCGCAGCACCCCGGCTACGCCGTCCTTCAGGCCCCGGATCTCCTGCAGCTCCCGAGCCAGGGTTTCCCCTTGCGGGTCTGCGTGCCGCGCGGCCACCGGGTTGAGGAGGTCGCCGTCTTCCAGCACGTGGAGCAGGCACCAGTCGGCGAACTCGGGCACGAAGAGGCGCGAGATGCGGTCCATGACCGTATCGTAGTCGAGGGACGAAGAAAGCATCAGATCCGCGGCGGTCAGAAGCCCAAGCCGCCGTTGTACCTGCTCGGTCTCCTCCTGCGCCCGCAACGTGCGCGCGAACTGGCGCTCGCGTTCCTGCTCGGCCTCGCGGCGCCCGGTAACGTCGTTCTGCACCCCGACGAAGTTCACCAGCCGGCCTTCCTCGTCGTACACGGGAGAGACGTAGAGCTCGTTCCAAAATAGCGTGCCGTTCCGGCGGTAGTTCTTGAGCACCACCCGGCACTCCCGTCCCTCGCGAATAGCCTCCCGGAGTTCCGCGAGGGCTTGCTGGTCCCGGTCCGCGCCCTGTAGAAAACGGCAGTTCTGTCCGAGGATATCCCCGGCCGGGTAGCCGGTAAGCTCTTCAAAGGCCGGGTTGACGTAGACGATGGGGTTGTCCGGCCGGTTCGGGTCCGTGACGACGATGCCGTTGGAGCTGGCCTCAACGGCCCTCGTGAGCAGGCGTTGGGACTCCCGGAAGGACAACTGCTCCGAGAGACCGCTGAGCTTTTCGAAGAAAGACTCCACAACCAGCCATTCTACACGGGTTCTGCAGCTTGCCAGCGGGGTAAACCGGTTAACCACGGGTTAACAAACCGGGATGACGGGTATGCTAAAGTGCACAGCGAGAGCTAGGAAAGGAGCGGTTTACCGTGGCTTACGAACTGCCGGATCTACCATACGCTTACGACGCCCTGGAGCCCCACATCGACGAGCAGACGATGCGCCTCCACCACGACAAGCACCACAACACCTACGTCCAAAACCTCAACTCCGCCCTGGAGCAGCACCCCGACGCCGACAAGGGTTCTATAGAAGAGCTCCTGGCCGACATAGACTCCGTGCCGGAGGAAATCCGCCGCGCGGTGCGCAACAACGGCGGCCAGCACTCGAACCACATGATCTTCTGGGAGATCATGGGCCCCGAAGGCCAGGGTGGCGGCGAGCCCCACGAGGGCCTGGCGGAGGCCATAGACTCGGCGTTCGGCTCTTTTGGGGAGTTCAAGTCCCAGTTCGAGGCCGCCTGTGCTCCGGGTGCCCTTTTCGGCTCGGGCTGGTGCTGGCTGGTGGCCAACCCCGGCGGGTCGGTGGAGCTCCTGCAGACGGCCAACGGCGACAGCCCCTACATGGAGGGCAAGCTGCCGATCATAGGCCTCGACTGCTGGGAGCACGCCTACTACCTCAAGTACCAGAACCGGCGGCCGGAGTACGTGAGCAACTGGTGGAACGTGGTCAACTGGGAGGAGGCCGGCCGCCGCTACGACGCCGCCAGGTCTTCCTGAGCCCCCGACGGTCTACTATAAAGGGCTCCGTCCCCGAGAGGCTTTCGGGGGCGGAGCTTTTTCGCGCCCCGGTGGTCTTGCCGCGGTGTCAGTAACCGGCCCAATGTTTTTCAGTGGGCGGCGTCTGTACACTAGAGCAGGCCTGGTGTAGAAGAGAGGAGCTTCGGGTAGTGCGTCTGGTGGTTATCGGCGGGGTGGCGGCGGGAACGAAGGCGGCGGCGCGGGCCCGCCGGACGGCCCCGGAGATGGAGGTTACGCTCTACCAGGAGGAACCGGAGATCTCCATCTCCGAGTGCGGCCTCCCCTACTTCCTCTCCGGCACGGTCGGGAAGCGGGAGCAGCTCGTCGCCCGCACCCCGGAGGCGTTCGCCGAGAACGGCGTCGAGGTACTCGTCCGCCACCGGGTCGAGGCGATAGACCACGAGAACCGCCGCCTCTTGGTGCGGGACCTGGAGACCGGCGCGACGTTCGAAGACGCCTACGACCGGCTCGTTATCTCCACCGGGGCGCGGGCAGCCATACCCCCCATTCCCGGCGGGGACCTCGAAGGCGTCTTCACGCTCCGCTTCCTGACCGACGCGGACGCGGTGCTCGGCCACATCGAAGAACACGCCCCGGAGCGGGCCACCATCGTCGGCGGCGGGTACATCGGGCTGGAGGTCGCGGAGAACCTGCTCGACCGGGGGCTGGAGGTCTCCCTCGTCGAAGCCGCCGACCAGGTAGCGCTGGCCTACGGCCGGGAGGTGGCCGACCGGGTTTGCGAGCACCTGATAGAGAAAGGCGTGAACCTGTACACCGGGGATCAGGTCGAGGAGTTTGCCGGCCACGGCACCGGCAACGGGCGTGTCCGGGGCGTGAAGTTCGGCGGCCGGGAGATAGAGTCGGAGCTGGTGATCCTGGGTGTCGGCATCGAGCCCCGGGTCGAGCTGGCCGAGAAGGCGGGGGCGGAGATCGGGCCAACCGGCGCGATCCGGGTGGACGGCAACATGAAGACGAGCCTGCCGGGCGTGTGGGCCGCCGGGGACTGCGTGGAGACGGTGAACGTGGTGAGCGGCGAGCCCGCCTGGGTCCCGCTCGGGGACACGGCCAACCAGATGGGCCGGGTGGCGGGCACGAACGCCGCCACCGGCGAGGACACCCTCCGCTTTCCGGGCGTCCTGGGCACCGGCATCTTCAAGGTCTTCGACCTGGGCGTGGGCAAGACCGGCCTCTCCGAAAAAGAGGCCGAGGAAGCGGGCTTCGAGGTGGTCAGCGCCGGTGTCGAGTCCAACGACCGGGCCGGGTACTACCCCGGCGTGGAGAAGGTGTTCTTGAAGTTGATCTCCGAGAAGCCCACCGGGCGGCTGCTGGGCGCGGAGAGCGCGGGCTCGGGGACGGACAAGCTCGTGGACGTTTGCGCCACCGCGATCTGGGCCGGCCTCCGCGTGCCGGACCTAGTCAACCTGGACCTCGCCTACTCCCCGCCCTTCGGCCCCACCTTAAGCCCCGTGATACAGGCCGCCACGGTGCTCTCCGGGAAGCTGGAAGGCTAGGGCTACCGCCAGCCGAGCGTCGCCAGCTCCAGCTTCTCGGCCTCCTCGTCGGTCATTTCCCACCCGAGGGCACCGGCGTTCTGGCGGGCCTGCCGGCCGTTCTTTGCCCCGGGAATGGGCAGGACGCCCCGGCGCGTTACGAGCCAGTTCAGGGCCACCTGGGAAGGCTCCTTGTCGTGGGCGGCCCCGATCTCGCGCAGGATGTCCACGACCGGCTCTATCCTCCGCAGGTTGTGCTCGCCGAAGCTCTTGCCGAAGCGCCGCACGAGGCCGGAAGGCCGGTCGCCGGGGCCGTACTTGCCGGTGAGCAGGCCCTGGGCGATGGGGCTGTAGGCGACGAGCGTCACCCCGAGCTCGCGGCAGGCGTCGAGGACGCCGTTGGTCTCGGGGGCGCGCTGGAGCAGGCTGTACTCGACCTGATTAGAGGCCAGCTCGACGCCGTGGCGGGCGAGCCGGTCGTGCGCCCGCCGCATCGCCTCCACGCCATAGTTGCTGACCCCGACGTGGCGGATTTTGCCCCGCCGGACGCCTTCGGCCAGCGCGTCCATGAGCCCCTCGATCCTGAGGAGCGGGTTCGGGAAGTGGACCTGATAGAGGTCCACCGTATCCACCCCGAGCCGCGCCAGGCTCTTGTCCAGGGCGTCGAGCAGCGAGCGCGGGCTCAGCCGGTACGGCAGCGGGGCGAACTTGGTGGCGATGACCGGCGTGCGGTCGAAGCCGCCGCCGCGCAGGATCTCGCCGATGATCCGCTCCGAGGCGCCGTTGCCGTAGATCTCCGCCGTGTCGAAGAGCGCGACGCCTTCCGAGAGGCTGGCCCGGAACGCTTCCTCCACGTCCTGCCGGTCGTACTCCTTGCCGTAGCCCCAGAGCCGGGTGGTCCCCCACGCCCAGGCTCCCACCCCGAGCGGCTCAACCTCTAGTTTCTCCGCCAGACCTTCCGTAAGCGCGCCCTGCATGTCGTCTGCGTTACCTCCTGCTCGTGTAGACTCGGGCAGAGGTTAACACGGGGACGGCGGGGGCCGGTAAAACCGCCTACAGGACGCTCTGGACGGTTACGTCCTGTATCGTGTTCGAGCCCTCCGCGACCCGGAAGACCCGCAACGTGTTGAGGACCGCCTGGGGCCGGAGCACGGTGTTGACGGCCTTCATGGTGCAGGTCAGGCTCCCGGGGGTTATCTCCAGGACGTTGTAGCCGTGGGTGTTGGAGTTGAAGAACTCCAGGTGCGGGTTGCTGGCCTTGAACAGCAGGACCAGGTCCTCGTAGGCCGGACCCTGCGAGACCTCGTACCCGGCGATCAACTCCTCCAGGTTGGCGGAGGTCACGGACCCGGCCATAAAGCAGATGCCGACCGGCGGCGAGAGCGGGTCGTCGAAGTCCTCTTTTATATACCCGGCGAGGTAGGTGTGGAGGTCGCCGGTAATGGCGACCACGTTCTCCACGTCGGCGAAGGCGGCGGCGAGGTCGCGGCGCTCGGCCTGGTAGCCGTCCCACTGGTCGAGGTTTACGTAGATGCTGCCGTCCTGGCCGAAGCCCTCGGGCATCGGCGCGGCGGGCTGGTCCGGCAGGGCGGGCATCCGGGAGCCGAAGGCCCCGAACTTCCGCTGCAGCGGCCCCAGGTACGTGTTGAGCAGCTTGAACTGCATGAACATAGTTTCGTTACCCCACAGCTTCCAGGTGGCCGACGAGTTCTTTATGCGGTCCAGGAACCAGGCCTTCTGCTCGCTCCCGAGCATGGTGCGGTCCGGGTCGTCTATGGCGGCGCAACCGGGGGTGAGGTACTTGTCCGTGGTCCCGACCCCGCAGGGGTGGGCGGAGCGGTAGAGCCGCTCGTCGGTCATCACCAGCTCGGCCAGGTTCCCGAACGCGAAGGAGCGGTAGATCTCGATCTCCTCCAACGGCCCTTCCTCGGGGTTGTAGGGCACCCCGGCGGGGATGTACTCGGCCCAGGCCCGGTTCGCGGCCTCGCGCCGCTGCGGGTCGTTGTTCTGCTCGGGGTCGCTGGTGTCGGTGTGGTAGGTCTGGTAGCAGTCGTTCGCGAACTCGTGGTCATCCCAGATGTTGATCATGGCGAAGCGCTCGTGCAACCTCTGGAGGTCCGGGTCGCCCTTGTACTTCTTGTACAGAAAGCGGTAGTCCTCCAGCTCCTCGGCCCGGTCCCGGCCGCTCGGCAGGGCGAACTTCCGCTCCGGCGGGCCGCCACGCTGAAACTCGTCGGCGCTGGTGGTCTCGTAGATGTAGTCGCCGAGGTGCACGACGTAATCCACGTCTTCCCGGGCCAGGTACCGCAGGGCGTTGTAGTAGCCGTTGGAGTAGTCCTGGCAGGAGGTGTAGCCGAGCTTCAACCGCCTGAGGTTCTGCCCCGCGGCCGGCAGGGTCTTGAAGCGCCCGACGCGGCTCCGGACGCCCGCGAACACGAAGCGGTAGTAGTAGGTAGTGAACGGCCGCAGTTCCCGCCGGCGCAGCTGCACCTTCAAGGTGTAGTCTTTTTCGACGGTCGTCTCAGCGACGCCCCGCAACAGGGGCCGCCGGAACGAGGCGTCCCGGGAGATCTCGTACCCCACCCTCACGCGCCGCCGCTGGTTGCCCGGAACGGCCCGCCCGGAGATCCGGGTCCAGAGCACGACGCCGCGCGGCCTCGGATCGCCCGAGGCCACGCTCTGCGGGAACACCTCCCGCGCCGGACGGCGCCCATCGGCCCGGAAAACCTCCTGCGCCTCGGCCGCGGAGATACCTCCCGGGAGCGCGGTCCCGGCCCACACCACCACGCCCGTGGCCAGCGAGTACCGCAGAAAGTCCCTGCGGCTGGGGTTAGAAACTCTACTCGTGTCCTGCTCGACCACTTGCCCCTCCTTGAACCCTGAGACCACCGGCATCCATACGACCCGGCAGATTAGCAGCGGCGGGCCTCACCGGGGTTGCAGCCGCGTAAACTCCGCGTTAAATCTTTGTGCACGCCCACCGGAGCGGACCCAACGGAGGTTCTTTAGCCGGATTTAACGGGTTTTTAGTCGAGATTTGACCTTCCTGTAACCACGGGGCGCGGGCCGTAGGATATCTTCCAGGCTGTTGCGTCCGGGAGGATACAGAGGTCGGCCGGTAGAGCGCCCCGCTGCGGGCTTTGAGAGGTCACCGACCCCCGGATCCTCCACCGCCGGCCGCCGGGCTGTAATACTCGAAGAGCACCCGGCCATCGGAGCCGTTCTCGAACACCTGCTCACGCGGGAGGGCTACAGGGTCGAGTTGTTGGGGGAGAAACCGACCGTGGCCCCCGGCCCGGCGTTGCTGCTGGTGGGAGATCTCAGCGGCCTGCACGTCTTCGAGGCTCTGGACGCCGCTGGCGTCCTGGCCAGGATCCTCGCGGGGGAGGCTCCGAAAGACCTGGCTATCGAGGCCCGGGGAATCTGCGCCTTCGTCCCGATACCTTTCGGTTCGGGGGACGTGCTGCGGGTGGTCCGGGCGGTGGGCGTCTTCGACGGGCGCAGGCGGGACCCGGCGTCTGCCGGTGAACAGAAAAGCGAGCATGAAAGCAGGGAGGGCCTTCATGACGTACGGGGCTGATAGAGAACGCGTGACGCGGGTGGACCTGCACCTCCACTCCCACGCCTCGGGGACGGCGAGCAACTGGTGGGTGAGGGGGCTCGGGGCGGGGACCGAGGCCCGCGAGTCCTACACCCCGCCCGAAGAGGCCTACCGGATGGCGAAGCGGTCCGGCATGCGCTTCGTGACCCTCACGGACCACGAGACCATCGACGGGGCCCTGACCCTCGTGCACCACCCGGATTTCTTTATCGGGGAGGAGGTCTCGGCGCTCTTCCCCGAGGACGGCGCCTGCGCCGACGTCCTCGTCTACGGGCTCGCCCCCGGGGACCACGAGGAGCTGCAGGCCCGGCGCGGCAACATCTACGAGCTGGTCGACTACCTGAGGGAGGCCGGCCTGGTACACGTGCTGGCGCACCCGATCTACGGCATGCCCAGGGCGGTCGACCGCGAGCAGGTCGAGAAACGGCTGGTGCTGTTCGGGCTCTGGGAGTTCGTAAACGGGTCCCGGCCCGCCGAGCAGAACCGCCTGGCGCGGGAGATCGCCACCCGCACCGGCGCCGCCGACCTGCGCCAGCTCGCCGCCCGGCACGGCCTGCCCGCGCCGCCGCACCGCCGGATCGCCGGTACCGGCGGCTCGGACGACCACGGCGGCGTCTACGGCGGCGAGGCTCACACCGTGGCGTCCGAGGTCGGCAGCCCCCAGGAGTTTCTCGCGGCGCTAGCCGCCGGCGAGGTCCGGCCCGCCGGAAAGGACGGCACCGCGGGCCGGCTCGTCCACACCGGCTTCCGGATAGCCGGGGAAGCCCTGCGGGAAGGCCACAGCCTCAAGACCCCGCTGCTCAAAGACCTGGCCTTGAACGTGCCGCTGCTGCGCAACCTCGTTCCGGGAAAGACCGAAGCCGGAGAACAACTGCTGGGACGGATACCCTTTCTAGCTCGGCTCGGAGAGTCCGGCATCCGGTCCACGTTGGCCGGGCGCTACGAGGAGGGGTTATCGGGGGCACTGCGCGGCACGGGGTCCGGGTTCCCGGCCGTAGACCTCCTGGGGTCTCTGGGCGACCTGATCGACAGCCACCTGTACATCGCGCCCTACGTCGCGGTGCAGGGGTACTTCGGGCGGGAGCGGCAGAAAGCCCGGATGCTGCGCCGCGACCTCTATCCGGGGGAACGTAACAAACCGAAGATCGGGGTTTTTCTGGACGGAACGGACACCGTGGAGGGCCTCGACGCCCCGTACCGGGGCCTGTGGGCCACGGCCGAAGAGCGCTCTCCGGGACGGGTGAGGCTCGTGAGGTGCGGGCCGGATTGCGGGGACGGGGTCCGTTCCTTGCGGGCCGTAGCCGAACTGCCGGTGCCCTTCTGCGAAGGCCTGAAGCTCGGCGTTCCCTCGTTGCTGGACGTGATGGATCACGTGGCGGAGGAGGGCTACGACTCGCTGCACGTCGCGACCCCCGGGCCGCTGGGGCTGGCGGCGCTCGCCGCCGGGGTCGCGCTCGGCGTGCCGGTGGTGGGGGCGTACCACGCGGAGTTCGGGGACTACGCCCGGTCCATCTCGGGGGACGCTTTCGTGGCTGAGATAGTGGACGCGGCCGCCCGGCAGTTCTACGAGCGCTGCTCGGCGGTCGCCGTCCCCTTGCAGGCCACGGTGCTTGCCCTCCGCAGCCGCGGGTACCGCGTGGAGCGCTACGAAGTCCTCAAGGCCGGAGTGGACACGGAGCTTTTCAGCCCGGCGCGCCGAGACGCCGGGCTCCGGGGGTTCCTGGGCGGCGGTCGGCACCTGTTGCTGTACGCGGGCCGGGTCGGCCAGGAGGAGGGCCTGGATCTGCTGGCCGATAGCTACCTGGAGCTGCGGCGCCGGCGGGAGCGGGACGACGTGCACCTGGTCATCGCCGGAGACGGCCCCTACAGAAAGAAGCTGGAAGCCCGGCTCGGCGGAACGGCGACCTTTACCGGGACCCTGGAAGGCGCGGCGCTCGCCCGAACCCTCGCCTCTTGCGACGTACTCGTATACCCGGCCCTCACTGACGCCACCAGCCAGGTCGTTGTCGAGGCCCAGGCTTCGGGCCTCCCGGCGGTGGTGTACGGCACGCGAGAAGCCGGGGAGCTTGTGCGTCCCGGCGTGACCGGCTTCGTTGTCGTCCCCGGGGACAAAGAGGGCTTTATCTACCGCGTAGAGGGGCTGATGAACCCGAAGGTTCGGGACCGGATGGGCCGGGCGGCCCGCGAACGTGCCGCAAACCTCTCCTGGGCGTCGGCCCTGGAGGAGTTGAGCGCGCTGCACACCAGGGTATCGAAGATCCATGCCAGCAGCGAGACACAACCGGACCACGTAAGCCGTACAGCCTGAGAGAGGAGCATGACGTGCTATTCAAAAGCGTGGGTATAAACCTGGTGGGCAAGACGTTCGCCGGCGACCAGGACCTGACGCGGGAGCTCGAAACCGCGCGGAGCGCGGGGCCGGACTTCGTGGAGGTCTGCCCGCACAACCTGGGGGTAATGCTCGGGGGCAGGCTGGACCCGGGGCGTACAAAGGCCGTCGAGCGGGCGCTGGCCGCCGCGCCCCTGGACTACACGGTACACGCCCCCCACCGCATGAACCTCATGGACCTCTCCTCGCTGGACCTCCACCGGGGGGCGCTGGAGAGCAGCGTGCGTTTCGCGAGCGCGGTCGGGGCCGGGGTCGTCGTATGCCACGCGGGCCAGCGCTTCAACCGCCGGGACGCCCGCCACAGCCTCGAAGAACAGCTCGCCGCCGAGAGGTCGGCCCTGTGGCGGGCCGGCGAGGTCGCCGGCAGGCTCGGGGTCACCATCGCCGTCGAGAACTCCTACCCGGAGCCCGCCGTACTGGACGGGGAGCGCTACGCTTACGCCGTCCGGCCTTCCGAGCTCGCCGGGCAGGTGTCCGAAGTAGACCACCCGGCGGTCGGCGTGTGCCTGGACGTGGGCCACGCCTTTGTCGCGGCGGGCTTCTACGGCTTCGACTTCGTCCGGGAGTGCGCCGGGATCTCCCCGCTGGTGCGCCACCTCCACCTCCACGACAACCTGGGCCGCCCGGACCCCGGCGGAGAATCCCGCATCTCCGAGCGCCACGCTTACGGGCTGGGCGACCTGCACCTGCCCCCGGGACGGGGCGCTATCCCCCTGGAGGAGCTGTTGCAAGCCGCCAGCTTCGCGGAACCCCCCACCTGCTGCGTGGAGCTCTTGCCGGACCTGCAGCACCTGGCCGGTGAAGCCCTGCAGGTTGCGCGGAGGCTCGGCGACCGCAGCAGCGTCCCCGCCGCAAGACGTTAGCGACCCGGGTGGAGATTCTTCCAGCTTTGCGCTACGCTCCGTGAGCGTTGAGTTCGAAAAACCAGCATACGCCTGACGGCGAGCCAGCCGCGCACAAAAAAGGTCGTGGGGGACGCTTCAACATCTCGGGGGCCGGCCCCTGGCTCCTGGTGCTCTGCTGCGTGCTCTTGTACGCGATCGTCTTCACGACCCTCTCTATCCAGCGGCACGAAGTGTACTCCTCGGCGCGGTTTGACCTGGGCAACATGGACCAGGCGGTGTGGAACTCCTCCCACGGGCGCATCCTCGAAGCCACCGACGAACAAGGCAACCTCTCCAGCCGCCTCAAAAACCACACCGACT
>SIRX01000072.1 GCA_004563715.1 Actinomycetota bacterium | reverse complement strand
GAGCAAGGCTCGCGACGGCGCGGAGGAGCAGGAGACCTCCCCGGCGGAAGAGAAGCAGAGCCTGCTGGAGCGGCTGGCGAGCAGCGTGCGCAGCGGCGGCGCGGGGGTGGCGGCGGTGAGCGGGGCGACGCCCGGCAGCCGCAACGTGCCGGCCACCCGCTACGAGGACGTGGGCGGCATGCGCGAGACCGTGGCGATGGTCCGGGAGGCGGTGGAGCTGCCCATAACCCACCCCGAGATCTTCAAGCGCCTCGGCATCCGGCCGCACAAGGGCATCCTCTTCTACGGCCCGCCCGGCACCGGCAAGACCCTGCTGGCCCGGGCCGTGGCCCACGAGTGCGGGGCGCACTTCATCGCCGTCTCGGGGCCGGAGATCCTCAACAAGTACTGGGGGCAGAGCGAGGCGCGCCTGCGGAACATCTTCAACGAGGCGCGGGCCAAGGCCCCGGCGGTCGTCCTCTTCGACGAGATAGACTCCTTCGCCTCCTCCCGCGACATGATGAGCGAGAGCTTCGAGGCGACGCTCGTCTCCCAGCTCCTCTCGCTCATGGACGGCATGAACGACCTGGGAAGGGTGTGCGTCATCGCGACCACGAACCGCCCGAGCGCGCTAGACCCGGCGCTGCGGCGGCCGGGCCGCTTCGACCACGAGATTGAAGTCGGCCTGCCGGATGCCGAAGCGCGGCTGCACATCCTCAACATCCACACCCGCGGCATGCCCACCGACCCCGACCTGGACCTCTCGCAGATAGCCCAGATCACCGGCAGCTACTCCGGCGCCGACCTCGAAGCCCTCTGCCGCGAGGCCGCCCTGGTGTGCATGCGCCGCACCATAAACCTCCGCGATTTCGAGCGCCGCATCGCCTCCCACCAGCTCGCCGCCCTCTCCGTCACCACCTACGACTTCCGCACCGCCATGAAGCGCGTCGGCCCCAGCATCCGCCGCTAGCTCTCGTTTCTTCAAACCAGCAACACTTATACAGAAACAGTATTGAGTCAACCTCAAATGTGCTAAAGTGGCAATGTGCATAGGCGCGGATAATCCGACGAGGAGACGAAATGCGGACAAGGGGCCCTGGCAGGAAGGTACGTCTCTCGATAGAGGTGGAGCCGGATCTTCATCGGCGGGTAAAGATCGCCGCCACCGAGCGGGACATGACGATGAAGGATTACGTCGTTCGGCTCCTCGAAAGCGTGGCCGCCGAAGAAGCGCTCAGAAAGGATGACAGAGAGACCGCCGGTCTGGCACGCCTCAGCGCGGCGGCTTTCGCCAGGGACTGGGAGTCCGAAGAAGACTCGGTGTATGACGAGCTTTCGTGACGGTCTATCGCAGGGGCGACGTCGTGCTGGTCCCGATGGATTTCACTGACCGTTCTGGGAGCAAGCTCAGGCCCGCTGTGGTGGTCTCCGGGGAGGACTACAACTGCGGCACACCGGACGTGCTGATCGCCTCGATAACGGGCAACCTGAGAGCTATTCCTCATCCAGGTGATCACCGCATCGGTGAGTGGAGAGCGGCCGGCTTGCTCAAACCGTCGCTGGCCCAGACCAAGCTCGCGACGGTGGAGGCTTCGATCATCCGCCGCAAGCTCGGCGAGCTAGATCCAGAAGACCTGGCTTCGTTCTCGCGGGGGCTGAAAGTCGCGCTGGGCTTCGTAGACGAATAGGGTGCCTGATCTGGAGCCCGCGGCTTCGGCATAGCCCTCCGCTATAACCTGCGACCACCACCATGAAACGCGTTGGTCTCGACATCTGCTGGCGAACGTCGAGATACTCCTTTGACGGCTTTCGACGATTTGGCAGGTGGTCCGGAGATCATCGGCCGAAGGTCACGGAGATCTGGCCGGATGCCCCGACACCAAACGGACTCCCGTTGATTTGTCCTCCTACAGCATGTTGCGAAGAGGATGGGCTGCATGGGATCATGGGCCAATGAAAGCATACTCTGAAGACCTCCGTAAGAAGATCGTGGACGCTATAGAGAGGGGTATGCCCAAGGCCGAGGCAGCTCGCACCTTCAGGGTCGGCATCTCCACCGTCAAACGTTACATGAGCAAGGCCCAAAGAGGAGAGTCGCTGGAGCCGGGTAAGGCTCCTGGCAGAGCTCCGAAAATCGGTGAGCGTGAGAGGAAGCTGCTCGAAGAAGACCTTAAAGAGCGTCCTTTTGCTAGGCTCTCGGAGAGATGCGACTATCTGCAAGCGGTCTCCGGAGTGAGGGTGAGTCGCTCTACGGTTTGCCGAGCAATCGAGCGGATGGAGCAGACTCGTAAAAAGGGGGACGAACTGCAACAGAGCGAGACGAGTTTCTAAGAGCCGCCTGGCGAGTGATGGTGGCCCAAGACCAAGAGCTCGACCCTGAACGACTGGTGTTCGTAGATGAGATGGGAGTACACACTTCGCTGGCGCCCCTCTACGGCTACTCTCGAAAAGGCGAACGGGTGCACCTGCAGGTGCCACGTAACCGCGGCCCAAACACTACGCTTCTAGCTTCGATCACCCTTTCAGGGATGGGCGAGACGCTGGCCGTTGAAGGTTCTACAAACAAAGCAGTCTTTGAAGCTTACGTAGAGCGTGCTCTGGCACCCACACTGGAGGCCGGACAGGTGGTGATCCTGGACAACCTTCCTGCCCACAAACCGGCCAGGGTGAGGGAGCTGATCGAGGAGAGGGGTTGCGAGCTGATCTACCTACCCGCCTACTCTCCGGATCTCAATCCGATAGAAGAAGCCTTCAGCAAGATAAAGGGTAAGTTGCGCAGGGCAACAGCCCGCACCAAAGATGCTCTGATAGAAGTGTTGGGCCAAGCGATATCGGTGATCAGCGCCCAGGATGCCAGGGGCTACTTCGGGCATGCGGGCTACTGTCAACCAGTCCAACTACTGTGAAACGTGCTGTATGGCCCATTCCTTCGGGTTCATAAACCGCGAGATCAATTGCGCCAGCCAGCTCATCGCGGACTGAATCCTCGGCCGGAGGTTCGCGAACAGCGACTTGCAGGCTCTGGCCCAGTTCTGCAAGCCGGCGTGCAACTGACGGTTGAAGCCGCGTGAGGTGAGCTCCCAATCTATCTGCGCGTCAATAGAACCCAGTCTGGTGTCAAAGACCGCGGCGGACGTGACCGTCTGGAAGGCGACATCGTCTTGTATTGGAGAGGGCTCTTCTGAGGATTCCTCCCTTCGGTTTATCTTCTCGACGAGCCTGTCGAGCGCGCTTCTGAACTCTCCGGCTTCGGACCATTCGTGGAGCCGTTGCCGAACCTCGGGCCTCACCTTGCGCGGGTCGTCCTGGAGATGTTCACCGAACCGGGGTTCGATGCTTTCGAGGAACTCCGTAACGGTTTCTCGTATCCGGTCGAGTTCCTCCAGGATGTTCTGGCGTATCTCCTCGGGTGATAACGTTGTCCCTCCTACTGCCTGGATGAAAAGCGCTCCAGCAGGTGGCGTGGTCCAGACCGCCGGTAACCGGCTCGAAGGGGCGTCCCCCAAAGGAACGCCCTCCGAAGGCAACGGGTCACCTTGTCTCTTCCGGGGGGCGTTACTCCAGCCCGGCCCGAAGAAGATCCAGTTGGCCGGGCCGCCAACGCCGGGCGAGGGGCCGCCGCTGCCGCCACCGTTGCCCGGGGGAGGAGGCGGGGGTGGCTGGTTGCCGCCGGTGCCGCCGCTGCCGGGAGGCGGCTGGTTGACCCCGCCACCGCCGCCTGGGTTCGTGCCGCCGGGCGGAGGCGGCTCGGGGCTGGGGTCGGTGCCGCCGTCGCCGGGCGGCGGAATTGGGTTGGGGCCGACGTCGCCGGGCAGCGGAGGTGTGGGGTTGGGTTCCTGACCTCCTTGGCCGGGTGGCGGTGGTTCCTCACCACCGGTGCCTGGGTCCACCTGAGCCGAAGCCACCCCCGCCATAGCCAGCACCATCGCCGCCATCATGCCCAGCACCACCAGCACCATCAACCGTCGGCCCATCGTCCAGACCTCCTGTTTCTCGCTCTACCGGCGGCCGGCGCGGGTCCGCCCGCCCTCTTGTGACGGACGTCACTTTAGCGGGGGGGTGCCGCCGCATCCCCCGAACGGCCTATTCTTGCCGTTGCCAGTGGGTTGTTTCCTGTTGCTAGCTACCGGGGTCCAGGGGCTCCGGCTCTTGCGCGACCCGCCAGCGCACCCCGTCGAGCAGCAGGTGGTTCACTTTCTCGTAGGGCGGTAGGTCGCCGTCCGGGTCCAGGCGCACGAGCAACTCCCGTAGTCTCTGGCTGCGGTCGTTCTCGGACCAGCCGGGGACTATCTTCGCCAGTCGCCGCGCGAAATCGGGCGTGGGCTTCTCGTCCATCACGCCCGCGAGGAGCGCGATCCAATCCTCGACGATCTCCTGCACCGCCGGGCTCTCCGGTCCCTCACCTCGTTCGATGGCCGCGAGCGCCCGGTACGAGATGTCCTCCATCCGCTCCTGCCAGCGGTCCGGGTCTACGTCGCGCCCGCGCATCGTGTTCCAGAAGGGCGCGGTCTGCCCCTGCACATCAGCGACGAACTCCGGGCTCTTGACCAGCGAGACCACCTCGATCCAGGCTGCGGCCTGCTCGGGTGAGAGCTCTTCCGGCAGCCGGAGGCCGAGGCCGCGCAGGTACCCGTCCCGGCACCGCCACTCCTCGGGAGCATTTTCGGTGACGATCGCCGCCCGCAGCTTCTCCGCCAGGAACCGCTCGCGGTCCCGCGCCTCCACCGCGAGCGCCGCGCCGATGTCGCCCAGATGCTCCAGCGAGCGCTCCGGGTCGGCGGCGTCCTTCGCGGCCTGCCGCAGGATGGCCCGCACGCGCTCCAGGTGCCGTAGCCGGTTGTCGAGGGCGTCGAGCTGCAACGCTATCGCGTCGGGGACGGAGAGGTTGCCGGAGACCACCGCCCGGACCTCCTCGATGCTGAAGTCCAGGTGCCGCAGCGCCCGGATCAGGCCCAGACGCCACACCTCCTCGGCCCCGTACAACCGGTACCGCGACTCGGAGACCTCCGCCGGGGGCAGCAGCCCGATGTCCGCGTAGTACCGGATCGTCTTTACCGGAACACCCGAGATCCGGGCCACCTCCCCGATGGTCCGCAGTCGCTCCTCCGACTTCTCCAAAACTTCTCCTTGACTCTCCAGCTACTGGAGACTCTACAGTCTCTCCGGCAGGCAGTCTACAGAGAGGTGAAACTTATGGGCCGCAGTCGTAGAAGAGTCATAGCAACGGTAAAGCTGGAGCTAGAGGCGGGGCGGGCGACTC
>SIRX01000071.1 GCA_004563715.1 Actinomycetota bacterium | reverse complement strand
CACCATCCCTTACAATAGGTGCATGGCTACTAAAACACTTTACGTCTGCTCTAACTGTGGCCACTCGGCGCCGAAGTGGCTCGGACGCTGCCCGGACTGCGGGGAGTGGAACACCTTTGTAGAGGAGATCCAGGAGAGCAAGAAGGCTGTCGGGTTCGCGGAGCGGGTGGGGCGGGCGAAGCGGGCTTCGGGCAAGACGGTGAGGCTAGACGAGGTGCGGGCCGCCGAGGTCGAGGACCGGGCCTCGACGGGGGTGGGGGAGCTGGACCGGGTGCTGGGCGGCGGGATCGTGCCGGGCTCGCTGGTGCTCGTCGGGGGCGAGCCGGGGGTTGGCAAGAGCACGCTGCTGTTGCAGGTGATGGGGCACATCGGCGAGGGGTGTTTGATGGTCTCCGGTGAGGAGTCGCCCCGGCAGGTAGCCATGAGCGCCCGGCGGCTCGGCGTTGGTGGCGGGGGCTTCACGGTGCTCTCGGAGACGGACGTGGACGTGATCGAGGCCACCATCCTGGAGGAGCGTCCGGACGTGGTGGTGGTCGACTCGATCCAGACGCTCTACACGCCGGAGCTGGCGGGCGCACCCGGGGGTGTCGGCCAGGTGCGGGAGTGTGCCGCCCGACTTATGCGGCTCGCCAAGAGCGAGGGGGTCGCGGTCTTTCTCGTGGGCCACGTTACCAAAGAAGGCTCCATCGCCGGCCCCCGGGTGTTGGAGCACATGGTAGATACCGTGTTGCAGTTCGAGGGGGACCGTTTCCAGGCGTTCCGGGTGCTGCGGGCGCTCAAGAACCGCTTTGGTTCCACCAACGAGGTCGGCGTCTTCGAGATGACGAGCCGGGGCATGGTCGAGGTCGAAGATCCCTCGGCGTTCTTTCTCTCCAAAAGGGCTGACGAGGTGCCGCCGGGGGTGGTGACGGTCTGCCTGCTGGAGGGTACGCGGCCCATGCTGGTCGAGATAGAGAGCCTGGTCGCGCCGACCACCCTGACGATACCGCGACGCGTCGCCAACGGGGTGGACGCCGGGCGGGTCAACATGCTCTGCGCGGTGCTCGCCCGGCGGGCGGGGCTGGAGCTCGGCGGCCAGGACGTGTACGTCAACGTCTCGGGCGGCGTGCGGGTCGAGGAGCGGGCGGCGGACCTCGGGGTGGCGCTCGCCATTGCCTCGGCGTTGCGGGATAAACCCGTCGGGGCTGGGGCGGCCTGCTTCGGGGAAGTCGGCCTTACTGGCGACCTCCGGTTCGTGCCCGGGGACGCCCGGCGGGTAGGTGAACTGCTCAAGATGGGCTTCCGGCGTATAATAAAGCCCGAGGGCGCTTCCGAAAGTGCCTCCGGCGGGCCGCTGGAGGCCGGCGCCGATGTTGAGTCAGGCAACAGAGGAAAGAGTTTGGTCGAGGTAAAGACGCTCGAAGAAGCCGTGGCGGTGGCGCTCCTGTGACCTACCGGCGCAACCTGCCCGAAGAGCTTGCCGACGCCCTGGAACTGGTGGCGCCCGGCACCGGGCTGCGGGACGGCATAGACAACGTCATCCGGGCCAGCAACGGGGCCCTGATCGTGGTCTCCAACCCGGAGAAGCTGGAGCGTATGGGCATCGTCTCCGGCGGCATTAAAATGGATCTCGAGTTCGCCCCCATGCGCCTCTACGAGCTGGCAAAGATGGACGGGGCCATCGTGGTGGCGCCGGACCTGAAGACCATCAACTACGCCAACGTGCAGCTCAGCCCGGACCCGTCGCTGCCCTCCGAGGAGACCGGCATGCGCCACCTGGCCGGACATCGCACCGCGCAGCACACCGGCGACCTCGTGATAGTCGTCTCCGAGCGGCGGCGGGTGGTGAGCCTCTACCAGGGTTCCTACGGTCCCCACGTCCTGGAGGACATCGGCGTGGCGCTGTCCAAAGCCAACTCTGCCATAGCTACCCTGGAGAAGTTTACCCGGCGCTTGCGCGAGGAGGCCCTGAACCTGACCGTGCACGAGTACGACGGGACGGTTACGTTGCGAGAAGTCGTCGGCGCCATAAGCACCTTCGAGTACTCGGTGCGCATCGCCCGTGAGATAGAAGCCTACGTGCGGGAGCTGGGCCGGGAAGGACGGCTGGTCGAGATGCAGCTGGAGCAGGCGTTCAACAACGTCCCCGAGCAGTACGAGGCCCTCCTGAAAGACTACGTGGAGGACGACGTTGACTACCGGGAGGTGCTGGCGGAGTTGCACGACTATACCTCGGATCAACTCTCCGACACGATGGAGATCACGCAGCTGCTCGGGTACGGCTCCGTCGGCCCGACGGACGATTTTTTCGTCAAGCCCCGGGGCTACCGGCAACTGGAACAGGTGCCGCGGTTACCGCGCAAGGTTGCGGAGAGCCTGGTCCGGGAGTTCGGCTCCCTCAAAGGTTTGATCGACGCCTCCGAGGAGGACCTCGACGACGTCGAGGGCGTTGGCCAGGCCCGCGCCCGCGCGATCCGCCGGGGTCTCAGGCGCCAGCGGAACCTCGAACCCTCTCGGGGGGTGCTCTAACCGTGGCCGGAGAGGACCTCACAAACGGCGGCGGGGGGCACCCGACCTTCGCCGAGGGGGACCTGGTAGTCTATCCCAACCACGGAGCGGGCTCCGTTTCGGGGATAGAGAGAAAGACCGTGCTCGGCGAAGAGCGGAGCTACTACGTGATCTACATCCAGGATACCGGTCTAACACTCAATATACCGGCGGACGGCGCCAGCGGCCTGAGGCTCTGCGCGGACGAGGCCGGTGTATCGGGGGCGCTAGCCGTGCTGGGCGGCGGGGCTGTGGAGATGCCCTCAAACTGGAACCACCGGCTCAAGCACAACCAGAAAAAGCTGCGGGAGGGCGACATAAACCAGGTCGCCGAGGTCGTGCGGGACCTCAACGCCTACAGCGGGGAGCACGGCCTCTCGACCGGAGAGCGCAACATGTTCACGAAGGCGCGCCAGATCCTGATTTCCGAGATCGCCCTGGTCCGGGATCTCGACGCGTTACAGGCCGAGGCCCTGGTGGACGAGGCCTTGAAGAACGGGGGAGAGACAAAATAGCGTTCCCCGCGGACGTCGTGGCGCTCGTGCTTGCCGGGGGGATCGGCAGCCGGATGGGCCGTCCCAAGCAGTTTATAGACCTGCTGGGCCACCCCGCCCTCTGGCACACCCTCAGGGCGTTCGAGGATTCCCCGAGCGTCAGCCGCGTCTACACGGTGGGGGACGAGACGAGGATATCCCGTCTGGCTTCGGAGGCGGGCATCGGGAAGTACGCGGGATGCGCCGAGCCCGGCGAGACCCGGCCGCTCTCCACGAAGAGCGGTCTCCGCCTGTGCGGGGAGAACGACGAAACCATAGTGCTGGTGCACGACGGGTCTCGCTGCCTGGTGACGCCGGCCCTCATCGAGCGGATCGTGGCTGCGGCCCGGGAGGCGCCGGACGGCGTTATCCCTACCGTCCCCGTCTCCGATACGATCAAGGTGGCGGAGAACGGCTCCGTAGAGAAAACCCTCGACCGGAGCAAGCTCCACGCCACCCAGACGCCGCAGGCCTTCCGGCTCGGGCTGCTGCGCCGGATCTACGCTTCACTAGAAGACCGGCTGCGCGCCGCCACCGACGACGCCTCGCTGGTGGAGCGGGAGGGGGGGATCGTCCGTATCGTGCCCGGCGAGAAGACCAACATCAAGCTCACCTCGCCCGAGGACCTCGTCCTGGCCGAGGCGATACTGGCCTCCCGCGGCCGGGTGCGAAGCTGAGCTTCCGGGTCGGGCTCGGCGTGGACGTCCACGCCTTCGCGGAACCCGGAGAACGCCGCCGGCTCGTGCTGGGTGGCGTTGACGTACCTTTCGACCGGGGCCTCACCGGCCACTCCGACGCCGACGTGCTCGCCCACGCCGTCACCGACGCCCTGCTCGGGGCCGCCGGCCTGGAGGACATCGGCCACTATTTCCCCGACACCGACCCCCGCCACCAGGACGCCGACTCTATAGAGCTGCTGCGCCGGGTGCGGGAGCTCGTCGGCGAGGAGTGGGCCGTCGCCAACGTGGACGCGGTGGTGATCTGCGAGCAGCCCAAGATCCGGGACCACCGCGAGGCCATGTGCGAGAACCTGGCGGGCGCCCTGGGCGTCGAGCCGACGCGGGTGAGCGTTCGTGGCACCACCTCCGAGCGGCTGGGCTTTACGGGCCGCGGTGAGGGCGTGGCGGCCCAGGCTGTCTGTCTGCTGGAGCGTAAGCTGGAGGGGCGTTGAGCGTCCGGGTCCGTTTCGCCCCGAGCCCGACGGGGATGCTCCATCCCGGCGGCGCCCGCACCGCGCTCTTTAACTACCTCTTCGCCCGCTACCACGGTGGCACCATCACGCTCCGCGTCGAGGACACCGACCGCGCCCGCAGCCGCCGCGAGTTCGAGGCGGCCCAGATGGAGGACCTCTCCTGGCTCGGCCTCTCCTTCGACGAAGGGCCGCTCCGGCAGGGCGAACGTGGCGAGCTCTACGAGGCGGCCGCAGAGCGGCTGGCCGGGGAGGGACTGGCCTACGAGGCGGCCGACGAAGCGGGCCGCCGGGCGCTGTACTTCCGGCCGCCGGAAAGTAAAGGGAGCTTCCGGGACAGGCTGCGCGGCGAGGTGTCTTTCGGCCGGGTCGAGGACTTCGTGCTGGTGAAGTCCGACGGCACCCCCTCCTACAACTTCGCCGCCGTCGTCGACGACCTGGAGATGGAGATCAGCCACGTCATCCGCGGCGAGGAGCACCTCTCGAACACCGCCCGCCAGGCGCTGCTGTACCGGGCGCTCGGCGCCCGGGAGCCGGAGTTTGTCCATCTGGGCCTGATCCTGGGTCCAGACGGCAAGAAGCTCAGCAAGCGCCACGGCACGCAGGCCATCAGAGCCTACCGGGAGGAGGGCTACCTGCCGGAGGCGCTCGTGAACCATCTAGCACTGCTGGGCTGGACCCATCCCGAAGGGAAAGAGACTTTCGCGGATCTCGCAGAGCTGCAGAGGGAGTGGGACCCCTCGCGCCTGCGCGCCGCCCCCGCCACCTTCGACCCGGGGAGACTGCTCTCGCTGAACGCCCATCACATCCGCGGCCTGCCGCAAGCGGAGCTGTGGCGGCGCCTGGGACCGTTTCTGGAGAAGCCGCTGCCCGCGGGACGGGAGCTGGTTGCGGTCGAGGCCGTGCAGCAGGAGATGCGGCTCCTGTCCGAGGGGCCGGTTCTGTTGGACCAGCTCTCGGGTCCGGTAAACGCCGGGGATATCGCTGGTAGGTTGCCGGCATCGGGCGAGAGGGTCTTCGACCAGGTGGCGGCGTTGCTCGAAGAGCGACCTTACACGGGCCTGGAAGAGGCCCGGGAGCTTGTGGGCGGGCTGCGGGGTTGGGCGAAAGGTGAGGGGATAAAGACCCGGGACCTGCTGCATCCTCTACGGCTGGCGCTAACCGGACGGGACCGGGGGCCAGAGATAGCCTTCGTCCTGGCTACGTTGGGTGCGGAGGAGGCGCGCGACCGGGTAGAGCGGGCACGGGAGGCCGTGCGAGCCCGGGGATCGTTGGGGTAACATAGGTCGAGGTCGGCCAACCCAGAACGGATGAGAGCGTGAGCGTGCGGGTACGGGACACTTTGAGCGGGGAACTGGTAGAGGTTGGGCAGGACGGCCGGGTCGGTATCTACGTCTGCGGGCCGACGGTCTACAACGACATCCATATCGGCAACGCCCGGGCGCCGCTGTTCTGGGATGTGGTTTCGCGGTACCTCAAGAGCCGGGGCTACAAGGTCACCTTTGTCCAGAACATAACGGATATCGAGGACAAGATCATCGTCAAGGCCAACGAGGAGGGCGTCTCCTGGAAGGAGGTCGTGGACCGCTACACCGGCTCCTTCCACGAGCGGCTAGCACTGATGGGCGTCGGGCTCCCGGACGTGGAGCCCCGGGCCACCGAGCACATCCCCGAGATGATCCGGCTTATAGAAGAGCTGATCGAGTCGGGCCACGCGTACGCGCCGGGCAACGGGGACGTCTACTACGCCGTCGAGAGCTTTCCCGGCTACGGGGCGCTCTCCCGCCAGCGTCCGGATGAGATGCGCGAGACGGAGAAGGGCCAGACTGGCCACAAGCGGAGCCCGTTGGACTTCGCGTTGTGGAAGGCTTCCAAGCCCGGCGAGCCCGCCTGGGAGAGCCCGTGGGGGCCGGGGCGTCCGGGGTGGCACATCGAGTGCTCGGCGATGGTCGAGAAGCACCTGCCCGGCGGGGCGGACATCCACGGCGGCGGCACGGACCTGCGCTTCCCGCACCACGAGAACGAGCTGGCCCAGAGCTGCGCCGCCCACCCGGACCATGCCTTCGTCCGCGCCTGGGCGCACCACGGCATGGTCACGCTGGCGAGCGACAAGATGGCCAAGTCCGTTGGCAACATCCTGGACGTAAAGCGGGCCGTCGAGCTGCACGGCCGGAATGCGTTGCGGATGTGGCTGTTGCAGAGCCACTACTCCCAGCCCATAGACTACTCCGAGGAGATCCTGGACGAAAAGCGCCGCTCCTACGAGCGGCTCATGCGCCTCTACCGCCAGCTCTCCGGCTCTACTGCCTCCTCGAAGCTCTCGGACGAACTGGCCGCCGAGCTCCGGGAGCGCTTTGACGCGGCGATGCGGGACGACCTCAACACCCCCGAGGCGCTGGCCGCCGTCTTCGAGGCCGCCGGCCGGGCGGGACGGGAGATCTCCGCCCGTCCCGAAGCCGCTCTGGAGTTCGCGTCGCTGAGGGAGGCCCTGGAAGAAGTGCTAACCGTCTTCGGCTTCGACCTCGAGGAAGAGGGCGCCGCCGAAGTGGAGGGCGTGCGCGTCCGGTACGCCGAGGAGCCGGAGACAGAGGTCTTGCACCGCGTAGCCCGGCGGGAACACGCCCGGAGGAAGAAGGACTGGGACACCGCCGACCGGCTGCGCGACGAACTCGGGGCCGGGGGTTGGGCGGTGGAGGACACCCCCGAAGGCCCGGTCCTGAGCCGCCGGTAGCCCTTGAAGCGGGAGGTCATCTACGGCGTCCGGCCGGTGGTCGAGGCCTTGCGCAGCAAGCGGCGCGAGGTCTACGAGGTCCTGGATGCTTCGGGAAACGGGACGGTCGTCTCCGGGGCCGGGCGGCGCGGGGTGCCGCTCAAGAAGGCGGACCGGCGGACGCTCGACGAGCTGACCCGCGGGGGGCTGCATCAAGGCGTGGCGGCGCGGGTGGCCCCGTACCCGTACTCCGGGCTGGCAGAGATCCTGGCTCAGGAGAACCCGCTTGTGCTCGTCCTCGACGGGGTGACGGACCCGCAGAACCTGGGGGCGGTGCTGCGGGCGGCCGACGGGGCCGGGGTGGGGGGCGTGGTGGTCCCCAAAGACCGGGCCGCCGGGGTCACGGCGGCGGTCGTCAAGGCCAGCGCGGGGGCGAGCGAGCACGTCCGGGTCGCGCGGGAGACGAACCTGCGGCGGGCGCTGGAGGAGATGAAGGGGGCCGGGTTCTGGGCGTACGCCGCCGAGGCGGGGGGGACGATCTACACCGAGCAGGACCTGGGCGGGCCGGTCGCTCTGGTGCTCGGGAGCGAGGGGAGTGGAGTCCGGCGGCTCGTGCGCGCGGCGTGCGACGGGTCGGTCTCCATCCCGATGCTCGGGGCGGTGGAGTCGCTCAACGTCTCGGCGGCCGCCGCAGTTCTGCTCTACGAGGCCCGGAGGCAACGCGGGTGGCCCTGATCCTGGACGCCTACAACATCATTGGGGCGCTCGACCGATACGCCGAAGCTGCTACCGGTGGCCTCGACGCGGCCCGGGATCAGTTAATCAACGACGCACTGAAGGCCGCGGGCTGGACCGGCCGGGAGATAACCGTGGTCTTCGATGCCCACCGCGGCCCGGAGCCCCGGAAGACCGAGCTGCTCGCCGGCGGGGCGGTGCGCGTCATCTACAGTGGTCCCGGCGAGTCCGCCGACGACGTGATCGAACGCCTCCTCGATACCCGCAGAGGCCCTGCTACCGTCTACACGGCGGACTTCGCCTTGCAGCGCACGGCCCTGGCAAGAGGCTCCACCCGCGCCACGCCGCGCGAGTTCGCCGATCTGCTCGACGAGCTTCCCGTCATGGTTCGCCATCCAGAAGCCCGTCGCATCCGCTCCCGCGTCGCGGACCGCCTGCCGCCGGACACGCTCCGGAAGCTCGAAGAGGTACGACGCCGGGCGGAAGACCCCTGAGTTATACTCTCGGGGCAGGCGGGCGAAGAAGCCGGCGGATCGTCCCATCACGGGCCCGGGTAGCTCAGTGGTAGAGCAGCCGCCTTGTAAGCGGCCGGTCGGGGGTTCGAATCCCTTCCCGGGCTCTGTTGAAAAGTCGTAAGCGTTTGTTACCATATTCGGGCGTTTCGGGGCGGAAGCTTCGAGTGCGCGGCCGGGGGTGTGCCCGAGCGGCCAAAGGGAGCAGACTGTAAATCTGCCGGCTTCGCCTACGGAGGTTCGAATCCTCCCGCCCCCATAACCGAATATGCCCCTGTAGCTCAGCCGGCAGAGCGCTTCCATGGTAAGGAAGAGGTCACCGGTTCAAATCCGGTCGGGGGCTCTGAGGCCGGGGTGGCCCGGCCCTCAACGCAACAGTGGCGGTGTAGCTCAGTTGGTTAGAGCAGCGGAATCATAATCCGCGTGTCGCAGGTTCGAGTCCTGCCACCGCTACTCCGGCCCGGGCGGTAGCGCGAGTAGTAAGGAGAAAGGAACTCCAGGATGTCCAAAGGAAGATTTGAGAGGACCAAGCCGCACCTGAACGTGGGCACCATAGGCCACGTAGACCACGGCAAGACGACGCTCACGGCGGCCATCACCAAGGTT
>SIRX01000070.1 GCA_004563715.1 Actinomycetota bacterium | reverse complement strand
GCTGCGACCTGGGGCGCCGAGCTTGCGGTCGGCGAGGCACCGGGACGAATCTACATCGTGGAGCCGACGGGCGAGATCGAGGACGACCCGAATCTCACGAACGTGAGATTCAAGGGTAATCCGAGCAAGTCATTCCGCTCACGCGCGCCACTTCGCGTCAGGGGCGAACTTGAGGGGTGGACAGGACATCCCCCCGAAGCGGTTCGTGCAATGAAGGAGGCGCTCGCGCGTCTTGACCAAGAAGGCGTTGAACCGGACGACGGGTAACACCGCGCTTTTCTGGATCGCGCCCGAACTGAGCCGTCCAACGGTCGAGGGTGTCGACAACGTCTGGCTGGAGATCGTCCACAGGCCCCGAGAACTGCGGGTGCGTAACGCACCACGAAAGAATCGAGCAGAGACCCGGCAGCACAATCGGAGTGAACGCGCGGATGATGGACCCGGAGAAGGTCTTGGGGGTCCAGGTCAGGAAGCTCGACGGTGCGGCAACGCGGGAGTATCTGGATGAATAGGGCCTCGTCGGCCGGGCGCCGCGACCCGCGAGTCCGACACGGGGTTCGAGAGCGCAGCGTGCACTCTGGACTTCTTGAAGAACGGTCATGATGGTCTCGGTTGCCGCTCTCCTCTTTGCGGCGCTCGCGGCTGTCGTCGCCGGCTTTCAGGTCGCGCTAGCGGCCGGTATGCCGTGGGGGGAGCTAACGTGGGGCGGCAGGTTTCCGGGCAGGCTCCCCGGCTACATGCGCGGTGTAGCAGTCCTCTCGGCGGCCCTCATGCTCGGATTCGCGCTGGTGGTCGCTGTTCGGGCGGGAGTCCTGTTGCCGGGCTGGGAGCCGGCATCGCGGACGCTCGTCTGGGGGGTGGTAGCGTACTGCGTTCTCGGAGTGCTCGCCAACGCTCTCACTCCGAGCCGCTGGGAGAGGATCATCTGGCTGCCCGTCGTGTCTGTCCTGCTACTGTGTAGCCTCGTGGTCGCCCTGGGTTGAGGTGGTGTGAACCCCGCTCTCCGGAGCTTCCTGTTTCATCTGCCAGCGCAGGCTGGTAAAAATAGAAGCGCCAGGGGCGAGGTAGGTTCGTTATCAGAGGAGCAGGCGGTGCGACCGTTAGACACAGCTACACTCGCAGCCCGGAGCCGGGAGGAGTTGCTCCGGCGCAACGCGGTATTCGACTCCTTCTTCGAGAGAGAGGCTCCCCGGCTGGCCGAAGCCTGCCACGAGATGTCCCGACGGTTCCTGAACGGCGGGCGGCTGCTGGCCTTCGGGAACGGCGCGGCCGCTACCGACGCCCAGCACGTCTCGGTGGAGTTCGTGCACCCCGTGATCGTGGGCAAGCGCGCCCTGCCCGCGATGGACCTGGGGCCGGAGTTCGAGGCTCGCCTGCCGGTCGTCCTGCGGCCGGAGGACATGGTGATGGGCTTCGCCTTCCCGGAGCGGGATGCGGCGGTGGAACGGGCGCTACAGGCCGCCCGAGAATGGGGAGCGCTAACGTTCGCGCTGGCGGGTGAGGCTGCCGACTACTCCTTCGACCTGCCGGACGAAGACCCGTTCGTGACGCAGGAGATCTTCGAGGTCCTCTACCACATGCTCTGGGAGACGGTGCACGTGTACTTCGAGCACCGGGAGCAGGGGCACGACGTGGGGGCCTCCTCTTTCCTGTACCCCTTTCTGGGAGAGAAGGAGCAGCACCTCGAAAGGGTCGTGGAGCAGGTGCAGGGCTCGATGCTGCAGAAGATGGAGGAGGTGAACCGGATGCGGGCCGCGGCCGCCGATACGGAAGCGGCAGCCATCGCGGAGACGGCGGCCGCCGTCGCGGACAGGGTGCGGCGGGGAGGCAAGGTCATCACTTTCGGCAACGGCGGGTCGGCCACCGACGCCAACGACCTGGTCGCCGACTGCCTGGACCCGCCGCCGGGGATGCGGCCGGTCCCGGCGGTCTCGCTCGCGGCCGAGAGCGCCAACGTCACCGCCATCGCCAACGACATCGGGACCGAGGCCATCTTCCTGCGCCAGCTCATCGCCCACGCCCGCCCGGAGGACGTAGCGGTCGGCATCTCGACCAGCGGAGGGTCGGCCAACATCCTGGCGGCGCTCGCCGAGGCCCGCAAGCGGGGCCTGCTCACGGTCGGCCTCGTGGGCTACGACGGCGGCCGGATCGTAAGCGAGGGGCTCGCGGACCACGACCTCGTCGTCCGCTCGGACTACATCCCCCGCATCCAGGAGGTGCAGGCTTCGATCTACCACGTCTTCCGGGGCCTCCTGGACAGGCTCCTGAGAGAGGGTTCCTGACGCTTGCACGAGCTCTCCATAGCCCAGTCGGTGGTGGAGATCGCCAGTCGCCACGCCGGAGGCCGCCGGGTGACGAGGATCTACCTGAAGGTCGGGCACCTGCGGCAGGTCGTCCCCTCCGCGCTGGCCTTCAGCTTCGAGCTGGTCTCGCAGGGCACACCTGTCGAGGCCGCGGAGCTGGATCTGGAGGAGGTGCCCGCGGCGGGGATGTGCCGCGTGTGCGGCGCCGAGAGCCGCCTGGAGAGCTTCCCCCTGCGGTGCGCGGCGTGCGGCGGCCTCGATATAGAACTGACGTCAGGAGAGGAGCTATACGTAGAGTCGCTGGAACTGGAAGAGCACCCGCAGGAAACCGGAAGCTGACCGACAGAGAGACTGACGGACTGAAAGACGCCGACCGGAGGGAGGCACACATGCACCGCACGGCCGTGAAGAAGGTGGTCCTCGAAGGCGTCCTGGACGCCAACGACGCGCTCGCCCAGGCGAACCGGCAGAAGTTCGACGAGGCCGGCACCTACGTCGTAAACATGATGAGCTCCCCCGGCGCGGGCAAGACCTCGCTGCTGGAGCACACTCTGGAGCGCATGCGGCGCAAGTTGCGCCTGGGCGTCCTGGAGGGCGACGTGCAGACCACCCTGGACGCCGACCGGCTCGCCCGGTTCCACGTGCCGCTCGTGCAGGTGAACACCGACCCCGGCTTCGGCGGCGAGTGCCACCTGGACGCCAACATGGTCCGCTCCGGGTTGCCAGAGCTGCCGCTCTCCGAGATAGACGCCCTGATCATCGAGAACGTAGGCAACCTGGTCTGCCCGGCGGAGTTCAAGGTCGGGGAGGACGCCCGGGTCATGGTCTACGCCATTACCGAGGGCGAGGACAAGCCGCTAAAGTACCCGCTCATGTTCCGCTCGGCGGACCTGGTGCTCGTCAACAAGATGGACCTCCTGGAACATCTGGACTTCGACCTGGAGCAGTTTCTCGGCTACCTGGACGCCGTGAACCCCGGCGTCGGGCGCATATTCACTAGCGCCCGCACCGGACGGGGCCTGGACGAGTGGTGCTCCTGGCTGGAGAACCGGGCGGCGCGAGCGCGAGCCGTCCAGTAGGTATACTGGGCTCCGTGATAGAAGCGAAGAAGATCCTGGTCGGGGTAACGGGCGGCATCGCCGCCTACAAGGCGCCGGGTGTGATCCGGCGCCTCCGCGAGGCCGGATACGAGGTAAAGGTGGCAGCCACGGAGGCGGCCTTCCGCTTCGTTCCCGAGGAGACGCTCTCCATCGCCGCCGGGGACCGCATCCACACGGACGCGAGCTGGTGGGAGGAGTCCGGCCGGGTCGAGCACGTGGGGCTGGCCCGCTGGGCCGACCTGGTGCTCGTGGCCCCGGCCACCGCCGACGCCATAGCCAGGGCCGCCATCGGCCTGGGCGACGACCTGCTCTCGGCGACCATCCTCGCCGGGGCGAGGCGGGTGCTCTGGGCGCCGGCGATGAACCCGGAGATGTGGACGAGCCCCGCGACCCGCCGCAACGTCGAGACCCTGCGGGGCTGGGGCCACCGCTTTGTCGGCCCGGAGGAGGGACAGATGGCCTCCTCGGAGGAGGAGCCTGGCGTCGGCCGGCTGGCGGAGGAGGCCGAGATAGTCGTTGCGGTGGAGAAAGCTCTCTCGGCCTAACCGTAGTCCGGATCGCCCCGCACCAGGCTCATCACGCCCAGAAACATCCTGTACGCCGTCTCGTAGTCCTCATGCGTCCAGGACACGCGGCGGTCGTCTATGCGCTCTATCTGCGGGAAGCGCAGGGTGCTGGCGGCGAGGTTCGCGGTGGTGAAGTCCACCGCGAAGGTGTACGGCGTCCCGGGAGCGTAGGGCGCCATCTCCCCCACCCCCCGCACCGCCGACGCGGCTTCCTCCCGGATGCGCGCCTGGGCCGCCTTCGGGACCAGGCACCGGGCCGTGTAGCGGTCTATGGCCGTCTTTACCTGTGCCGTCCGCACGCCGGGGTAGAGCTGCCGCGCCTCGGCGCACGTCACGTCGTCGCCGGTCACCAGCCCCACGGGTACGTTCGCGGTGCCGGCCAGGGCGGCGTTCATCCGACCCTCGCTGCACGGCTCGCCGTTAAGCCAGACCTCGGAAACCGTCGTGGGAGCGTTGTACGTGTGGCTGAGGACGCCCTCGACGCCGGCGCGGGCGTGGTAGCCGACGAAGAAGACCACGTCGGCTCCATGGAATCCTTCCATCATGCTCAGGGGTTTCCCGGGCCCGATAATGATCTCCGCCCGCTCGTCCAGGTCTTCGAGGAGGATGTTTCGCATCCCGTCGTGGGCCTCGTTGACGAGGAACTCCGTAGCCCCGCCCTCGGCCGCTCCTTCGATGGCGGCGTTCACGTCGGCGGTGAGGAGCTTGCGGAAGCGCTCGTACTGGGAGCGGCCCGGGATCACGTCCTCCGGCCCCGTGACCCCGGTGACGCCCTCCATATCCGCTGAGATGTAGGTTTTCATCGTGTGGTCCTCCCCTGCGCGTCGCCGCGTGTTCTCCAGCCTCCCCTGTCGAGCAGTCTAGCCTGCCGAGTAGCGGCCTGCCGCGGTAGACTCCCCCGGCCGGCGTCCACCGAGACCCCGATCGACTACCGGCGCAGGTAGTCCTTCAGGGCGTGCTCGGTGCTCGGGAAAGCCATCTCGGCCCAGGGCAGCGCGTCGCGGGGGAAGCTCTTCACGTCCAGCGTCTCGTCCAGGGGCGTGAGGGAGCCGCCGGTGATCCGGGCCTCGAAAACGGCGATGGCCGGGATCTGGCCCTCGTAAGAGTACAACCCCAAGAGGCCGGTGACCTCGATCTCTACCCCGGTTTCCTCGAACACCTCCCGCCCGGCCGCGGCCTCGGCGACCTCGCCACGCTCCACGAAGCCCCCGGGGAAAGTCCACTTGCCGTAGCCGGGTTCGATGGCCCGCTGGACGAGGACTATGCCCCCGCCTGCCTCGAAGATGGCGCCCGCCACCAGCTTCGGTCCGAGGTAGAAGACGAAACCGCACCGCCCGCAGACCAGCCGCTCTGGGTCGCCCTCTTTCAGGAGGCGGGTCTCCAGAGGGCTGGCGCAGCGGGGGCAGAAGTTGTAACCGGAGGCGTTCAAGGCTTTATGGAGCTACGTCCGGCGTGCTAGAATACGCGCCCATATGCGGACGTAGCTCAGTTGGTAGAGCGCCAGCTTCCCAAGCTGGAGGTCGCGGGTTCGAAGCCCGTCGTCCGCTCTCTTCCTATCCGCCGTTGCTGCTGCCGTTCCGCGAGCCCTTGCGGCCCCGAATCTTGCGCATCAGCCACTTGGCCGGGTCGTAGTACTCGTCGGCGACCCGCTCCTTGAGCGGGATGATCGAGTTGTCGGTGATCTTGATCCCGACCGGGCAGACCTCGGTGCAGCACTTGGTTATGTTGCAGTAGCCGATGCCGCCCCCGCCGTCCTTGAGGTACTCCAGGCGGTTGGCCTCGTCCATCGGGTGCATCTCCAGCCACTGGCCCCGCACGAAAAAGCGCGGGCCGGCGAACTCGGGGTGCTTGTGGTGGGTGCGCAGCACGTGGCATACGTCCTGGCACATAAAGCACTCGATGCAGCTCTTGGGCTCGTAGAGGCGCTCGACGTCCTCCTCGTACATCGTGAACGGCGCCTGCTGGCTGGTCGTGAACGGCGTCATGGAGCGCGAGACCTCGTAGTTCCAGGAGACGTCCGAGACCAGGTCCTTGATCACCGGGAACGCCTGCATGGGCTGGACCCGGATCTCCCCCTCGTACTCGTTGACCCGCTGCTTGCACATGAGGGTAGGGCGGCCGTTGACCTCGGCGCTGCACGAGCCGCAGTGCGCGGCCTTGCAGTTCCAGCGCACCGCCAGGTCGGGGGCCTGCTCGGCCTGGATGTTCAGAACGGCGTCCAGCACGACCATGCCCTCGATCATGTCGGTCTCGTACTCGACGAACTCGCCGCCCTCGGCGTCGCCCCGGAAGATCTTGAGCTTCGTGGTGCCCCTCTTGGCCCCCTCGGTGCCGGCGACCGGCGCGTAGGCCAGTGACTGGTCCTCCCGGCCGTTGGTGCCGTTGGTGCCGTTGGTGCTCTCGCTCAAACCTTTGCCTCCTCGAACAGATCTGCGAGGTGACCCGGCATCGGCTCTATCTCGCGCCGCTCGATACCGACCTCGCCCTGGGCGTCTCTCGTTACGATGAAGTTGATCTTGCCGAGGTCCTCGTCGGGACCGTCGTAGTCGAGCCGCCACTGCGCCCCGCGGCGCTCCCGGCGCTCCAGCGCGGTGCGGACGATGATCTCGGAGATCGTGATCAGGTACCGCACGTCCTGCGCCGTGTGCCACCCGGGGTTGAAGAGCCGCGAGCCCGGCACGCTGATCTTCTCCATACGGTCTTTGAGGCCGAGGACCTTGCCGAGCCCTTCCTTGAGGGAGTCCTCGTTGCGCATCATGTTGGCGTGCTCCATCATCACTTCCTGAAGCTCCTGCTGCAGGAGGTACGGGCTCTCGCCCTCTTCTTTCTTCTCCAACGGCTCCAACACCCGCCGCAGTTCCGCTTGCAGGTCGGCCTCGTCGATATCTACGGAGTGGGTGCTCTCTTCGATGTAGGCCATCGCCCCGTCACCGGCCCGCTTGCCGAAGACCAGCAGGTCGGAGAGCGAGTTGCCGCCGAGCCTGTTGGCCCCGTGCAATCCGCCGGCGACCTCTCCGGCGGCGAAGAGCCCCGGCACGGTGCTGGCGCAGGTCTCGGGATCTACCTTTACGCCGCCCATCGTGTAGTGGACGGTCGGAAAGACCTCCATGGGCTCCTCGGAGATGTCTATGTCGGCGAGGTTCTTGAATTGGTGGTACATGGTGGGCAGCTTTTTCATTATGCCCTCGTAGCCGAGGTGCGTGATGTCCAGGTACACCCCGCCGTGTTCGCTACCCCGGCCCGCCTGGACCTCGGTGTAGTTGGCCCGGGCGACCACGTCGCGGGTGGAGAGCTCCATCTTCTCCGGGTCGTAGTCCTCCATGTAGCGTCGGCCCTCGGCGTTGCGGAGCAAGCCGCCCTCGCCCCGCACGCCCTCCGTCACCAGGAGGCCGCGCACGCCGGGAGGCCACACCATGCCCGTAGGGTGGAACTGCATCATCTCCATGTCCACCAGCTCCGCCCCGACGTCGTAGGAGAGGATCACGCCGTCTCCGGTCCCTTCCCAGGAGTTAGAGGTGACCTTGAAGATCTTGCCCCACCCCCCGGTCGCCATCACGACGGCTTTGGCCTTGAAGTGGATGAACTTGCCCGACTCGCGGGTGTACGCTAGCGCCCCCACGACCCGGCCGTCCTTCTTGAGCAGCTTGGTGACGGTGGTCTCCATAAAGACCTCGGCGTCGGTGGCGAGCACCTTCTCCTGGAGCGTCCGGATCATCTCCAGCCCGGTCCGGTCCCCGATGTGGGCCAGCCGGCGGTAGGTGTGCCCGCCGAAGGGCCGCTGGGAGATCTTGCCCTCCGGCGTGCGGTTGAAGAGCGCACCCCACTGCTCCAGCTCGTAGACCCGGTCCGGAGACTCCTTGGCGTGGATCTCGGCCATCCGCCAGTTGTTGATGAACTTGCCGCTCTTCATGGTGTCCATAAAGTGCGTGCGCCAGCCGTCCTCCGGGTCCACGTTGCCCAGGGCCGTGGCGATTCCACCCTCGGCCATGACCGTGTGGGCCTTGCCGAGCAGGCTCTTGGTCACGATGCCGACCGAGAACCCCCGCTCGGCGGCCGAGATGGCGGCCCGCAAGCCCGCGCCTCCGGCGCCGATGATCAGAACGTCGTGTTCGCGGACCTCGTAGTTTTCTCTGGTTCCGTTGGTCTCCAAATCAATCACCTGCCTGGGTTAGCCACCGAATGGGATTAGCACGTAGTCTTGTATGACGCCTGCGGCGATGAACCTCAAGTATATGTCCGTAAGCAGCAGCGAAAAGAGGCTCAACCACGCCCACCGCGCGTGCCCGCCGTTCTCGTTCAAACGGCTGACGCCGCTGTAGATCTTGCGCCGGATGTTGCCGCCCCGGTTGCACGAGTAGCAGTCCATGTTCCCCCCGATGAGATGCCGGAAAGAGTGGCACGAGAACGTGTAAGCCGAGACGAGGATTATGTTCACGAACCAGAAGAGCGATCCGACGGCGATCTGGAACCCGTCCGGCGTGAAAACGGTGTAGAAAGCCTCGTACCAGAGGAAAGCCACGACGAAGATCGAGGCGTAGAAGAAGTAGCGGTGGACGTTGTTCAGCACGAACAGCGCCCGCTCGCCGTTGTAGTTCTCGGGGCTCCGCGGCTCCCGCTGCTGCGCCTTGCTCTGGCATGCCGGTGGGTCCCAGAAGAACGCCCGGTAGTACGCCTTGCGATAGTAGTAACACGTGGCCCGGAAACCGAGCGGTATCCACAGCAAGAGCATCGGGGCCGTTATGAAGCCCGGGACCCAACCCGGCAACTCCATCGTCGCCGTGAACGAGAAGAAGGGCGAAATGTACTGCTCATACTGCCCCTGGTAGAGGACGATCACTGCGAAAGAATAAAGGCCGAAAGCCGTCAGTACGAAGACGACGGTCATGGGTTCTACCCACCAGGGTAACCTCTTCCAGGCGGCGGCAATAGCGGACAATTCCTGAACTCCCTCTTCTAGATGCCTGTTTCCCTGAGCGAAAATTCGCTTGTAACCAGCATTATAGAGGATTTGCACATACCGGATTGTGAAATGTTTCCGGAGTTCGAGGTCGGGCCGTCCCGTAAGCCGGATTCTGTTCTATACCGCCATCCATCTCCGGGGGTTCTCCCCGGGCCCCCGATCCCTCTCGGGTCCTGGGGCTGCGCCTACCTGCCCGGGCTTTCCCTGGGAGCCCCGGATGGAAGCTCCAGACGATGCCCGGGACGTTTTGGCTTGCTCGCACCGGTAGTTTACCTGGCCGGCCCCTCGCGGGTCGCCGCCGGTGGGCTCTTACCCCACCCTTTCACCCATCACCTGTGCCTGGAAACGGAGAGAACGGAGACCGTGCGCTCCGCTCCCGGCCATCGGCTGGTCTGCTCTCTGTTGCACTTGACGTAACGGGGGGCTTGCGCCGTCCGGCATAGCCGGGTTCTGCCCCGTCCCTCGGGTTGTTGGCCCGAGCGGTCTTTCGGGGTCCGGTAGGCCGGATCCCTGCGAGTCCGGACTTTCCTCTGCCCCCGACCAGTGCGGACGCAGCGGCGGTTCGGACGGCCCGCAACCTACCGTTGATTATATCTTACGGAACCGAGATTCGGAACGGGTTCGGAACCCCGTCGGCGGCCGGTTACCGGCCTTTGCCGCGACGCACCAGGACTATCCTGGTCGGGGTGAGGTGGACGTCTACCTCCCCGGTGTGCTCCCAACGCTCCTGCCAACCCGGGTCCTCCCGGACGGTCGGGTCGAACCAGACGCCGGGTCTCTCGGTCTCCAGGACTCCTTCGTAGGCGGTGTAATCCTTGGGGGCGTAGAGCGCCGAGCCGTGGTCTCGCCGGTAGATGGCGTTGCGCGAGCGAAAAGACTGCACGGAAGAAGGGCTGGTGCCGAGGGCACTGGCTATCCATTCGTCGCTGCGGCCCTCCTGCACCCAGCGCCGGATGTCGTCTATAAATTTCCTGAGCGAAACCCTCTGGTTTATTCCCATGATTACCGCCTCCGTAAGGACACCACAAAGTATATACTAGCCTGCGTATCTTACGGCTGAGTTCTAGTGTCCCGCAATCTCTGGTGTAAACTTGGCACGTGGACACGTTTATGGACATCGGGATCCAGATGCTGCGGCTGGTGCCCCTGGTCCTCATCTTCTACGTTCCGGCTCTTCTGGCGGTTGCCACCTGGAGCGAGCGCGGAGAGGGCTACAAAGCAAAGGCCGCAATGTGGATCGCGCTGAGCTGCACGCTCGTCGTGCTCGTGCAGCTCTTGATACGGGACGCCTCTCTGCCCCAGATAGCGGCTATGTTCGGGATCTCGATCGCCCAATTTGCCGTCGCGCTGCTGCTGGCGGTGTTCACGGTCTACAAGCTGGCTGATTAGGCGCTCCGGCCCGTGTTCCGCAACGACATTCGGAAGGAACCATGGGCACCCTGCGAGTAGCGGTCGCGCAGTTACCGAACCGCGTCGGCGACCTCGGGGGTAACGCCGGGAGGATCGCCGGCGCTATGGCCTGGGCCGAACGGGAAGCGCAGGCCGACGTGCTCGTTCTTCCGGAACTCGCGTTGACCGGTTACCCGCTGGGCGACCTGGTCCTCCACCAGGAGTTCGTCGACGAGGCCGAATCGGCGCTCGGCTGGCTGGCCGGTAAATCCGGACGCACTACGACGGTGCTCAGCACCATAGACCGCGTGCCGCCGCAGCGTTCGTGGGACACCCGGGAGCGCGACGTGTCTATCGCCGCGGCTCTCCTGTGTGACGGGGAGGTGCGCGGCCGCTACCACAAGGTTCTGCTGCCGATCTACGACCTCTTCGACGAGGCGCGCAACTTCGCGCCGGGATCCGAGACGGACCTGGTCTGGCGCATAGGCGACGTCGTCGCGGGCGTCTTGGTCTGCGAGGACATATGGTCTCCGGACGGCCCTCCGGAAGCGCAGTCCGCCGCGGGCGCCCAGGTGCTGCTGGTGCCCAACGCTTCGCCGTTCCACCGGGGCAAGGCCCGCAGCCGGCTGGAGCTCACGCGCAGGGTGGCGATCCGCAACGGCGTGCCGGTAGCCTACGTCAACTTCGTCGGCGGCCAGGACGACCTCGTCTTCGACGGGGGTTCCATAGTGGTAGACGGTGAGGGTAACCTGATCGCCCGGGGCGCGGAGTTCGCTGAGGAGTGGTTCGCCGTCGACGTGCCGGTGGCCGACCCGCGTCCGGTCCGGGGCAAGCTGCGCAACGTCCACACCCGGCCGACGAAAGCCCGCGAAACACCCGGGGCCTGGAACCCCAGGCCGGCTATGGAAGACCTGGAAGCCATCTGGCACGCGCTGGTAACGGGGGTGCGCGACTACACCGAGCACAACGGGTTCAACGGCGTCGCCCTCGGGCTCTCCGGCGGTATCGACAGCGCCGTTACCGCCATGGTCGCCACCGACGCGCTCGGCCCCGCGCAGGTCCTGGCCGTCGCGATGCCCGCCCCGGGCACCCCTTCCGAAGAGTACGCCGACGCCGAGGAACTGGCGGACAACCTCGGCATCTCGTTCGAGACCATCCCCGTAGACGCCCCCACCAGCGACACCGACGTGCCCGACGAAGCCGAACCCCTGGTCAGCGAGGACGACGCGGCCCGTAGAGAGCGCCAGTACGCCCGAGCCCGCGCGGCGACGCTCAGCGACATCTTCGACGAACGCGGCTACCTGGTACTCGCCACCAGCAACAAGACCCACATCTCCGTGGGGGCCGCCGACCTGTTCGGGGATCTGACCGGCAAGTTCGCCCCCCTCAAAGACTGCCCGAAGACCCTGCTCTACGAGCTGGCCCGTTACCGCAACAAAATCTCTGCTGTCTGCCCACAACGCGTCCTAGACGTGCAGACCAGCTCACAGGCGGTACTTTTTCACGGGGATCTGCCCTCTTACGAGGTGCTCGACGAGATCATCGAGCGGTACGTAGAGCACTTCGCCAGCCTGAAAGACCTGGTTGACGCCGGGTTCGACCCGGAGGTGGCCACCGAAGTCCTGCGCCGCATCGACGACGCCGAGATGATCCGGCGCTACACGCCCCCGGGGATAAAGGTTACCTCCCGCGCCTTCGACCAGGACCGGCGTATGCCGCTCTCCAACAGCTGGCGCGCCCACCGGCGCGGACCGGTCTCCGCCCCGAACCCTATCTACCGTCCAGGGCGTTCTTGACTTCCTCGCGCTCTGTATCCAGGGCGTAGAGAACCATCCCCGCCTTGGCCTGTTCGTAAGGCTTGGCGTAGGTCCGGCTCAGCAGCCGGGCGTTCAGCATCGCGTTTATGACCTCCCCTATCTCCTCTCGCGAAAGCTCCAACTCGCCTCGCTCGTCCAGCTCGCGGATGCCGCTGAAGATGTCCACGAACGAAGCCGGCTGGCGCAGGCCCGCCACGGTCTGGCATATCGTGCGCAGCTCGTAGGGTGTGAGGTCCTCCAGCAGATCGAAGCCCGTACGGGAGTCGGGCTGCTCACCGTTCGCCCGGCCACCTCCGTTTTCTCCAACCCCGGTGGTTTCGACGGCTGCCGGGGGCTCTTCAGCGGCCAGGTCCGCTTCGGGTTGCGGGACTTCTTCGTCCGGCAGGTAGACCTGGAGCTCCAGGTCCTGGTCCACGGTGTTCACCAGGTTTCGTCGCTCGGCCTCGACCACGAAGTCCTTGAACTTCTTAAAGCCCAGGTTGCGCTCGTCGAAAGAGCCGAGCTGAACGATCATCTGCTGCTTGACCTGCCCGAGAACCCGGGTCTTGCCGCCGCTCTTCAGGTTCTTGACGGCCCGGACGAGCTCTTCGTAAGGGTCCGAGACCTTTTTCTGAGGTTCTTTATCGCGGGCCCGGGCTGCGCGCTCCTCTTCTAGAAGCGAGGCGTAAGAGACAAAGTGGTCGGCGGACTCGATCAGGTGGTACGAGGTCGCTTCGGAGACCCCGATCACGACCACGTTCTTGCCCCGGCTCCTGAGCAGGCTCACCAGCGGGATAAAGTCCCCGTCGCCCGTGACCAGGACGTAGGTGCCGACCTGCGGGTGGTTGTGCAGGAAGTCCGCGCACTCCACCGCCAGCATCACGTCTATGGAGTTCGTCCGGCGCTTCTGGGATTTTCCGCCGGGGAAGTACCGCGCCGAGATGTACTTGGGTGTTATGCCGTTGGAGTAGAGCGTCGGCGGCGCCTGGCGGAACTCGCCGTCGGTCCAGTCGGCGTAGGCCGTGGCCGAGACGATGCGCCCGTACTCCCGGGCCTTCTCCAGCATGGCGGACACGTTCGGCTTCGAGTTGTACTCGCTGACCGTGGAGATGTAGATGTTCTCCCAGTCGATAAAGATTGCTAGGTCTTCGTTCATCAAAGTTTTCCTGACTTTTCCTCACGTAGAAAAGAGGTCCGGAAGACCGGGCCTCTTTGTTGGTCTAGACGTTGTACCGGTCGTGCAGCGGGACCGCGGTCTGGGCCAGGGTCTCCTCGTCGAGAACAGCCTCGACCCACAGGAGCCTCTCGCCGCTCTCGAACTCCTCCGGAAGCTCGAAGACGGCTACGATGGCTACCGGCTCCTCGGCGCCCTCGATCCAGACCGAGTACTCCGCCGACTCCATGATGACCTCGCCCTCCTCGTCGGTTACGAGGATACGGGCGCGGCGTTCCCGGGCCGTGACGTGCTCGCACCCCTCGAACTTGGCGTAGACGACGAACGAGGTCTCGCCGCCGGTGCCCGGCCGGATCTCATCCAGTATGCCGAAGAGGGTGAGCCGTCCTTCGAGCTCCGTGCAGCTCTCGGCCAGCACGAGCGCCGTGCATTCGATCACCCCGTTGCAGGAGCCGTTATCCATCGATCTTCCCCCCACCGTTCTCGTTGGCAAGTTCCTCCAGAGAGAGTTCGTTGGCGGGACCGTTCACCGATACGCCTTGGGAGGCAGCGACCCGGGCGATGGCGCTGACGCTGTCGCCGGCGCGCAGGTTCATCACCCGTACCCCCTGGGCGGCCCGTCCCTGTTGCGAAACGGAGTCGGCGTCCATGCGGATCGTGGTTCCGAAGTTGGAGACGATGACCAGCTCGTGCGTCCCCGGCCGCACCACCCGCACCCCCGCCAGTTTGCCGCGCTCCCCGTTGGTCTTCATCGCCGTGACCCCCTGGCCGCCGCGCCCCTGCAGCCGGAACTGCGAGAGGGCGGTGCGCTTGCCGAAGCCCTTTTCGGTGATCATGAACAGGTCATCCGGAGCGCCGCTGGAGACCACGTCCATGGAGAGCACCGCGTCCCCATTCTTGAGGGAGATGCCCTTGACCCCGCCTGTCGCCCGGCCCATCGGGCGCGCCTCGCTCTGGGCAAAGCGTATCCCCATGCCGCTGCGGGTCACGAGCACCACCTCGGACCCCTCGGAGGCGTGGCGCACGCCTATGAGCTCGTCGCCGTCCGCGAGGTTTATCGCGATGATGCCGTCGTTCTTGAGCGGCGTGTTGTACTCGGCGAACCGGGTCTTCTTTACGACGCCGCTGCGGGTGGCGAAGAGCAGGTACTCGGCTTCCCGGAAGTCTTTGGTGGCGATGACGGTAGCTATGTGCTCGTCCTGGGCCAGGGGCAGCAGGTTCGCTATGTGGCGGCCCTTGGCCGTGCGGCCCATGCGCGGCAGTTGGTGGACTTTGAGCCGGTATACCTTGCCCCGGTTGGTAAAGAAGAGCATGTAGTGGTGGGTCGTGGTGATAAAGAGGTGTTCGATATAGTCGTCCTCTTTGAGGTCCATCCCGGCTACGCCCACGCCGCCGCGCCCCTGCTTGCGGAACGTGTTGACGGGCACGCTCTTGAGGTAGCCGCCGTTGGAGATGGAGATCACCATCTCCTCCTCGGCGATCAGGTCCTCTATCTCGAAGTCCGCGCCCTCCTCGGCGGTTATTACCGTCCGGCGCTCGTCGGCGTAGGCGGCCTTCACCTCCAGCAACTCCTCCTTGACGATGGCGTAGACCTTCGCGTCGTCGGCCAGCACGCCCTCCAGGTACTGGATCTTCTCCATCAAGTCCCGGTGCTCGCGCTCGACCTTCTGCCGTTCCAGCGCGGTGAGGCGCTGCAACCGCAGGTCCAGGATCGCCTGCGCCTGCCGCTCGGAGAGCTTGAACTTCTTTATCAGGTTGTTGCGCGCCGTCTCCACGCTCCGGCTCCGGCGGATGGTCTCCACCACCTCGTCGAGGTTGGAGAGCGCTATGAGCAGGCCCTCCAGGATGTGCGCCCGGGCCTGCGCCTTCTGAAGCTCGTAGCGCGTCCGGCGGGTGACGACCTCGAACTGGTGGGCGACGTAGTGCCGCAGGACCTGCTTGTAGGAGAGCGTGCGCGGCACGCCGTCCACGAGCGCCACCAGGTTCACCCCGAAGCTCTGCTGCATCTGGGTGTGCTTGTAGAGGTTGTTCAGGACGACCTTCGGCACGGCCTCGCGCTTTAGCTCTATGACGATCCGCATCCCGTTGCGGTCGGACTCGTCGCGCAGGTCCGAGATATCGGTGAGCTTGCGGTCCTTGACCAGCTCGGCGATCTTCTGCAAGAGGTAGCTCTTGTTGACCTGGTAGGGGATCTCGGTGACCACGATCTGGGTCCGGTTGCCCTTTATCTGCTCGGTGTGCGCCTTGGCCTGCACCCGCACCGAGCCGCGGCCGCTCAGGATCGCCTCCCGGATGCCCCGCAACCCCACGATGATGCCGCCGGTCGGGAAGTCCGGGCCTTTAATGTGCTCCGCGAGCTTCTCGTCGTCGAGCTCCGGGTCGTCTATGAGGGCCACGGTGGCGTCCACGACCTCGGCGAGGTTGTGCGGCGGGATCTTGGTCGCCATACCGACCGCGATGCCGTCGCTCCCGTTGACGAGCAGGTTCGGGAAGCGGGCGGGCAGCACCACCGGCTCGCGCTGGCTCTCGTCGAAGTTGGGCGCGAAGTCCACCGTGTCGGAGCTTATGTCCCGCAGCATCTCCGTGGCCATGCGGGTGAGCCGCGCTTCGGTGTAGCGCATGGCCGCCGCGGAGTCTCCGTCCACGCTCCCGAAGTTGCCCTGCCCGTCCACGAGCGGGTGGCGCATGGACCACTCTTGCGCGAGCCTCACGAGCGTGTCGTAGACCGACGCGTCGCCGTGCGGGTGGTACTTACCGAGGACCTCGCCGACGACCGTGGCGCTCTTGCGGTACGGCCGGTTCGGCTGGAGGCCGATGTCGTGCATCGCGTAGAGGACGCGCCGGTGGACCGGCTTGAGGCCGTCGCGCACGTCCGGCAGGGCACGCGAGACGATCACGCTCATCGCGTACGAGAGGAACGAGTCCTTTATCTCGTCTTCTATGGAGTGAGGCTGTATGTTCCCCGAGAAAGTATCAAGCATCGAGGTTCTTCACCTCCCGGGCGTTGGCCTCGATAAACTCCCGCCGCGGCTCGACCTTGTCGCCCATGAGCGCCGTGAAGAGCTCGTCCGCCGTGGCCGCCGAGTCCACCGTCACCTGCAGGAGGGTCCTGCTGCTCGGGTCCATCGTCGTCTCCCAGAGTTGGATCGGGTTCATCTCGCCCAGGCCTTTGAAGCGCCCGATGCTGGCGTTGCCGTTGGCGTTCAGGCGGGTTAGCGTCTCCTGAAGCTCCCGCTCGTTGTAGACGTAGTGGTCGCGGCGCTGGTGTGAGACCTTGTAGAGCGGCGGCTGGGCGATGTACACGTAGCCGGCCTCGATCAACTCGGGCATGTTCCGGAACAGGAACGTCAGGACCAGCGTCCTTATGTGGCTCCCGTCCACGTCAGCGTCGGTCATGATGACAACCTTGTTGTAGCGGGCCTGCGAGATATCGAAGGTCTCCCCCACCCCGGCTCCGATAGCGCTGATCATGGCCTGTATCTCGACGTTGGAGAGGACCTTGTTCATGTTGGCCTTCTCGACGTTGAGGATCTTGCCGCGCAAAGGCAGGATGGCCTGGAAGTTCCGGTCCCGTCCTTGCTTGGCGCTCCCACCGGCGGAATCGCCCTCCACGATGTACAGCTCGCTCCGGGCCGGGTCCTTGCTGGAGCAGTCCGCGAGCTTGCCGGGCAACGTGGAGCTCTCCAGGTATCCCTTGCGGATGGTGTCGCGCACTTTCCTGGCCGCCTGGCGAGCACGCGCCGCCTGCAACGCCTTGTTGACTATGGCCTTCGCCTCGCCGGGACGTTCCTCCAGAAACTCGGCGAGGTAGCGGTTGGTGCTCTGTTCGACGAGGCCCTTGACCTCGGTGTTGCCGAGCTTGGTCTTGGTCTGGCCCTCGAACTGCGGCTCGCGCAGCTTTACGGAGATGACCGCCGCCAAGCCCTCCCGGATGTCGTCGCCGGTAAGGTTCTCCTCCTTCTCCTTGAGGAGCCCTTTGCTGCGCGCGTAGGCGTTCATCGTGCGCGAGAGCGCGCTCCGGAAGCCGGAGAGGTGCGCGCCGCCCTCGTGGGTGTTGATGTTGTTGGCGAAGGTGAAGACCGAGTCCTGGAAACCGTTGTTCCACTGCAACGCCACCTCGACCTCTCCCGCTTCCTCCTCGCGCTCGAAGTAGAAGATGGTCTTGTGGACGGGGTCCTTGGCCTCGTTTATGTGCTCGACGAAGTCCCGGATGCCGCCGTCGTACTGGTACGTTACGTCCCGGCCCTCCTCGCGCTCGTCGACGACCCGGATCTTAAGCCCCTTGTTCAGAAACGCGGACTCCCGAAAGCGGCGGCTCAGGGTGTCGAAAGAGAGCTCCCGCGTCTCGGTAAACACCTCCGGGTCCGGCAGAAAGCTGATGGTAGTGCCGGTTTCCTCGCCCTTTTTGAGCTTGCGGGTCTTGCCCAGCTCGCCGACCGGGAAACCACGCTCGTAGCGCTGGGTCCACACGTGGCCCTCGCGCTTTATCTCGATCTCCAGCCACTCCGAGAGCGCGTTGACGACCGAGGCACCGACGCCGTGCAGGCCGCCGGAGACCTTGTAGCCCTGCCCGTCGAACTTGCCGCCGGCGTGCAGCGTGGTCATGATGACCTCGGTGGCGGACTTACCGTACTTCGCCATCGCGCCGACGGGCATCCCGCGGCCGTCGTCCGAGACGGAGACCGAGTTGTCCGGGTGGACGGTCACCAGGATCTCGTCGCAGTACCCGGCCAGCGCCTCGTCTATGGAGTTGTCCACAATCTCCCATACGAGGTGGTGCAGGCCCCGAGGCCCGGTGGACCCGATGTACATCCCCGGTCGACGCTTTACCGCTTCGAGCCCCTCCAGAACCTGGATGGAACTTGCATCGTAAGAGCTACCAGAATTCTTGACAACCGGCTTATCCACCAAGGAAAAGGCCCCTCCTCAACACGTGAAACCTATAGAATCGCGCGAGCTTTTCTTAACGTAACTTTGCACCCGTAGATTGTAACATACCGGATACTCTTTCCCAACGGCGCGCCGGCGGCTTTGTAGCTTATATAAGCCTTTCTCGGGGCGCTCCGCTACCCGCGCGCGCCAGCCATCGTGGAGACGGTAACGGGGCCGCCGGAGATCCGGATCACCCGGGATCTCTGCAATACTTCGGGCCTGAAGTACTCCGGGTTCGTGGTGGAGATAACGGCCTGGACGCTCTGGAGGAAGTAGTCGGCCAGGTACTCCCGGCGCTGCTCGTCGAGCTCGCTCATCACGTCGTCGAAGAGCAGGATCGGGTCTTCCCCCGTCGCCCACCGCACGTAGTCCCGGGCGGCGAACTTGAGGGCCAGGGTCGCCAGCCGCTGCTGGCCCTGGGAGCCGTACGTGGTGAGGTCCACACCACCCAGAGAGACTTCGAAGTTGTCCCGGTGAGGCCCCACCGAGGTCGTGCCGCGTTCGATATCGGCGCCACGTGCCTCTCTGAGGGCCTCCGCGTAGGTTTCGAGGGGTGCGCTATAGGAATAGCGCAGGGCGGCCTTCTCGGGGCCATATAGGGCCCCCAGGGAGTCCGCAAGGAAAGGTTCCAGACGCTCGACCGCCGCCACCCGGCCTTTGAGTACAGTTTCGCCCAGCTCCACCACCTTGCGGTCCCAGGTGGCCAGGGTCCGTTCCGAAGAGAATCCGTCCCGGATGCGTCGGAGGAGCTGGTTGCGCTGCTGGACGGCGCGGGCGTAGTCGGCGGCGGCCCGGGCGTAAGCCGGGCGTAGGGCGGAGATCAGGGCGTCCAGAAACTCCCGCCGGTCGGCGGGAGCCCCTTTGACGATGCGGAGGTCGTCGGGGAAGAAGTTGATCACCCGCACCCCCGCGCCACCGGCGGCGTAGTTCGTAAGCGAGGTCGCGGGAACGCCGTCCACCGTGGGACGCTTTTTCTGTCCGGGGGCGTATCCGACGGCGACCTTGCGCCCTCCGTCCTCCAGGGCCACGCGGGCCTCGGTGCGGCAGAAGTCCTGGTCCCACCGGACTACCTCGTTTTCTTTGGGAGTGCGGGGCGTCGAGCCCGTGAGCGCAAACGATATAGCCTCCAGGAGGTTCGTCTTCCCGAGGGCGTTCTCGCCCACGACCACGTTGAGGCCGGGCGAGAGCAGGACGGTCTCGTCGGCGTAGTTGCGGAAGTTGATCATCCTGAGCGCCTGGAGGTAGGCCGTCAACGGACCTCCATCCGCTCATCCCCCACCTCGACCACGTCGCCCTTCCGCAGCCGGCGGCCACGGCGCGTCTCGACCTCGCCGTTCACGCGCACCTCGCCGTACTGGATCAGCACTTTCGCCTCTCCGCCAGTACCCACGAGCCCCCAGATCTTCAGCGCCTGGCCGAGGGTCGTTTCAGGGGACAACTCCACGGTCTTAAGACTGGGCGGGATCCCGCATCGGCATGATCAGGTACAGAAAGTCTGGTTCCTCTCCGCCGTTTCCTTCGTCGGAACCCGGCACGATCAGGCCGGGCTTGAGCGCCTCGTTGAACTTGAAAAGGACTTTTTCGGTGTCCACCGCCGACACGCCATCCAACAGGTAGCCGGGGTTGAACGAGATCTTGAACTCGTCCTCGCTCGTCGCCGGCAACTTCTCGTGGGCCTCGCCGACCTCTCCGTTGCGCACGATGACTTCCACAGAGCCGCCGGAGAACGAGAGGCTCACCGGCACCGGTGGCGTCTGGCGCTGGGCAAAGAGGTTGACCCTCCTCAGCGTACCGATAAGCTCCTCCCTCGGTACGGAGATCTCGCGCTCGAACGCGGTCGGCAGCAAACGCTTGTACTCGGGGAAGTTGCCGTCTATGAGCCGGGTGCCGAGCAGCACGTCGCCGATGCGGAAGAGCGCCTGGTTCTCCGAGAGCGAGACCTCGACCTGCTCTTCGTCGGAGCCGGAGAAGATGCGCCCCACTTCCTGCATGGCGCGGGCAGGCACGATCGCCTGCCGGGACCCGTCAAACGTGGTCGCCAGCTCGCTCTCCTTTATGGAAAGCCTGTACGAGTCCGTGGTCACCATCCGGACCCGCGATTCCTCGAAGCTGATCAGGATCCCGGTCAACACCGGCCGCGTTTCGTCCCTGGAGTAAGACCGCGAGACTTTTTCGACCGTCTCGACCAGCACGTCCCCGAGCATGGTGAAGGAGTTTTCTTCGTCGAAGCTCGGAAGCTGCGGGAAGTCCTCCGCGGCGTAAGCTCTTATGCTGTACTCGTTCTCCCCCGCAACGAGCCTCACCGTGCCGACCGCCGCGTCGTGCTCCAACGAAAGCTCACCCCCCGGCAGAGACCGTACTATGTCGTTGAAGATCCTGGCCGGTATGACCACCCGTCCTTCTTCTTCCACCTCCGCCGGAGAAGACGTTTGAATCGAGATCTCCATGTCCGTGGCCGAAAGCCTGATGGTCCCGCTGACAGCTTCCAGAAGGATGCCGCTCAACAACTGAACGGTCGACCTCGCAGAGACACCCCGTGAGGCCAGAGCCAACTTTTTTCCAAAGACATCGACGTTGCAAACTGCTCTCATCTTTACTCCCTTCTTCCCTTATTATTACTACTTAACCT
>SIRX01000069.1 GCA_004563715.1 Actinomycetota bacterium | reverse complement strand
GCTAGCAACCAGACTCTCAGAACCCGCAAAGCGCGAGCGCGCGAGCTACGTAGATCAACACAGGAGGCAGACCAAGTGGCGGAAGCAGAGCAGAGCACGGAACAGGCCATAAAGGTCCGGCAGGTAACCGAGGTCCACGCGAACTGGAACGAGGAGGAGCGCGGAGCCCCCGGGAAGTTCTCGTTCCAACTCATCCTGGACAACGGCGCCGACGAGTACGTTCTGCGGCCCTCGGCCGAGGACTCGGACGTACTGGTGGACCTCTTCGAGCAGACCGGAACCCTGTACTTCGACACCGAGCGGGGCGTCCTGATCTTCGGCGACATCTCCGTTTAGTTCGCCGGGCCTGACGCCCGCAGCGAACTCGGGGCTCCCCGGCGGCCGCCGGGGAGCCCCGTAGCTTTGCTCACCCCGGAGGGCCCTCAGCTAGAACTCGAAGATGATGCGGGTCCGCCGCCGCCTGCCGGACCGCCGGAGCAAGAGGAACAACAACAGCCCGCCGCCCAGAACCAGCAGCCCCGTCCCGGAGGTCAGGAAGGCCACGACGCCACTCTGCACGGTGGCCGCGGACGGTTGTTCCTGAATCTCCTCCGGCGTCGCCCGGCCCTCCATGATCGCCTTGAAGTTCACCAGGTCTTGCTGCAGCATCACCTGCGGGTCGGAGACCAGCCGGGAGGCCGTCTCCCCCACTTTGCCGCCGGGCGGGTCCGCGTAGTTCATGACGACCTCGACCCGGGTCCGGTCTTCCCCCAGGTCGCGAAAGCGCACCTGGCCCGAGGTCTGCACCTCCCCGTCCACGGAGTTCCAGGCTATAGCCTCGCCCGGCTCGTTCTGGGTGGTCCGGGCGTCGAACTCGACCTTGGCGCCCAGCGGACCCCGGATGCGCCAGTGGGTCGTGTAGTCTCCGGTGCTGCGCACCTCGTCCACGTTGCTCATAAAGTCCGGCAGGTTCTCCAGCGTCTCCCAGTACTCGTAGACCTGCCGGACCGGAGCTTCTACCTCTACGCTCCCTTCGACTCGCTGTGGCATATCGTCCTCCCGGGTAGCTTTTAACGTCGCGTTAGCATTACCCCCGGAGGTAGCGGAGGAAACCCCCCTCAGACAAAGATGTCCAGCGGCAGCAGGGCCGAAACCAGCAGGTTGGGCACGTCCACGGTCTGGCTGACGCGCAGGTCCACGGCCACGCTGCACAGCGCGTACGCCTGCTGGCGGGTAAAGCCGCGGGTCTGGAGGTGCTCGATCATGTTGAGCAGCGCGTTCCGGGCCGCCACGCTCAGGTCCTCGCTCTCGTTGGTGCCGTCCTTGCGGACGCTGATGCCGGTCGTGGCGTAGAAGCGCCGGGGAGCGGCCAGCTCCGGCGCGGCGAAGTAGTCGTCCCGGAAGAACTGCAGGTCCCTTACGCCCAGCCTTTCGGCCTCGCCCTTGCGCACCCCGAACCGCAGGTGTACCCGCGAGCGCATCTCGATCGCCGTGCCGCATGCCTCGCAGTCGCCCTGGGCATAGTGCACGTCGCCGGTCGAGACCAGGCCGCCCGCGGCGTGCACCGGAAACAGTATGGTCGCCCCCGGCGTGAGCTGCTTTATGTCTATGTTCCCCGCGTTCTCCCGCGGCGGCACCGTCCGCAGCCCCTCCCGGGCCAGCGTTCCCTCGTCCGGCACGGCGCCCGCGGGCTCCGGCGGCAGCGCGAAGCCTCCCCGGTCGGCCAGCTCGGCCTCGCGCTCTGCCGCCCGCGCCCGCAGCTCCGCGCTCGGGGCCAGGCCCAGGGTACCCGGGTGCGGGTTGCACCGAACCCGGACGCCGGGCAGCTGGTCCGACTCGGCATACTCGTTGCCGTTCAGACGCCAGTGCACGATAAACGGGTCGGGGAACTCCTCGCGCAGAAACCCGAAGCCGGGGACCTCGACCGTGTACCCCCACTGGTCCCACGGGTCGGCCTCGATGGCGACCAGCTTTACCTCCAGGAGGTCCCCCGGCTCCGCGCCGGCCACGTAGACCGGGCCGGTGAGCGGGTGCACGACGTTCAGGTCCAGGGCGGCCACGTCCGTCTCCGTGGAGCCCGGACCGAGCTGGCCGTCAAAGGCGTCGCGGGTCTCGAAGACCACGGTGTCCCCCGGCTCCGCCTCCACCACCGGCTCGATGCCCTCGTGCCAGCGGTTGTGCCCCGTCGCCGGCTCCTGCCCGAGCGTCTGATCTGGGTCTATGCTGATAACGTGCTCTCGTGGCATGCCTACTCCTCGCCAGCCTACGCTTCTTACTCCTGATTCTCCCACCCGTTCGGGCTCGCCGCCACCGCGCCCTGCTCCGCGCATCCGCCGCCCACACCGTTGCCCCGGTCCGTCAAGCGGCAGAGCTGGTCCTCGGGGAGGCCCCAGATCCCGAGCCCCGACCTCCGCGCCTCCCGTTGGGCCTCCTCGAACCGTTCCCGGTGCCGCGTGTTCGGCGGGAAGGTGGCGACCTGCGCGTAGCCCTCCTGAAGCAACTCCTCGTTGAAGAAACTGCCGTCGGGCATGAAGACGTAGGCGAGTACGCGCCCGTACCGATCTTCTATCTCCACGTCGAACCGGAGCGTTACCCGCAGGTCTTCGAGCCTCTTCTCCGCGTACTCGGAAGCCTCCTCCCCGTACGGCTGCGCTCCCCGCGACGAGCCCGCCGTCTCCGGCGTGTCGATCCCGATAAGCCGCACGTACTCCACCCCCTCTACCGGGGGCCGGACCTCGATCGTGTCCCCGTCCACGACGCGGGTCACCATGACCTCCCGCGGGTCGCCAGCCGTCGAACCGGGACCCACAGCCGCGCAGCCGGCCAGCAGTGCCAGCACGAGCAGGATGAGAGACGCCCGCCCGGTCAACGCCAGAGACCTTGCCGGCGATCCATCAAGCCCACGATCACTACGTGCGGCAGGGTGAGGACGGAGATGAGCACGAGGTACACGGCCAGCAGGTTCTCCGGTCCCGCCACCCGGCCCGGCACCAGCAGGTAGAGCCCCGCGAGCAGCGCCAGGGCAACCCCGGTGAGCGGGGCGGCGTCCCGGGCAAAGGCCCCTAGCGCCTTCCAGGGGTCGCCCCTCTCCAGCGCGGCGGCCGAGGCTTTGTCCAGCAGCACGAGCCGCGCGATGTGGCGGGTGGCGTGCCAGAGGCAGAAGTACATGCCCAGGGCGAACACGGGCGGCACGACGGCGAAGTAGCCCGCCAGCAGGGCCACCTCTAGCGCGTCCATGCGCCACACCCCCCGGCCACCCGCCCCGGAGCACCGATACCCCCAGACAAGCGTGACGAGCACCAGGGCAAAGAAAGCTACACCAGCGGAGACCCGAAAGGCCGGCGCGGAGACCCAGGCCACCGGCTCCGGGTTGCCGAAGGCCGCGACCAGGCTCCGGGCCACCGAGAGGTATACCTCAGGGAACGCGAGCAGCGGGACCAGCATGGGCAGGCCGCCCCGCACCAACACGGTAAGGCCCCGCAGCAGCGGTGGCGCCAGATGCTCCGCGCCGGACAGGGCGAGCAGGGAGTACAGGTCGCCCTGCCCCCAGTGAAACCAGGTCAACGCGATAAACAACCCGAAAGCCGCGACGGGCGCCGTCACCCACAGCCCCAGGTAGAGCGCCGCGAGCACCGTGTACAGCAACGCCACCCCGATCATGGAAGCGGGCGAGGCCCCCCGGCCCGAGAGGCGTCCCGGAACCAGGTGGTCCACGGCTCCGTGGGGCAGCCCGAAGAGCACGAGGCTCAGGGCGAACGGCGCGTACTGCACCGGATCCGGAAGCTCCAGCCCCCAGGCGAAGACCAGGGTTGCGGAGCCCAAGATCAGCCAGGACGGGACCAGCACGTGCCACGCGAGCGTCCGCCGGGCGCCGGGCGCCGGCTCCAGGCCGGGTTTCGGCTCCGGCGCGGCGCCCATCTACCTTTTCGGAAGCCGGGTGTTCAGGACGGCCCGGGCGGCGACGCCGAGAAACGGCAGCTTGGGCATGGCGCCCACGAGGCGCAGGTCGTCCCCCGCACCGCTCTTCTCGGTCAGGAACCGGACCAGGGCCTCGGCCGGCACCCCGGCGAACATGCGCCGGTACACACCGGGACACCGTTCGGGATAGAGGAGCATAAAGCGCAAGAAGACGGCGTCCAGCACCCCGTAGCGCCGGGCGTCCAGCTTCACCGAAGGTTCCCGGCCGGCAGCGAGGTCAGCGGCGAGCGCCCGGCAGTAGCGCTGGGTACGCAGAAACGTGTAGCCCGTCGAGGGCCGGGACCCGCCGCCCAGCATACCGGCAGAGTAGACCCCCTCTCCCAGACGCCGCGGGAACCGGTAGTCCGTCATCGGGATGTAGCCCCGCTCCTCGCCGTCCACGACGTAGTCTTCCGGAGAGAGACCCAGCCTGCTCCCGAGGTATTCGGCTAGCTCCCGGCGGTGCTCCTCCGGCGAGATTCGCGCCTCCGCGAGGTAGACGTTCTCGACGAGCGCCTCGCGTTCGGTGAAGGGCAGCACGTAGACGAACCTGAGGCCCCGCTCCTGCGCCACCGAGAAGTCCATGAGGGTGCAAACCCTGGGATCGAAGACCGGCTTCCGGGTCCGTAACCGGAGCCCTAGAAACTTCTGCGGCACCCAGACCGCCTCCCGCCGCGCCTCCTCGAAGACCGGCGAACCGGGGGGCAACCCGCGGCCGTCCAGCACGTGCCGGGCGGTGTACGTCGCGGCTTCCGTGCGGACGTAGACCCGCCCGCCGTGAGCCTTGTACCCTTCCACGGCCTCCCCGAGCCGCAGCGTCACGTTTCCGCGTTCGGCGATGGACTTCAGCGCGTGCTCGTAGAAGTCCACCGCGGTCAGGCACCGGTAAGGGTAGCGCTCTGTGCGGTGAACGATCGTGCGGCCTTCGGCGTGGAGGCTCCACGAGCCCCAGGACTTTGTGGCGGAACGAGAGAAGGGCGTAGGCTCCACGTCCCAGAAACACCAGGTCCGGTCGTCGGCGAAACTGGTTTTCTGGTCCAGGATCAGGACCGGATCTTCCACCCCGGCCTCCAGCAGGTAGTAGCAGAAGCTCAGGCCGGCGCACCCGGCGCCCAGGATCACGTACCCGTACTCTTCTTCCTCGGCATTGGGGGCGAGTGCCTCCGGGACGCGCACCGGCGTCCCCCGTCGCAGGGAAGGCTCGTATCCCGTCTCTCGAACGTCGTCCCCGGTCTCGTCTCTGCGCAAAGCCCCGCCGTTCTCTCTCTCGCGGCCGCTACCCGTCGAACTTCAATGCAACCAGATAATATCCGATCCGGCTGTAGGCCCGCGCACCTCCGGAGAACGCAAAAGGCCGGACCCTGACCCGGGTCCGGCCGGTGTGTCGGGTCTGGCTAGCTCTCAGGCGCTGCGGGCCTGCTCCTCGTGCTTGCCCTCGGCGATCTCCTCGACGACCTTGTCGCAGAACGCCTCCAGGTCGCCGGGGTTGCGGCTGGTGACGAGCCCCTGATCCACCACGACCTCTTCGTCCACCCAGTTGCCGCCCGCGTTGCGGATGTCGGTCTGGAGGCTCGGGAACGAGGTGATGGTGCGGCCCTCCAGCACGCCGGCCTCGATCAGCGTCCAGGGCGCGTGGCAGATCGCGCCGACCGGCTTGGCCTGCTCGAAGAACTCGCGCACGAAGCGCACCGCGTCCTCGTCCATCCGCAGGAAGTCCGGGTTGGCGACGCCGCCCGGCAGCACCAGGCCGTCGTAGTCGGAGGCACTGGCCTCGGAGGCCGTCTTGTCCACCGGGAAGGTGTCGGCCTTGTCCAGGTGGTTGAAGGCCTGTATCTCGCCGGAGTCCGTGGAGACCAGCTCAACCTCGGCCCCGGCGTTCTTTACGGCATCCCAGGGCTGGACCAACTCCACCTGCTCTGTGCCTTCGGGCGCCGCCAGGAAAGCAACCTTCTTGCCGTGTAGGTCATGGTGGGCCATGATGTCGCTCCTTTCTGAATCGTACGCCCTCACGATACCCGGCGGCGAGGCCGGCTAAACGAATCAGTAGAGACCGCTGCGCCGGATCACCTCGCTGTACCAGCGGGCGCTCGCCTTCGGGGTGCGGCGTCCCGTCGGGTAGTCCACGTACACGAGCCCGAACCGCTTGGAGTAGCCTTCGGCCCACTCGAAGTTGTCGAGCAACGACCATACGAAGTACCCGCGCAGGTCCACGCCCCGCTCCATCGCCTCGCGGGCCGCCCGGAAGTGGGAATTCAGGTAGGTCACGCGCTCCTCGTCCTCCACGGCGCCCTCGGGGTCCACGTAGTCGTGGACCGCGCGGCCGTTCTCGGTGATGTAGACGGGCAGGTCGGCGTACTCTTCCTTTACGCGCACCAGTATCTCGGTCAACCCTTCTGGCACTACGGGCCAGCCCATCGCGGTCCTCTCGGCGTCGTGCGGGATCACCACGCGGGCGTTCAGGTCAGAGAAGGGCATCTCGGTATGTTGTTCGTCGGGCGCGTCGCGGACGGCGTGCCGGAAGTAGTAGTTGATGCCGAGGAAGTCTAGGTCACCGGAGATGACGTCCAGATCGCCGTCCCGCACCGGCGGAAGCTCGACGCCGAGCCCGCCGTAGTACGAGAGCAGGTCTTCCGGATACTCGCCGCGGAACAGCGGATCGAGGTAGAGCCGGTTCGCCTGGCCGTCCACGCGCCGGACGGCCTCCGCGTCAGCCTCCCGGTCCCGCGCCGCCCGCGCCGGTTGCAGGATGAGCGTGATGCCGAGCTGGTTCTCGTCACCGGGTCCGGCGGCGGAGCGCATGGCTTGCAGGGCCAGGCCGTGGCCGAGAAGGAGGTGGTGCGTGGCGGAGAGGGCTCTGGCGGGGTCGGCGTGTCCGGGGGCGTGGACGCCGTAACCGTGACCCATCCACGCGGCCACCCAGGGCTCGTTGAGCGTGATCCAGAACCCCACCGCGTCGGCCAGTTCCTCGTAGACGATCGCGGCGTACTCCGCGAAACGCTCGCTGGTCTCCCGGCTCGTCCAGCCTCCCCGGTCTTCGAGCGCCTGCGGCAGGTCCCAGTGGTAGAGGGTCAGCATCGGCTCGATGGAACGCTCCCGCAAACCCTCCACGAGCCGCCGGTAGAAGTCGAGGCCCTTGCGGTTGGGCGCGCCGCTCCCCTCCGGCTGCACCCGCGGCCACGCCACGGAGAACCGGTACGCCTGCAGACCGAGGTCCGCCATCAGGTCCAGGTCCTCTTCCAGGCGGTGGTAGTGGTCGCAGGCGATGTCGCCGGTGTCGCCCCGGTAGACCTTGCCCGGGGTGTGGGAGAACGTGTCCCAGATAGAGGGACCACGCCCGTCCTCGTCTGCGGCACCCTCGATCTGGTAGGCGGCCGTCGCCGTGCCCCACAGGAAATTATCCGGAAAGTTCAT
>SIRX01000068.1 GCA_004563715.1 Actinomycetota bacterium | reverse complement strand
TAGCGTTCTACAACTATCCAGCGGAACACTGGAGACATCTTCGCACGTCCAATCCTATTGAATCGGTCTTCGCCCCGGTGAGGGCGAGGACGGAGATAACCAAGGGTCCGGGATCAAGGCAGGCGGGCTTGGCGATGATCTTCAAGCTGATAGAGGCTGCCGAGGGGAGGTGGAGGAAGCTGACTGGGGCTCACCTGGTGGCGTTGGTCAGAGCCGGAGCAAGGTTCGTAAACGGAGGGCTGGTAGAAGGAGATGAGGAGAAGGTAGCCGCGTGATCACGGAGTCTGATCCACAACTCTTGACGATACCTCCAGGCTCCCGGCCTGCACCTCTCCGGCGAACACGAAGAGCCGGGTCGTCCAGACAAGGAGGGTGAAGAATCCTATTGCTATCAGGATGTTGGCCGTGCGGCGGCTGATCTTCATATTTCCAGAGTATAGCAGGCGACTTTTTCGTGAGGTGATGTGCTTTACATCCGGCCCGAACCCGCCCCGGCGCGGGCTTGTACCCGGAACCCCGCGGTGCTTAAATGCCTCTCGGCCGTAGTTCGCTATACGCTCGAAGGGAACGATTTGAAACGCGTGCTGGTCACCGGCGGTAGCGGGTTTATCGGGTGCAACTTTCTGCGCCTGGTGGTCCCCGAACACCCCGGGACGGAGTGGGTGAACCTGGACGCCCTGACCTACGCTGGACGCCCGGAGAACACGGAGGACTTCGCCGGAGCCAGGAACTACCGCTTCGTGCACGGGCGCATCGAGGACGGGATGCTGGTGGAGGCGCTCTTCTCCGAGGCCGGGGGCTTCGACGCGGTGGTGAACTTCGCGGCCGAGAGCCACGTGGACCGGAGCATCGCCGGGCCGCGGGTGTTTACGGAGGCGAACGTCCTGGGAACCCAGACCCTCCTGGAAGCCGCCCGGCGGCACGGCGTGGAACGCTTCGTGCAGGTCTCGACCGACGAGGTCTACGGCTCGCTGGAGCCCGACGACCCGCCGTTCACCGAGAAGAGCCCGCTGGAGCCGAACTCGCCCTACTCAGCCTCCAAGGCGTCGGCGGACCTGCTGTGCCGGGCCTACCACGAGACCTACGGGATGCCGGTCACCGTCACCCGCTGCTCCAACAACTACGGGCCCTACCAGTACCCGGAGAAGCTCATCCCGTTCTTTATCCGGCACGCCCTGGACGACGAGCCGGTGCCCCTCTACGGCGACGGCATGAACGTGCGCGACTGGCTGCACGTCGAGGACCACTGCCGGGCCGTGGCGCGGGTGCTGGAGAAAGGCGAGCCCGGCGGCGTCTACAACGTCGGCGGCAGCAACGAGCACACTAACCTGGAGATAACGAAGATCATCCTCGACCACCTGGGCAAACCTAAAGACCTGATCTCCTTCGTCCCCGACCGTCTCGGCCACGACCGCCGCTACGCCATAGACTCCACCCGCATCCAGACCTCTCTGGGCTGGACGCCGCAGCACGAGTTCGAGCCCGGCATCCGAGAAACCATAGACTGGTACACTCGGAACCCCGGCTGGGTCCAGAGGGTCACCGCCGTATAGACTGACCTGCCACCCGTAACGGAGTAGAACGGCTTGAAGGTACTTCTCACCGGAGCCACAGGCCTGCTGGGCGGCGCGTTGCTCGACCGGCTCGTCGAGAACGGCCACGAGGTACGCTGCCTGGTCCGCCCGGAGAGCCCGAACGCCGCGCGGCTGGACCCGGAGCGGGTGGAGGTAGCCTGGGGCGACGCCGGGGGCGTGGACGACCTCTCGCGGGCGCTCCCCGGCGCGGAGGCGGTGGTCCACGCCGCCGGCCTGGAGTATGCGCCCCCGGTGGTGGCCGCCCTGCGCCGGGGCGGGGTGGAGCGGCTGGTGATAATCGGCAGCACCAGCGTTCACTCGGCCTACGAGCACCGCTCCGGGTGGCGGCGGCGGATGGAGGAGTTGGTGCGCGGCAGCGGCCTGCGGTGGACGATAGTTCGCCCAACCATGATCTACGGCTCCGAGAAGGACAGGAACGTGAGCAAGCTCCTGCGCTTTCTGGACCGCTCGCCGGTCTACCCGATGTTCGGCCCCGGCACCAACCTCTGGCAGCCCGTCTACCACGAGGACCTGGCCCGCGGCGTGCTCGCCGCCCTCGTACGCCCCGGGGCCGTCCACCAGAGCTACGACCTGCCCGGAGCCCGGCCCCTGACCTACCTGGACCTCGTCCGCGCCGCCGCCGGCGCCCTGGGTAGAAAGCCGCGCATTATAAAGCTGCCCCTGGAGCCGGTGCGCCGGGGCCTGCGCTTCGCCGAGGCCCTGCGGCTCCCCCTGCCGGTGGCCTCCGAGCAGGTGTTGCGGCTGCGGGAGGACAAGGCGTACCCTTACGGGAAGGCCCGCCGGGAGCTCGGTTACTCTCCGCGGACCTTCCCGGAGGGCGTCGCGCTGGAGGCGGCGCGGCTGCGCGAGATCGGGCAGGTGAGGGGGTGAGCGGGGCCGTCGTCGCCGGGTCCGCCGCCTTCCTGCTGGCGGGGGCGCTCGTTCCCCTGCTGGTCCGCTTCGCCGTCGGCCGGAACCTGCTCGACGTGCCGAACCTCCGCAGCTCGCACGAGGTCCCGACACCCCGGCTCGGGGGTGTCGCCATCATCCTGGGGACGTGGGCCGGGGTCCTGCTGCTGGGCCTCGGAGGCGCGGGACCGCTGCTCCTCGCCGCCACCCTGGTCGGGCTCGTCGGCCTGGCGGACGACTTCGGCGGCCTCCACTTCGGCCCGAAGGCCGCCGCCCAGGCGCTGGCCGCCGCGGGGCTCGTCGCCCTCTACCCGCCGCCGCTGCTCTCCGGCGCGCCCGGCGTTCTCAAGGCCGCGGTCTTCGTGGTTGGCGTGTTCTGGGTCGTGGCGCTCACCAACGCCTTCAACTTCATGGACGGCATAGACGGCATTATCGGGGGGGTCGCTCTCGTCAACGTGCTGTTCCTGGGCGCCCTGGCCGGCGGCGGGGGCCTGCCGGTCCTGCCGGCGCTTGCCGGCGCGGTGGCGGGTTTTCTGGTGTGGAACGTCAGCCCGGCCTCCATCTTTCTCGGCGACGCGGGGAGCTACTTCCTGGGCTTCTTCCTCGCGGTGGCGGCGCTCTACGCCCCGCCGCCCGGCGGCGGGTGGAGCCCCCTGCTCTTTGTCGCCGGCGTCCTGGTCTTTACGCCGCTCCTGTTCGACACGGGGTACACGCTCCTCCGGCGCGCCCGGGCCGGCAAGAACGTCTTCGCCGCCCACCGGGAGCACGTCTACCAGGAGATAACGCCAGCCCCGAGCATGCACCGGCGCACGAGCAACCTCTACTACGGGGTGAGCGTGGTGGCGGGCCTCGCGGCGCTGCTGGTGGCCGGGGGCGGGGTCGCGGTGCTCGCCGGCCTGGCCCTGGCGCTGGCCTGCTGCGCGTTGCTCGCGGCGCTCCCGTCCCTGGTCCGCACCTGACGCGCCGGCGGCAGCCCGGCGCGGACCGCGTTCCGGCGCGCCTTGCTGGATGTATCGGCCCTCAGAACTTAAAATGGCGTAATGCGGCTTAACAAAGACTGGTTTATGAGGCCTTTCGGGTGGCTACAGCGCTCGTTTGTGCGCTCGCCGCCGGCTTTCCGGCGCTGGGCGGCCATGCTGGTAGACGCCATCATAGTCCTGGAGTCCTTCGCGGTGGCGCTGCTCTTCCGCTTCGACGGGGATGTGGAGGGGAAGTTCTGGCCCACCTTCTGGCCGTTCGCGCTGTTCTCGGCATTGGTCTTCGTGGCGCTGCTGCGCGAGAGCGGGGTCTACCAGAGCATCCTGCGCTACACGGGGATATACCAGGGGGTCCGGGTGGCGAGCGCGACGGCCATAGCCGCCGGCATACTCTTTATCCTGGTCTTCGCCGTGGGGCCGGAGGGGCTCGGTTTTCTGGACCACAACCCCACCCCGCTCTCGGTGGTGCTGGTCGGGTCGGTGCTGGCCTACGTGCAGCTCGTCGCGGTACGCCTGTACCCGCGGGTGTTCTACGAGCTGTCGCTGCGCGAGATCGGACGCCGCACCCGGACGCTCATCGTGGGGACCGGGGGGCCGGGGGTGGCCCTCGCCGGGCACATCTGGCGCACGCCGGGGATGAACACCCAGGTCGTGGGGTTTATCAGCGAGTCGCCGGTGGACGTGGGGAAGCAGATCGAGGGCGTCCCGGTGGTCGGGCTGGTGGACGACCTGCAGGAGGCCATAGCCCGGCACGGCGTGGACCAGGTGATAATCGCCACGCCGAACGCCGGCCGGGAGCAGATGGACCACATCTGGCGCATCTGCACCGGCGCCCAGGCGGAGGTCAAAGTCATGCCGGACCTCGACGAGTTCCTGGCGGAGGGGACCTTCAAGCTGCGCGAGCTCCAGATAGAGGACCTGCTCGGGCGCGAGCCGGTGGAGATAGACCTGGAGGCCCTCTCGGGCTACATAAACGGCCGGCGGGTGCTGGTCACGGGCGCCGGCGGCAGCATCGGCAAGGAGCTGTCCCGCCAGATCTCGCGCCTCGGCCCCGCGGAGCTGGTACTGCTCGACCGGGACGAGAGCGGGCTCTACTACCTGAACGCGGAGCTCCGGCGGGAGGACTTCCACGACGCGGAGGTCTTTGTCGGGGACGTGACGGCCCCGGAGAGGATGAGCTTCTTCTTCGAGCGTCACCGGCCCCAGATAGTCTTTCACGCCGCGGCCTACAAGCACGTCCCGATGATGGAGCTGCAGGCCACGGAGGCCATCGTCAACAACGTCGCCGGGACGCTGACCGTCGCCCGCTGCGCCGGGGCCTACGGGGCCGAGAAGTTTATCAACGTCTCCACGGACAAGGCGGTAAACCCGGCGAACGTGATGGGCGCCACCAAGCGCCTCTCGGAGATGCTCGTGCGCGACATGGCCCGCGAGTACCCGGAGACGGTCTACGCCTCGGTGCGCTTCGGCAACGTCTTGGGGAGCCGCGGCTCCGTGGTGCCCACCTTCCGCCAGCAGATAGAGGCCGGCGGCCCGGTCACGGTAACGCACCCGGACATGATCCGGTACTTCATGACCATCCCGGAGGCGGTGTCGCTCATCCTGCAGGCCGGGGCGATGGCCGACCGTTACGGCACCTTCGTGCTGGAGATGGGCCGGCCCGTCGCCATCGTCGAGCTGGCCCGGAAGATGATCGAGATCATGGGCGCGCCGAACGTCCAGATCAAGTTCGTCGGCCTCCGGCCGGGCGAGAAGCTCAAGGAGGAGCTCTCCGAGGCCAGCGAACAGCAGGTGCCCACCGAGCACCCGATGGTCTTCCAGCTTGTCTCCGAGCCTTCGGGGCCAGGCGACGGAGAGCTGGTCGAGCAGGTGAACGAGCTGATCTACCACGCCCGCAGCCAGGAGACCTCCCGGGCGCTGGAGCTCCTGCGGCGCACGGTTCCGAACTACTCGGTGGCGGACACCCCGCCGGACTTCCGGGAGGGCGGCCTCCCGTCCCCGCCCCGGTGGACGGACGGATAGGGCCGGCCAGCCGCGGGTGTCCCGGCGTTCCTTTATCCCCGGGTAGGCCAGGTAAACCTCGTCCCGCAGGTCGCTGGCGTGCCCGGTGTAGGCCCGCGTCAGCCTGCCGGCGGAGAGCCCGTTCCCGGGGAGATTCGCACACTAGCAGAGAAAAGTACGCGAAGATATACTGCCAAGTAATAGGTTGAGCACAATTTGCAACGACAAGTATCTGAGCGCAGAAGCGTACGGAAGGTGGCACGCGGTGGCTGAGTTGAAGCAGAGGACGCTCGAAGAGGTCAAGGCTTTGAGCCAGGAAGACGCCGTCGAGATCATGCGCCAGGCCGGTGTCGTCGGGGCGGGCGGGGGCGGGTTCCCGACCTACTTCAAGTACAAGAACCCGCAGCCGAACCTGATCGTCAACTGCACCGAGTCGGAGCCGGGTTACTGGGCGGACAAGATGATCCACCGGGAGTACTTCGACGAGTTCCTCGAGCTCTACGAGGCCATGAAGGCTATCTTCGGCATAGAGCGCGTGATCATGGGCGTCCACTTCAAGGACGAGGAGTGGTTCTCCCGCTACGACGAGAACACCGACGGCCTCTACGAGGTTGTCCACGTGCCGGACAAGTACTCGATGGGCGAGGAGAAGACGCTCATCAAGAACGTGTTCTACGAGGAGAAGGACAAGTGGGTTCCGCGCCGGGTGGAGATGCCCGACGGCTCCAAGCGCCCCGGCCTGCCGCTCGACGCCGGGCACGTGGTAAACAACTCCGAGTCGCTCCTGAACATCTACAACGCGCTCTTCAAGGGCCGGCCCGTTACGACCAAGTACCTGCAGGTCTTCGGCCCGGACCTTCCCCTGAAGCTCTACGAGGCGCCGCTGGGCGCCTCCGCCACGGAGCTTCTGCAGCTCTCGGGCGTGGACGTGGAGGCCGAGGCCGGCAAGCTCTCCGTGATCGACGGCGGCCCGTACCTGAACGAGATGGGCATCGAGTCGCTGGGCGAGGGCGACGCCTACGTGCGCCGCACCACCAACGGCTTTCTCGTGATCCCCAAGGGCGTGGCGAGCAAGGAGTACGCGGGGATCAAGACCAGGCTCCCCGACGAGGGCTTCGTGTCGCTCGTCGGCAAGGTCTCCGGCGTGAACCTGCCGCTGGGCGGGCGCTTTTTGAAGCCGGCCACGCCGCTCATCTCCGAGGGCGACGAGGTCGAGTATGCGCAGAAGATCGGGGAGCCCGTGGACGAAGGCTTTTCTATCGGCGTGTGGGCCAGCATGGAGGGCACGGTCTCCTCCATCAAGGACGACATCGTGGCCATCTCCGGCGGCGCCATGCCCCAGGAAGAGGCCCGGAAAGAGGCCGAGGCCGAAGCGAGCCGGTAGCAGGGCCGGACCGGCCGGCTGCCACGAGGACCGGGTCATTTCCCCCGGTCCTTTTCTTTTGCGGGGGTGTTTCCGTGGAGCGGGATAGGGTTCCGGGGCGCGGGAGAAAGCGCGACCTCTCGGTGCCGATGTGGAAGGCCAACCTGCACGCCCTGGTGACGGGGCTGACGCCGGCGGCGGTCCTGGCGGCGACCTATTTTCTCCTGTGGGGCGGGGGCGCGGACGGCACCTCCGGACCGGGCACCGTCTACGCCACGGGTTTCGTGATGGTGGTCCTCGGGGTCGTGGCCCACGAGGCGATCCACTGCCTCTCCTGGACGTACTTCGGCGGGAAACCGCTCTCCGCTGTAAAGTTCGGCTTCCAGCTCAAAACCCTTACGCCCTACGCGCACCTCGAGGAGCCTGTAACGGCCCGGGCGTACCGGATCGGGACGGCCCTGCCGGGGCTGTTGCTGGGGGTGCTGCCGGCGCTCGCCGGCATCGCCACGGGCAGCGGCTGGGCCACGTTCTTCGGCCTGTTCTTTACCTTCGCGGCGGGCGGGGACGCCCTGGTCCTGTGGCTTATCCGCGGCGTGGACGGGGGCGCGCTGGTCGAGGACCACCCCACGAACGCCGGCTGCTACGTCTACGAGGCCGCCGGTTAACCCCCGGCCGCTACCTCAACGCCTCAGCGCCTCAGCGCCTCGACCACCTTCCACAGCTCCCGGTCTTCCGGGTCGCCGTCGAACGGGGGGATCCTGTGCCCCCCGTGGCGCTCGACGGGGTGGGGCTGGTCGTCCACGACGAAGTCCACGCTCACCGGTAGCGGACCGGACTTGCCGAAGCAGCCGTAGAGAACGTCCTCGACGTTGAGTAGCTCGGCCGCCCGGGCGGCGTAGGCGGGACCGCCACTGGACCACAGGTAGACGTGGTGTCCCAGGGCCTCTATCTCCTGGAACACCTCCCGGGTGTGGGGGCGGGGACGGCCGCCGGCGACGAGGGTTCCCTGCACGTCGAAGAAGACGTTCACCTCAACCTGAGGGTTGCTCTTCTTCGCCGTTGCTACCGGGCAGGAGGTTCTGGGCCTGCTGGGAGATGCGGGCGCGCAGGTCCTCGAAGGTGACGCCCCGCAGCGAGACCTCGAAGTCCTTCAGCATCCGGGTCAGGACGCTGCTGCCGCCGAGCTCCACCCACTCCTCCACCCGCAGCCGGGCGAGGGTCTCCACGACCTTCACCCACCGGACGGGGGAGACCATCTGGCTCTTGAGCCCCTCCTTAACGGCCTCCGCGCTGTCGAGGACGCTCCCGTCCACCGCGCTGACGAACGGGACCTCCGGCCGCCGGAACTCGACGGAGTCCAGGATCCCGCGCATCCGCTCCCCGGCGGAGGCTACAAAAGGCGAGTGGGCGGCGAAGGAGACGTTGAGCGGGATCTTGCGCCCCCGGATCCGCGAGACGGCGTCCCCGAGCGCCCCGCGGAGCCCGGAGATGACCGTCTGGCGCGGCGAGTTGTAGTTGGCGACGACGGAGCCTTCCGTCGCCCGGGTGGCCTCCTCGACCTCCTGGGGGTCGGCCTTCAGGATGGCGACCATGCCGCCGGGGGTCTTCTCGGCGGCCTCGGCGAGCAGCTGGTCGCGCCGGGCGACGAGCCACAGCCCGGTCTCGAAGTCGAAGCACCCGGCGGCGTAGGCCGCGCCGTACTCTCCGAGCGAGTGCCCGGCCACCACGTCCGGGCGCACGGCCAGCGCGCGGCTCTCGTCGGCGTCCTGCGCCGCGCGGGCGAAGAACTTCACCTGGTCCGGCACCCGCTCGCCCACGACCCGCCGGATGGCCGGCAGCGACCCCTCCGCCGGCTCCGCCACCGCTCCACCCTGTCCCGGAAATACGAAAGCTCTCATCTCTATTCTCGACCTCTGATGCTCACCCTATAGTTTACGCCCGCGCCCTCCGGGCACGAGGACAGCGTTTTACCACAGAAGGCCCCCATTTAATAGTGGCCGGCCGGGTCTCCGGCCGGTTTCGGCGCCACCACCCGCAGCGAGCGAGGCCGTACCCGCGCCCGGAAACGGCGGGTGGGCTCCAGGATCTCGCCGTCCACGTGGGCCGGGATGTTTTCGGCGAACTCCACCTCGACCTCCCGCGCCCGGGCCATGTGGACCTTCGGGTGCTCCAGCAGCGTGCTCCCGAACGCCCGGGGTATGAGCCGCAGCACCTCCCCGCGGCTGACCTCCTCCGACCACACCACGTCGAAGAGCCCGTCGTCCAGCCGGGCCTCCGGCGCCAGCCGGAACCGGGACCCGTAGGTCGTGCCCAGGGCCGCCGCCACCAGGATGGTCTCCGATTCGACCACCCGCGCGCCGTCGAGCTTCAGGAGCGCGTAGCGGCACCGGAAGCCCCACAGCAGGCGTCCCACGGACCACAGGTACCGCCCGACCCCGCCCAGGTACGCCGGGGCCTCCGTGACGCCCGCCGCAACCTCCGCGTCGAAGCCGATGCCGAGCCCGTTGTTGAACGGCACGCCGTTCGCCTCTCCGGTGTCCACGAGCCGCACGTTCCCGGCGGCCAGCACCTCCAGCGCCCGCCGCAGCTTCGTGCCCACGCCGAGGGCCTTTACGTAGTCGTTGCCGCTCCCGGCCGGCAGTATCCCGAGCGTCCGGTTCGTCCCGGCGCAGGCCGCCGCCACCTCGCGCACCGTGCCGTCGCCCCCGACTGCCACCACGAGGGCTTCGTCGGGAAGCTCCTTGGCGATGCGGCCCGCGTGGCCCGGCTTCTCCGTCGGGTGCCACAGGGGGCGCAGGTTCCGGCCCTCCAGGAAAGCCGAGATCTCCGCCCGGCGTCTGGTGGCCCGGCCCTTGTTGGCCGTGGGGTTGAGGATCAGGTGTACGTCGCGCCCCAGCATGGTTCATGAAAGATACCAGCACCCCGGCCCAGCCGCCCGCCCGGGACGCCCGTCGGGGAGCAGCCCGGAAGCTATCCCCAGGGACGATAGTGCTGCCTTCAACGGCCGCCTCTAAAGCCGCTAGAATACGAGGCGTGATAGGTGATGGTGCCAACGGTTGTGCGCACGAGGAGGGTCTGGAGTTTTCTTCCAGCGCGGTCTACCGCTGCCCGGTGTGCGGTGTTGGCCTGGATGCCGCCGGCGTCGAGCGGTGGGTCCGCGAGGCCGAGAAGGAACGGGACGAGGCTTACTCGCTGGTAGAGGGTGAAGGTTTCGGCGAGATCGCGCTCCAAGAGCTCCAGCGGGAGGTCTACCGGCGGCGGAAGGTGCTGTACGGTCTGCAGGAGGCGCCCCGGGCGGTGTCCCGGCCGGAGATGGTCCTGGTCGTCTACGAGGAGCGGCGCGGCGTCTACGAGTGCAGCGTGTACTACGAGAGCCCACGGTCCGCGTGGGACACAAAGCGCTTCAGCGTCGAGGCGGCGGGCCGGAAGATCTCGGGCCTCCGCTCGAGCACCGACCTGGTGGCGCGGCTGGTCGGCGAGAAGGTGGGGGAGTTTCACGAAGCCCGCCGGGAGCTCCGGGATGAGGGGCTGCACCCTCCGGCCCGGCGGGTGTTCTACGCCAGCGAGCTGTAGGGGGCGGCCTGTGGCGTCTCTTCGGAACAGCGGCTAGAATTGATTCCGGTAGAGTTGAGCGCGTGTTGAAAACTTCTCGAAAGGTACGGTCCGATGCACGGGAGTAACTTCATAGCTTTGGTTGGCGTGATCCTCATACTCCTCTTTATCCTCATGTCTATCGGGCCGCTGTTCTCTATCTAGGGTGTCCCGGAGGGAGGCCGGAGAGGGTAGCTCTCGCGCACCGTGTAGAAGACACCGCGCGGCCCGGGCACGCTCTCGACGAGGTCCAGACACCGTACCTGGAACCCCGGGAGCCGTCCGACGTCCGTCTGCGGCAGCCTGACGGACCGCTTCCGGGCCCGCCCCAGGGTCGCGTGCGGCGTGTAGGGGCGCCGCTCCCGGACGAAACCGAGGGTTTCCAGCGCGTTCTCTACGTCCTCAGCCAGCCTGCAGACGCTGGCTGAGCCTTCATCTACACCGGCCCAGATCGTGCGGGCCTTACTCGCCGAGGGAAAAGCGCCCAGTCCTGAGAACCGGACCCGGAAGGGCCCGTACCGGCCGGCTACGGCGCCGAGCGCGGCGTGGACGTCCGCCAGGTTCTCTTTGGAGGTCTCTCCCAGGAACTTCAACGTCAGGTGTACGTTCGAGGTCCGGGACCAGCGGACATCGTCTCCTTCCAGGACGCTCCGGGCCGCGCGGAGCAGCGTCTCCCGCGCTCCGGGCGGCGGGAAGATGGCTACGAAGGTCCGCAAGGTGGTTTCTTCCGGGCTCTAGGGCCTCGTTCCGCCGGCGCGTCCGGCCGCGGCGCGGTTGGCGATCAGGGCGGCCGTAGCCCCGGCCCCGACGCCGTTGTCCACGTTGACGACCGAGAGGCCCGGCGAGCAGGTCTGGAGCATGCCCAGGATCGCGGCGGTCCCGTCCCCGCCGAGGCCGTAGCCGGTCGAGGTCGGCAGGCCCACCACAGGCACGGCCACGAGCCCGCAGACCACGCTCGGCAGCGCGCCCTCCATCCCGGCGGCGACTACGAGGCAGTCGGGGTCGAAGGCCGCCAGCTCCGCGAGGGGCCCGGAGAGCCGGTGGAGGCCCGCCACCCCGACGTCCGGGTAGCTCCTGACGGCGACGCCCATCTCGCGGGCAACGGCGAGGGCCTCTTCCAGGACCGGCAGGTCCGAGGTGCCCCCGGAGAGGGCGCCCACCCTCCCGCCCGTGGGCTCGGGTTCGCCCCCGCCCAAAACCAGGGCGCGTCCGGCGCGGCGCGCCGGGACGCCGGGCAGGCGTAGCCGGAGCTCCGCCTCCTGCTCGGGAGAGGGGTTGCTCACCAGGACGCGGTTACCGGAGCCGAGCAGCGCCGCGCAGATGTCCGCGACCTGCGACGGGGTCTTGCCGGAGGCGTAGACCACCTCCGGCACGCCCTTGCGGACCGTCCGGCCGGCGTCCAGCACGGCGAAGCCGTCCAGGTAGCGGACCTCGCCACGCTTCAGGCGCGCGGCGGCTTTCGCGGCCGGGAGCGTGCCGTTTGCCACGGCGTTCAGGACTTCTTCCAGGTTGTCGGGGGCGCCGGGCGCCGGCGTGCCGTCTGTCATCTTCCGTCCCGTTGCGGTCGCTTTGCCGGTGCCCGAAATCTAGCACGTTCGGGCCGGGCGGTTGCCGCGCCGCCGGTTTCTCCACCGGTCCCTGACGACATACCGCCCGCCGCCCTGGCAGGAAGGGTGCAGTTCCCGCGGGTGCGAGCCCCGGATAAAGCAGCTTGCCGGAGTTTCCAACGGCGGAGTTGCCCCCAGGTTTCTGGGCGTGCCCGGCGTCGGCCTCATACTCGCCGACGCGGTAACGTCGCCGGATAACGTGGTCGTCCTGGTGGGCGTCTCCGGCGGCAGCCTGTGGCTGCTGGGTCTTCGGGCTGGCGCTGGCCACCCCGCTCTTGGTGTGGGGGCACCATCTCGAGCGCGCCGATGGGCCGCTTCGGCTGGCCGGTGTACGTGGGAGCCGAGATGTTCTTCGAGGGCTGCGTGGCCGGGGGCCAGGCGGGTGAGGCGGTCCGGCCGTCCGCCGAGCCTAGCGGTTCAGCAGCCGGTCGAGCAGCCGCCGGCTGCGTAGCCGCTCCAGCTCCGCGGCGCTTTCTTCCAGCTCCCGCTCCACGTGGGCTATACGCTCTACGCGCTCCATGAGCATCAGGCGCTCCTCGGCCGCCGCCCGCAGCTCCAGGACCTCGCCGGTCAACCGCCGCCGCTCCTCGACGGACTCTTTTAGCTCTCTCTGGAGCCGCAGGTTCGTCGCCCGGATCTCCTGCAGGCGGCCTTCCATCCGTCCCAGCTCTTCCCGGGCTTCGGCCAGCTCCAGCGCGACCCGGGCCGCGCCGGCCCGCACCCGGACGGCCTCCAGCGGCACCCATCCCCCGGGGTCCGCCAGCTGCCGCGCCTCGTTCTCCGGGACGTTCAGAAACCGCGCCGCCTCGGCCACGGAGACAGAGCCCTGCGGGGGGAGGTTCTTCTCCACGGCGCTCAGCCGGACAGGTGGTCCGCGCCGGGCGAGGGCTCGGACCCGTGGCCGGCTTCCCGGACGGCGGCCTCGACCTCCTCCAGCTCCGCTGCGCCGCCCTCGTAAGAGACGGCCACGAGCCCTTTCTCCGGGTCGGCGTTCGCCTCGTTCACGAACTCCAGGCGCTTCAGGGCCCGCTCCGGGCGTTCGGCGTCCCTGGCGTCCGCTATATCCTGGACGACCAGCGTTATGTCCGGCACCTCGTCCTCCTTCCGCTGTCGCGGCCGGTTCTCCTCGCCTGCTTCTTATCTTAACCGGTGAGCTAGTCGGTGGTCTGCTCGCGGGGCCGCACGGAAAGGGATACCTCCCGGTTCCCGCGCCGCACGCGCAGGACCGTGTCCTGGTCTATGGCGGACTCGTCCAGCAGGTTCAGGAGGTCGTCGTTAGAGCGCACGGCCTGGTCTCTGAAGCCCACGATCACGTCGCCGCGCCGGATACCGGCCCGCCCGGCGGGGCTGTTGGGAGCCACGTTCTCCACCCCCGCGCCGCCCTCGGAGCCGGAACGGGGTGGCCGGCTCTGCACCACCACGCCCAGAAAAGCCCGCCGCACCCGGCCCTCGGTCACGAGGGCGAAGACCACCCGCCGGAAGCTAGCCGAGACGGGCACGGCGAACCCGATACCCTGCGCCCCCCCGATAATGGCCGTGTTGATGCCGACGACCCGGCCGGCGGCGTCGGCGAGCGGCCCGCCGGAGTTGCCGGGGTTGATCGCGGCGTCCGTCTGGATGACGTTCTCGATCAGACGCCCGCTCTCGCCCCTTATGGAGCGCCCGAGCGCGCTGACGACACCCGCCGTGACGCTCCGCTGGAAGCCTAGAGGGTTGCCGATGGCCACCACGAGCTGCCCGACGACCAGGTTCCCCGCCTCGCCGAGGGTCGCGACCGGGATTTCCTCCTCGGGGGTGAACCGGATCACGGCCAGGTCGCTCGGGGGGTCGTCGCCGAGCACCTCCACCGGGACCGAGGCGCCGTCGGAGAGCAGCGCCCGGATACCGTTCGGGTTTCTCGCGGCCCGCCGGATGCCGCGCACGACGTGGCTGTTGGTGACCGCCGTCGCGGCTTCCGCACCGGCGCCGAGTATGACCCCGCTCCCCCCGCCCCGGCCGCCTTCGGTGCCGACCGAGATCACGGCGGGCTCCAGGCTCTCCGTTACCTCCCGGACGGCCCGGGAGTAGGCGTCGAGCGGCCCCTTCTCTAACCTGGAGCTGGCTGACAGGTTCTCGAAGACCTCCATGCCCCATATTTTTACCGCACCCCGGAGGTTGTGTACCCGGCCGAACGGCCAGGTTTTCGGCGGCCCCCGGCGGCACGAAAAAGCCTCTCCGCGGGGAGGGGCCGCGGAGAGGCTCTGTATTTTCGTTTCGGGTGTGGTCCGTCTAGAGGACGGAAGCCGCGCCCATGTAACCCGGTACCGCGTAGAGGGGCGTCTCCACCACCGCGCCGAAGTAGCTGGAGGAGTGGATGACCGTCCCGTAGCCGGTGGCTATGCCGACGTGGGTGATGCCGTACCCGCCCTCGCTGTAGAAGACCAGGTCCCCGGCGGCGGCGCTGGAGGGGTAACCGTAGCCGTACTGCGCCGCGGGGGAGAGGGGCAGGCTAACCCCGAACGCGCCGTAGACCGCGCTGGTGAACTCGGTGCACATCACGCCGTACCCGCCGCCGTAGTTGTACGCGGTACCGATCCAACTTCGCGCTTCGGCCACGACCGCGTCACCACTGGTCTGGGCCTGGGCCGGCCCGGCGGAGAGCATCAGGGCCGCCGCCATAATCCCCAGCGTTACTACAACAACCGTGAAAACAGATTTAATCCTTACAGGCACAACCAACTAACGTCCTTTCTGTTAGCTCTCTATTTGCAAAGGGATCTAAAAGAAGATCCCCCCTCCAGCGCGGGAGAGTAACCGCCACGAAAAGATGTCGCAACACCCGCGTAACATCGCTTTGGGCGTATGGAAAAGCCTCTAGACGATATACTCCGCTTACTTATGGGGAATATGGACAAACAATGTATTTATCTGGAAGCACGTATTTTTAACAAATTTTAACTTGCGGGCAACAGCGGTAACAACGGGGGTTTGTCGGGGGGCGGGGTGGTGCCGGGGCTGTCGGGTGAGGGGGCCGAAAGGTCGTCTGGCCGCCGGTATAATCCCGGCTGTGAGGACGGCTCTCGACACTATGCGGTTGGCGGCGGCGGTCCTGGCGAGCCGGGTCGCGCGGTTCGCGAGCCGGGTTTTCGGCCGGGGCGGGGGTTCCACCGTGCCGGGGGTGGTAGCGCGGCGGGTGGACCCGGCTGTTCTGGCGAAGCTCTCCCGGGGGTTGCCGCGGGGGTCGGTGGCGATCACCGGCACCAACGGCAAGACGACCACGACCCGGATGGTGGGCAGGATCCTGGCCACCTCCGGGGTAAGGGTGGTGAACAACTTTACGGGGGCCAACCTGGTCAGCGGGGTGACGGCGGCGCTGGCCTCGGATGCGGGGCTCTCCGGGAGGCCCCGGTCCGACCTGGGGCTCTTCGAGGTGGACGAGGCGAGCGTGCCGGGGGTTGCCGCCGAGGCGGATCTCGAGTTGCTGGCCGTTCTCAACCTGTTCCGCGACCAGCTCGACCGGTACGGGGAGCTGGCGTATACGGGCAAGGTCATAGCCTCGGCGTTCGGGAGCCTGCCCCGGGGAGGGGCGGTGGTGCTCAACGCCGACGACCCGCTGGTGGCGAGCCTCGGGCGCTCGGCGGCGCGGCCGGTCTTCTACGGGGTAGAAGACACCGGGCTAGATACCGGGCGGCTGCAGCACGTGGCGGACTCCAAAGACTGCCCGCAGTGCGGCGCGGCGCTGGACTACGACGCCGTGTACATGGGGCACGTCGGGGTCTACGGCTGCCCGCGGTGCGACTTCGGCCGGCCCCGGCCCGTCTACCGGGCGAGCCGGGTGCGGCTCGCCGGGGCGCGGGGGGCCAGGTTCCTGCTCGGCGCGCCGGCGGGTGAGCAGGAGGTAGAGATAAGCCTGCCGGGCCTCTACAACGTGTACAACGCGCTGGCGGCGGCGGCGGTCGCGGGCGAGGCGGGGGTGGGGCTTGAGGACATCGCTCGCGGGCTCAAGGAGTTCGGCGGCGCGTTTGGGCGTGTGGAGCGGGTGCGGGCCGGGGACAGGGAAGCTTTCCTGCTCCTGATCAAGAACCCGGTAGGCTTCAACGAGATACTGCGCACCTTCGTCACCGGCGGCGCGGCGAAGAACGTCTTGATCGCCATAAACGACAATCACGCTGACGGGCGGGATGTCTCCTGGTTGTGGGACGTGGACTTCGAGATGCTCGCCGACGCCCGGACGGAAGGACGCGCCGGAGACACGGAGCCGTTCATGGTCAGCGGCCTGCGGGCGCGGGACATGGCCGTGCGGCTCAAGTACGCCGACCTGCCGGTCGGCCCCGTCATCCCCGACCGGGCGGAGGCCATAAAGGCCGCCCTGGAAGCTACCCCGCCCGGGGAGACCCTCTACGTGCTGCCGACCTACACGGCCATGCTGGAGGTCCGCAAGACGCTCAGCGACCTGGGCTACACGCACCCGTTCTGGGAGGACGGGTAGAGGCCGAAAGCAGCCGGCCGGGGGAGTGACCCGGCGTCCTTTGTAGCTGGTGCCGGTGGCCTGTTCCCCGCCAGTGGCCAAAGCCCCGGTGTGGCTGGAGTTGCTTGCCTGCGCGCGGACCCTGTTCCAGCGGGAGAATACCGGCTGGACCACGAACAACACCGTGCCGCCCAACACCAGCCACGGCACCAGAAAAGTGAAGCTGCGATCCCCCGTCCAGACCAGCAACAACGCCCCCAACAGGCCGCCCAGCACGCAGGGGAGGAGCAGCCACACCCACCACCGGGGCACCCCTGATAGCTGGTCTCGGGTGCGCCACACGGCGGTCGGGTAGGCGAGGAGCAGCGCGACGGCGCTGGTGGCGTCGGCGACCACCGGCGTCACGACCAGCGCCAGCAAAGGAAACGTTATGAGCCCGCCGCCTCCGGCCAGCGCGTTGATGGCCCCGGCCACCACCGCGGCCCCGAATAAACAGGATGTGGACCTCCACGCTGCCCGGGCTCCCCTCTCTCGTCTATATACGATGAGGATCTTCCTTGGCCGTGTCCGAAGCATCCCTTGTGGGTCGCTCTGCCCGGATTATTCACGAAGCGGTGACAATGCCGACCGGTTCGCCCTCGGAGGTTACCGGCAGGAACCCGATGCGGCTCTCGTCCATGTCTCTTGCGGCTTGCCCGATGGAGTCAGGGAGTGTGCGGGGCTCGCGCCCTTTTTCATCTCCCTGTCCTTTGTCCTCTGTAGCGTCTGCGTCTGCTCCGAGCCGACCAGTGCCGGGTCCGCGTCCCGCAAGTCTCGGTCGAAGATGATGCCGGCCAGTTTCCCGTCTTCCGTGATGGGGAGGTGCCGGATGCGGCGATCCCGGAAGATCCACAACGCCCCCTACGCCGTGGTGCCCGGCTCCAGGGTACCCACCTCGCGAATCATACCAGTTCTCGACCAGCATCCAGCGCCCCGAGAGTTGAATTGCCGTTTCCCGCTCCCAGCGTGCCAGATTTCGGGAACCTGGCGTGCCGGGATTCCCCGCTCCGGTTTGCAGAACTACAGCTCCGATCTCAGCACCACGTCTCCGGCCTCGTCGGTAATGGAGACGGAGCGGGCGTTCTCCCGCAGCACGGCTCCGTTGAGCTGGCAGTCCACCTTGACGTCTCCCACCCCGATAAAGGTGCCGGCCGGTACCGGCTCTCCGTCCGCGCGTTCGAGGGTAACGGTGTAGACCTCGCCGGGCTCCAGATCTTCGATCTCCAGCAGCAGCTCCGTGCCCCAGGTGTGGGCGACGACGGCGGATTTCTCCACCGTTATCCCCTCCCGCGCTACCACAAACTCGATGGGCTCCTCGTCTCCTAGGCCGAACTCCTGCGGCTCGTCGTCGGCGATGAGCGCGAACACCCCGAGGACCGCCAGGAGGACGAGTGCGGCAGCAATGCCGGCGGCCGCGACCGCCCGCCGGACTCCCGCACCCCCGGTGTCTCGCCCCGCGACCCTGGAGACCACGCGGTCCTCGAGGTCCGGGGGCGGCGACTCGTCCGGCTCCACGCCGGATCCGCCCAGCGACTCGACGACGGCCCGTAGCTCGTCCATCTCGGCCCGGCAGCGGTCGCAGCCCTCCAGGTGCCGGCGGAGCTCGGAGCGCTCCGGCTCTTCGAGCTGTCCGAGCAGGTACGCGCCGATCAACTCCCGGTAGCGCCGGCAACCGTTAGCGCTCATCCGACCACCCCATTTCCTCGAGCGTGAGGCGCAGAGATTTTAGCGCGTAGTACATGCGGCTGCGCAACGTGCCGGAGGGCACCCCGAGGTCTTCGGCGACCTCGGAGTACAGCCGGCCCCGGTAGTACACCTCGAAGATGACGCGCCGGTGATCCTCGCTGAGACTCTCCAGGGCCTCCCCCACCAGCATCGCCCGCAGGGTCCGCTCGGCCGGGTCCTCGACGGGGCCGCGGCTCTCTTCCCCGCTCTTATTTACCTCTCTTGACCCCGGTGGACGCGCCGCTCGCTTCCGGGCCGCGTCCACCACCAGGTTGCGGGCGATGGCGAAGAGCCACGTCCTCCCCGAGCCGCGTTCGGCGTCGAACCTCTCCCGGGAGCGCCACGCCCTCACGAAGGTCTCCTGCACGACCTCCTCGGCCAGTTCCCGGTCCCCGAGCGCCCGCAACGCCAGACGGTACAGCTCCGCGGCGTGCTCCTTGTAAGCGGCGCGGACCTCCTCTTCCTCGCTCCGCGCTCCACGCAGCCAGCGCAACCGTCCGTCCAGGCCGCGGAGCCCCCGCGGCCGCTTCATGCACCACCGTTTCTCACACGAATAGGGATTGTCCTCCGGGTTCGTCTACCACGTACATGGTAAACGACGGGCCGGTGGTCCCGCTCTTCGGCGGGGCAGAGGGGCGAGCTCCGGTCCGAAGCCCACCCCCGCGGGTGGTCGGATCAGTATTAGGTTTGGGTCTCGCCGCGCCGCCGGACCACGACCGCGGCGGCCGCCAGGACGACGAGGGCCACCCCGCTGAAGACCGCTACCGGAACCACGGGAACCCCGCCGGTATCCGGCATGGTCATCGTGGGTATGGCGAGGTCGGTGACGACCTCGCCACTGCCTATGGCACCGATCTCGGTTACCGCTCCGGAGGAGAGGTCCAGGGTGTGGAGCACGGACCCCATCCCTGACTCCAGGGCCACGAACGCCTCGTCCGCGCCGCTCAGGGTGGTGATATCGAAGCCGACGTTGCCGGTCGTGGGCATCCCGATCCCACCGACGGTGTTGAGGACGCCGTCGTTGGGCGGATCCTGGATGACCAGGATGCCGAGCGCGGAGTCTATGTCGTAGAGCGTGGTCTCCTCCACGTCCGGGAGGTTGTTGGTGTAGGCTCCGGCCACGACGGTGGGCTGCGCGCCCGCGTTGGGGTCGCCGTCGGCGTAGGCCAGCTCCCCGTCGACGTTGGTCTCTATCCCCGCGTCCAGCTCCGCCAGGCGCAGGTTCTGCCCGGCGTCGCTCACGACGCGGATGGCGTCGGCGGACGGGTTGAAGTCCACCTCGAAGGCCGAGCCCTCCAGCGGCTCGGTGACCTGCCCCTGCTCCGTTACCGCGCCGGAGGCCGGGTCCACGGTGTAGACAGCTCCACCGGTCCCCAGCGCCCACAGCTCGCCGGTCGCCGGCCGGAAGTCTATCCCGAGGATGTCCTCTCCGGCCTCGATGGTCACGCGGTCGGTGACCGTCCCGGGATTACCCCGGTCGAAAGCGATCAACTCGTTCGACGGCGTAAGCCCCCACACGACCCCGCCGCCGCTCTGGGCCGCGGCTCCCGCCGTTCCCCAGACCATTAGCGCCAGCACGACGCCCACCGCAACCAGCAGCTTTGCCGGTCCCGGACGCCACCGGGCAACAACACGACTCATGATCCAACTCCTCACTCTTTGGAAGACATTACACCAGGGGATACGCGGCTACACCCGCACGCGTTCAAAAGCGACGGGATTCCACCAGACCAGAGCCTCGTCGCCGGACGATCCCGCTCGCCGTCAGACCGCCCGGTTCAGGCCGAGGACGGCCGCGGCGAACGGCTGGCGCTCGGCGCCGTCGAGGTGGCCGTATAGTCGAATCTACAGGGTGGCTGCGACATGCTCCTGGAAGACCGCCAGCTGGCGTAACTCATCCTGCACCGGCCACAGGAAGATTCGTTGGGCCCCGGCCGCCTGGTAGGCCGCGAGCTTCTCCGCGCATTCTCCGGCGGACCCGACAAGAAGGCGCTGGCTTAGCTCTTCTTCCGGGCGCTTGAGTAACGGGCTTAAGATCTCCCGAACGACCCGTTCCGCTGCGGCGCGCTCTTCGGTTACGAAGAAGAACATCGTCGCTACGGCGTTAGGGAAGCGGTCGGGGCTTTTGCCTCCGGTGCGCAGGTGCTCTGCGAGCCGCTCCCGGGCGCTGGTGAACACCTCCGGGGTGGTGTTGTAGGCGGAAGCCAGCCAGCCGTCACCCAGGCGGGCCGTCCGCCGGAGACCAACATCCGAACCCCAACTCCCGATCCAGATAGGGGGGGCGGGTTGTTGTGCCGGGTACGGCTCCAACACGACGCCCTCCGTAGAGTAGAACTCGCCCTCGAACGGCGGGCTTTCTCTGAGCCAGAGAGCCCGCATTGCCCGCACCGCCTCCTCGAAACGCTTCCAGCGCTCCTCGAAGGAGATGCCAACCGCGGCATGGTCCCGGGCGGAGGAGCCTGGGCCTACGCCGGCGATGAGGCGGCCGCCAGAGAGGGTGTCGATGGCGGCCAGGCTCTTCGCCAGGGCTACCGGACCTCGAACGACCGGCAACGCCACCGTGGTCGCCAGGGACATCCGTCCCGTGCGGGCAAGTACCGCGGCCAGGGCCGTCGGGCCGTCAAGCCACGGGCGGGAAAAGAGCAGGTGGTCGTTGATCGCGAGAGCCTGAAAGCCCAGGCGTTCGGCGGCCTGCGTGTACTCTAGGAGACCCCGCAAAGACCAATGCTGCCTGTTCAGGGCTATCAGCGGCAGGTGTACCCCGTAGTCCACTTGCACTCCTCCGTCCCGGTAAACCCGGCCCGGTTGCGCTCAGGAAGCGACCACAACCGGGCCGTCAAAGGTCTCCAGGGACAACTTCCCGGCTATCCCGCTGCTCCCCAACCACTCCCGGTACCGCTGCGCGCCGCGCTTGCCAAGCTCCTCGGACTCCCACTCGGCGACCGCTATGGTCGTGGCGGCGTCAGCGACCATCAGCCTGTAACGGACAAAGCCGGGCTGGCTCCTGAAAACCCGGAGCCCTTCGTCGTCGATCAAGCGAAACACAGCCTGGCCTTTGTCGGAGTCGAGGTCTATGTTCCACCGGCCAACGGTGCAGCGCAGGTACGTCATCGCTCCTCCCGGTTTCGGGGATGCCCGGACACCCCGTCCAGGCTTACGTAACAACAGTATCATAAACTAGGGGCGGGGCGGGCCTGCCCCCGGACAGACAGCGTATTCAAAGCTCTCCGGGTCCGTACGCCCCGCGGCCTCGAAGTCTCCGTGGGGTGTTGATGCCAGATAGTTTGTAGCGGGCATTTCTATCTGGCACTATTGGCGGTATCCAGCGGGCTTAGGGAAACGTAACCTGCGCGATAGGAGAAGGGCCGAATGTCGGGCGAAGAACGCAAAGCCGTGGTGCGCCGTTTGATGGAGGAGGCTTTCGGAGAAGGCAAGCCGGAGCTGGTAGACGAAGTGCTAGACTCTGACTTCGTCCGCCATGATCCGTACATCGAGGCGGGAGAGGTCCGTGGAACACAAACCGTAAAGGAAAACATAGTGTGGTTCCGCAACGCCTTCCCCGACCTCCGTTGCATCGTAGAGGAGCAGGTTGCCGAAGGCGAGAAGGTGGCGAGCCGCTGGACCGTTCGCGGTACCCACCAGGGCGAGTTCTTCGGTGTGGCGGGCACGGGTAACCGGGTGGAGTTCACGGGCATCCAGATAGACCGCTTTGGCGAGGGCGGCAAGATAGTCGAGGAGCGGGCCGAGTTCGACCTGTTGGGGGCGATGCGCCAGGTGGGGGCCGCCCTCCGCTGAGCCTCAAGACGGGCATCCGAGCCGTACAAAAAGCTCCGGGCTGGCGTCGTCGGGGCCGCGCGACGGCTTCCTGGCCGGGCCGTCAGGGCTTATACTCTCCCCGTAAGGTTCCGGGATGATCCCGGACAAAGAAAACAACCAATGGAGGTGTTACCCGGTGGGACCGGCCAAGCTGACGATACACCACCTCTATGCGGACATGATGAACCTCTACGGGGACCGGGGGAACGTGATCTCCATCAAAAAGCGTTGCGAGTGGCGCGGCATACCGGTCGAGGTCGTGGACGTGGGGCTCGGCGAGAAAGTCCGGCCCACCGGCTGCGACGTGTTCCTCTTCGGCGGCGGCCAGGACCGGGAACAGGCGTTGCTCGCCGAGGATCTCTCCGGCTCCAAAGGCGCCGACCTGCGGGCCATCGTCGAGGACGGCGGGGTGGTGCTCGGGGTCTGCGGCGGCTACCAGCTCATGGGCCGCTACTACGAGACGCCGGAGGGGGAGACCCTGCCCGGCGTCGGCGTCTTCGACCTGTACACCGAGCCCCGCAAGCCGGAGGAGGCGCGTCTGATCGGCAACGTCCTGGTCCGCGTGCCGCTGGAGAACGGCTCTTACGGCGAGCTGGCGGGCTTCGAGAACCACGGCGGGCGGACCTACCTGGGCGACGTGGATCCCCTGGGGAAGGTCGTAGCCGGGTACGGCAACAACGGGGAGGACGGTACCGAGGGAGCCCGGCGCCGCAACGCCTACGGGACCTACCTGCACGGCTCGCTCCTGCCCAAAAACCCCTGGTTCACCGACCGGCTGATCCTCTCGGCCATACGCCGGGTGGACGAGGGCTACGAGCTAGAGTCCCTCGACGACGCGGTGGAGAAGGCCGCCTTCGCATCGATCTCGGCCCGCATAGCCGGCCGGTGACCCCAGGCTGTTCGATGTCCCCCGGCGGCTCGTGGACGCCTTGATCTCTCGGGACCCGCGGGTCATACTGGTCTATCGGGGGGAAGCGTAAGCTATCCGCGGGAAACCGCTGGGTTGGGACAAATGGCGTCGATTCGTCGAGATACAATCTGCCGACTCCCGAAAGAGGTTGAAGAAAGGTGTCTTCGGTGGCCGGTCCGGATCGGGACGTGAGCGTGACCCACGACGGGGAAGCCGCCGGCACCGACCTCTTGTTCCGGATCAACCGGGCCGGCGAGTTCCTGGGCTTCGAGGCCCGCGCCCCCGGAAACCGGCGCGTTCTGCCGGGGGTGGCCGGCGGGAACATCCGGGATGCGGTCCCTCCGGAGGTCGCCGATGAGATCCTGGGCTACGCAAGCCGGGTGCTGGACACCGGCGAGGCGCAAACCTGCGAGTGCCGGCTGCCCGTAGACGAGGCCCTGCGGGACTTCGAGTTGCTCCTGTTCCCCGAGGGGGAGGACGAAGTGCGGGTCGCGATGCGGGACGTAACCCTCCGGAGGTTTGTCGAGAAAGAGATCGGCGACCCCGAGATGCACTTCCGCACGGTCGTCGAGAACCTGGGCGAGGGGCTCCTGATCACCGACGTGGACGACGTGGTGCTGGACACGAACTCCCAGATGACGCGGCTGACCGGCTACGGCCGCGAAGAACTGCTCGGGCAGGTCGCCTACAAGCTCCTGTTACCTCCGGAGTGGTGGCCGGAGATGCAGCGGCGCATGAGGACGCGGATGGTGGGCCTCTCCGAACGCTACGAGGTGGAGTACCGGCGCAAGGACGGCAGCCTTTTCTGGGCCGAAATTACCGGCAGCCCCTACAACAACGCCTCCGGCGAGACCGTTGGGACCATCGGCGCGGTCAGCGACATCACCTCGCGCAAACGGGCGGAGGAAGCCTTGAAAGAGAGCGAGGCCTGGTTCCGCGCGATCTTCGAGCAGGCGGCCCTGGGCATCTCGATCGCCGACCCGGACCGGCGGTTGTTGAAAACCAACGCCGCCTACCAGGCATTGACCGGCTACAGCGAGGAGGAGTTGGTCGGCAAGAAGATCGCCGACATCTCGCACCCGGACGACGTGCCGCTCGACACGGAGCTGAACGTCAAGCTGTGCTCCGGTGAGCTGGACCGCTACCAGCGGGAGAAGCGCTACATCCGCAAGGACGGCAGCGTGGCCTGGGTCCACCCGACGATCTCGGTGGTCCGCGACGACGGGGGCGAGCCCCGGTTCCTCGTCGGCATGGTGGAGGATGTAACCGGACGCAAAGCCACCGAGCAGGCTCTAAAAGAGAGCGAACGGCGCTTCCGGCAGCTCTTCGAGCAGTCGGTCGAGGCCCTCTTCGTGCACGACGCGTCCGGCCGGTTCGTGGACTGCAACTCCCAGGCGTGCCGCCTTCTGGGGTACTCCCGGGAAGAGATGCTCTCGCTCTCCGTAAGCGACGTCTCCTGCGACATGCTCACCGGGGAGGAGCGGGAGCGGCAGGAAAAGGCCGGTGGCACGCTCTGGCAGCGCGTCATGGCCGGAGAGGTCGGAACGTTCGCGGTAATAAACCAGGAGCGAAACCGGCGCAAAGACGGCACCGTTATCCCGGTCGAGGTGCGCGTGGGCGCCGTAGACTACGGCGGGCAGCGGATGATCCTGACCTCCGTCCGCGACATCACCGAGCGCCGGGAGCTGGAGGAGAGGCTAACCCGCCAGGCGTTCCACGATCCCCTCACGGGGCTCCCCAACCGGACGCTGCTCATGGACCGGCTGGAGCACGCGCTCTCCGGGCGGCGGGGCGGGCTGGCGGTGCTCTTTCTGGACCTGGACAACTTCAAGGTCGTCAACGACTCTTTAGGCCACGAGGCCGGCGACCGGCTGCTGGTGAGCGTCGGTCGCCGCCTGAGGGAGTGCCTGCGGCCCTCGGACACGGTCGCCCGGCTCGGCGGCGACGAGTTTACCGTGCTGCTCGAAGAGGTGACCAGCTTGAGGGAGGCGGCCTGGGTCGCCGAGCGCATCCTGGAGCGGATGCGGCCCCCCTTTGTCCTCGAAGGACGCGAGATAGGCGTCACCCCCAGCATCGGCATCGTCTTCTCCGACTCTCCCGGGGACAGGCCGGGAGACCTCCTGAGAAACGCGGACCTGGCCATGTTCCAGGCGAAGAACGCGGGCAAGGCCCGCTACGAGGTCTTCGAGCCCCGCATGCACCAGGAGGCCCTGGACCGGCTGAAGCTGGAGAGCGACCTGCGGCGCGCCATAGACCGGGACGAGCTGAAGGTCTGCTACCAGCCGAAAGTCTCGCTCGGCTCGGGCGAGGTCTTCGCCGTCGAGGCCCTGGTCCGCTGGGAATCCCCGCAGCGGGGGCTGGTTCTCCCCGAGAAGTTCATCCCGGTCGCGGAGGAGACCGGCCTGATCGAGCGTATCGGGCAGGTGGTGCTGGAAGAGGCCTGCCGTCGGGCCCGGGGATGGGCGGAGATCTGCCCCAGCAGACCGGGGGAGCCGCCGCTGGGCGTCTGCGTAAACCTCTCCGCGCGGCAGTTCCGCCGCGCGAACCTGGCGGCGGAGATCTCGCAGGTCCTGCGCGAAACCGGCCTCGACCCGGCGACCCTGATCCTGGAGGTCACCGAGAGCGCGATCATGGAGGATGCCGAGGATAAGGCCGCCCAGCTCGACCGGCTCAAGGACATCGGCGTGCGGCTGGCGGTGGACGACTTCGGTACCGGCTACTCTTCGCTCGCCTACCTGAGCCGGTTCCCGCTGGACTTCTTGAAGATAGACCGCGCCTTTGTAGAGGGCCTCGGGAACGGACGGAGAGAATCCACGCTGGTCTCCGGGATAATCACCCTGGCCCACACGCTGGGGATGAAGGTCGTCGCCGAAGGGGTGGAGAACAACGATCAACTCTCCCGCCTGCGGGAGCTCGGGTGCGACCTGGTCCAGGGACACCGCTTCTGGAAACCGGCTTCTGCCGAGGCCGTGACGAGGCTCCTTGACTCCGGGACCGTCGCTGACATCCCCGGGCCGTGAGGTACCGCCTTACGACACCCGGGTCAGAAGCTCTCCACGGCGGGCCGCAGGTCCAGCTCTAGCGTCCAGGCCGTCGGGTCCTGGGTGTGCAGCTGCCAGTACGTCTCGGCTATGGCGGCGGGCGAGAGCATGGTGTGCCCTTCGCGGCCCGGCGACATCTCGCGCACCCTGGGGGTGTCGATCTGGCCGTCTACGACCACGTGCGCCACGTGCACCCCCTGTGGGCCGAACTCCCGCGCCATTGACTGCGCCAGCGCCCGGAGCCCGAACTTGCCCGTCGCCAGCGCCGCAAAACGGGCCGAGCCGCGCAGGGAGGCCGTCGCCCCCGTCAGCAGTACGGTGCCGCGGCCAGCCTCCCGCATGGCCGGCAGGACCTGCCGCGCCGCGTAGAACGCCCCGGCGCAGTTCGCCTTGAAACAGCGGTCGAACTGCTCGGGGGTTACCTCCAGGATACCGCCCACCTGGAAGGCCCCGGCGTTGTACACGAGTACCTCCGGGTCGCCCAACTCTTCGCGCACCCGCCCGAAAGCCGCCTCGACCGAGGCCGGGTCCGTCGCGTCGGCCGCGACCGTCAGAGAGCGGCCGCCTCCGGCCTCGATCTCCTCCCGCAACTCCGAAAGCCCCGCCTCGTTCCGGGCCATGAGCGCCACCGCGTATCCCCCGCGGGCAAAGCGCCGGGCGATCGCCGCCCCGAGCCCCGGACCTACGCCCAGGACCGCCGCTATCTTGTCGTTCAAAAATTCCTCCTCGCCTCCGAGACCCGCCGACCGCTTCGAGAACATCCTACGACACCCCGCCCGCCGGCGTCGGACCAGGACCTCCTCCAGAGGGGGACAGCCAATGTAGCCGAAGTTATAATAACGGGAGGAGTAGGAGGCCGCACTGGGAGCAGAAAGGGTGGAAAGATGAGCATCTTCCCGACAAAAGTCTTGCTTGCGACCGACGGTTCGGACGAGGCGGTCCTGGCATCCCGCACCGCGGTGGATCTCGCGCAGAAGACGGGGTCCGAGCTGCACGTGGTCTTCGTTTTTCGCACCCGGGCGGCTTTCGAGTACGACGCGATGGGCTTCGACGTCGGGGAGCCGCACCAGGAGGTCCGGCAGATGGGCAAGCGGCTGCTGGACGACTACGTGCGGCAGATAGAGGAAATCGGCGGGGTGGTGGCGGAGGCCCACTTCAGGATGGGCCGCCCGGACGAGGCGATCGTCGCGGTAGCCGAGGAGATAGAGGCGGGCCTCATCGTGATGGGCAGCCGGGGGCTCGGCGGCGTGCGGCGGGCGCTAATAGGCAGTGTCTCCGACTCGGTCGTCCGCCACGCCCACTGCCCCGTCATGATCGTGCGCCCCGAGTAGCTCCGTCGGCGAGAGCCTCGGCGGCGAACTTCGCACCCCTCTGGTCCTCTGTGGGTCCTTCTGTGCGCCCCAGCCGGGGCCGGACTACTTGACGGCCTTGCGTTCCTCCGCCTGCTTCTTGCGGTGCAGGTACTCGCCGCCGAACTTGACGGTCAAGAAACCGAGGACCAGGAGGATGAGGAACGAGACGGTCAGGAGCTCGAAGTACTCGTCTATGGCGTTCTGGATCGCCGGCCCGAAAAAGAATACCGCCATGCCGAGCATGAAAAACCGGGCGCCCCGGCCGAGAGTGGAGATCAGGACGA
>SIRX01000067.1 GCA_004563715.1 Actinomycetota bacterium | reverse complement strand
CCGCTTGAGCCCCGCGAATAACGCTTGACCGCCGCCGAAAATTACAGGAATAATTCTTGGTCTTGTGTTTAATTCGAGCGTGAAAATGGTAAGCTTACACCTGAAAACGACAACGATTTTACGGGAGGTTTAGCGGCGTGGACACCAGAAGAAGCGGCGAAGGCATTCTCTCCGAGGAGATGAGGGAGAAGCGCGAGGAAATCGTCGAGCTTTTGAAGACCGCGTACTTTATGGAGCTTGAGACCGTCATAAACTACGTGACCAACTCCATCAACCCGGACGGCGTTCGGGCGCAGGAGATCAAGGAAGCCCTGGAAGAGGACATCCAGGAAGAGTTGGGTCACGCCCAGCAGTTCGCCTCGCGCATCAAGGAGCTCTACGGCGTGGTTCCGGGCTCGATGGACTTCAAGGCCGAGCAGATGGGGTTGCAGCCGCCGGAGCATCAGGTAGACGTGGTGCACGTGATCAAGGGCGTGATCGAGGCCGAGACCGGCGCTATCGAGCACTACCAGAAGATCATCGAGGCCACCGAGGAGGTGGACCACGTAACGCAGGACATGATCATAGCCGTTCTGCACGACGAGCAGGGCCACCGCCGGATGTTTGAGGGCTTTCTCCGGGAGTACGAGGCCGAGGGCCTGGCTTAGAGCCGAAAGCCGGCCCCGTCCGGCAGAGAGAGTTGCAATCTGGAGAGGCCCGGCTCTGCGAGCCGGGCCTCTCTGGTATCCGGCGCCGTTCTACGAGGCTTGTTCGTAGGCTCACCTTGTTTCTCTGGCAATGGTCTATGATTAGCCGCATGAGAGGAGACGGGAAAGCCGGGCCTCACGCAGACCCCGACCGTTTTCCTGGGTTGCTGCGTGAGGTGGTCTCACGCCCGCTGGAGGACTGGCGGGCGGTCTACGAAAGCTTCTCGCCCGTGGACCTGATTACGGGAGAACGGCTTCCCCGGGTACCGCCGCCCGACGAGAACTCTCGGCGGGCGGCGGTGCTGGTGCCGGTGCTGCTCGACCCGGAGCAGATAGAACTGGTGTACACGGTGCGCAAGCACGACCTGAACGACCATGCGGGCCAGATCTCTTTTCCCGGCGGCAGCCTGGAGCCCGGCGACCGCTCCCTGATGGAGACCGCCTTGCGCGAGGCCTACGAGGAGATAGATTTGAGCCCCGACCTGGTGGAGGTCGTTGGGGAACTGGAGGAGATGTACATTCCGCCTTCGGGCTTCCGGGTGAGGCCCTACGTGGGTCTCCTGCCGGCTGCGGCGGAGTTTGTCATAGACCCGCGCGAGGTGCAGGAGGTGTTTACCGTTCCCCTGCGCCGGCTTATGGATCCGCGCACTTTCCAGAAGGTCGTGTGGAAACGGGATGGGCGCGACTACGAGGTTCCGGTCTTTGCCGTCGAGGGCTATGAAATCTGGGGGGCGACCGCCGCCATGACGGCTGCTCTGCTCGTCCGTCTCGGCTGGCGAACGGTCTAAAACCCCGAGAAAAACACATCGCGCATCCGGTACGGCTGGTACAGTCACGCCTCGTGGCTGCCGGGCGCGAGAACGAGGGCGAAAAACGCAGGGTCTACAGGGACCACAACCTGCACGTACTCTTCGGCATAACCCTCATGGCGGTGCTCGGGGTGACGAGCATCACCCCGGCCTTTCCCCGCATCATCGAGACGTTCGGTATCAGCGGGGGGCAGGTGGGGCTCCTGATAACGGTTTTCACCCTGCCGGGCATCGTGCTCACGCCGGTTCTGGGCGTTATGTCCGACCGTTACGGGCGCAAGTCGATTCTGGTGCCGGCGTTGCTGTTGTTCGGGATCGCGGGGGGAATGTGTGCCTTCGCCCGCAGCTTCGAGTTGCTGCTGACGCTGCGCTTTTTCCAGGGGATGGGAGCCGCCGCCCTGGGCACGTTGAACGTAACCGTGATCGGGGACATCTACTCCGGGCGCGAGCGCTCGGCGGCGCTCGGCTACAACTCCAGCGTGCTCTCGGTCGGCACGGCGGCCTATCCCGGCGTCGGCGGCCTGCTGGCGACGTTCGGCTGGTTCTATCCTTTCTTGCTACCGTTCCTGGCCGTGCCTATAGCCCTGGTGGTCCTCTTCTCCCTCCACAACCCGGAGCCCGAAAACGACCAGGGCTTGAAGGAGTTCTTCGCCAACGTGGTCAAGAACCTCTGGCCGCGGCTGAAGAACGTAAAGGTCCTCGGCGTGCTGATGGCCTCGCTCGTCTCTTTCGTCCTGCTCTTCGGGGCCCAGCTGGCGTACCTGCCGTTGCTTATGAGCGAGCGTTTCGGGGCGTCGCCGATCGTAATAGGTGCCGTTCTCTCCGGAGCCTCTCTTACTACCGCCCTGACTTCCTCTCAACTTGGCCGGCTGACCGGTTCCTACAAAGAAAAAACACTGCTCAAGGCTGCTTTCGCCGTGTACGTGGTGGCGCTGGCCGGGGTCTCGCTGGTGCCCGCGCTACCGTTGCTGATCCTGCCCGCCGCCCTGCTTGGTGTCGCCAACGGCATCAACATCCCGAACATTTTCTCCCTCCTCAACGAGGTCGCCCCCGCAGACAACCGCGGGGCCTTTCTCTCCATAAACGGCATGATCCTGCGCCTCGGCCAGACCCTCGGCCCGCTTTTTATGGCGGCGCTCGCCGCGCCCGTGGGCCTTACCGGAGCCTACCTGGCTGCCGCCGGACTGGCCCTCGCCGCGTTCGTGATGACGGTCACCATCGTTCGCTAAGCCCGCGACCGATGCGTTCCCCTCAACGCCCGCGAAACAATATGCGGCACAGACCGGCGTCGAGGGCCGAGTTATCCACAACATGTTGTGGACAAAGCGCAGAAACCGTGGATAAGTGCAATGTGTGTAACAAAGGCTTAACAGAGCGCCGGGTTGTGGGATAGTAGGGTATGCTCGGGCGTGTTACAGAATGTGGAGGCTCACATGCAGGTTGAACGGGAGATTCGGGAACCACTGGGACGGTTGGGCGTTCTATTGCCGGGGATGGGGGCGGTATCCACCACGTTTATCGCGGGGGTCGAGCTGATAAACCGGGGCCTGGCAGACCCGGTGGGTTCCCTGACCCAGCTCGGGACCGTGCGCCTCGGCAAGCGAACCGAAGACCGGGCGCCCAAGATCCGGGACTTTGTTCCGTTGCAGGACGTTGGGGAGATGGTGTTCGGCGGCTGGGACGCCATACCGGACAACGCCTACGAGGCCGCCGGGGTGGCCGGGGTGCTGGAGAAGGAGCATCTGGACGCCGCGCGGAAACAGCTGGAGAGGGTAGAGCCGTGGCCGGCGGTCTTCGACGCCCGGTACGTGCACAAGTTGAACGGCGCGCATCTAAAGAGCTACGGGTCTCTGAGGGGGGCCGCCGAGCTGGTGCGCGAGGATATCCGCGCCTTCAAGCGGGACCACGGCCTCGACCGGGCGGTGATGGTCAACTGCGCCTCGACCGAGGCGTACCTGCAGCCCCAGGAGGCGCACTTCACACCGGAGAGCTTCGAGCGGGGGCTGGACGATTCTGACCCCGCCATCTCGCCGGCCATGATCTACGCCTACGCCGCCATCATGGAGGACGTGCCGTATGCCAACGGGGCGCCTTCCCTGGCGGTGGACGTTCCGGCCCTCACCAGCCTCGCCGCCGAGCGGGGCGTGCCCGTGGCCGGCAAGGACTTCAAGACGGGTCAAACCATGATGAAGACCATCCTCGCGCCCGGGCTAAAGGCCCGGATGCTGGGGGTGGAAGGCTGGTTCTCGGCCAACATCCTCGGGAACCGGGACGGTGAAGTCCTGGACGACCCGGAGAGCCTCAAGAGCAAGGAGGTTTCCAAGCTCTCAGTCCTAGAGCACATACTCCAGCCGCAACTATATCCCGAGCTGTACAGCGACATCTCGCACGTCGTCAAGATCAACTACTACCCGCCCCGGGGCGACGCCAAGGAGGGCTGGGACAACATCGACATCTTCGGCTGGCTGGGTTATCCGATGCAGATAAAGATAGACTTTCTGGCCCGCGACTCGATCCTGGCGGCCCCCATAGTCCTGGACCTCGCGCTTTTCCTGGACCTCGCCCGAAGGGCCGGGATGGGCGGCATCCAGGAGTGGCTCTCCTTCTACTTCAAGAGCCCGATGACGCTGCCGGAGCTCTACCCCGAGCACGACCTCTTTATCCAGCTCATGAAGCTCAAAAACACCCTGCGCACGATAAAGGGCGAGGAGGTGATCCACCATACCGGCCTCGACTACTACGAGTAGTCTGCCCGCAGGATTGGGGGTTTTACGGGTTGGATCGGCTGGCGGTCAGTCGAAGAGGCTTCGTATCCTGAACCACGTCTTGGTCCAGAAAGACGCCTCTTCGTAGCCGCTGGCCGTGACGAGCGGGCTGCTGCCGACGCTCTGGCCGTCTATAAGGGCCTCGACCTCGCCCAGCTCCTGGCCGGCCTCGGCCTCGGGGGGCGGTTCCCGGGTCTCGACCCGGTGCTCGACCTCGATGCCGGGACCCTGGGGGCCGACGACGTTCTGGGCGGCAACGAGGTCCACGGTCTCGTCCCGGCGGAACGGGACCTGGAGTTGCTCGAACGCCTCGTCCTCCCGCACGACCGGCTCCTGATCGTAGTTGGCGAAGGCGTAGCCGAGGAGCGTCTGCGCGGCCTCGAACCGGTACTGGTCTTCCTGGGCGTTCAGGATGACCGCTACGTACGACTCGCCGCCGTCCTCCGCGGAGGCGATCAGGCACGGCCCGGCCTCGGGTGAGGTTCCGGTCTTTATGCCGGTGGCTTCGGGATAAGTGTAGAGCAGGTTGTTGGTGGTAAAGACCTCTATCTCCCTGGTGTTGGTGTTGATGGTAGCCTGCTGCATCGCAACCATTTCGGTGAACTCCGGGTACTCCATCGCGGCCCGGGCTATGATGGCGAGGTCCCGGGCGCTGGAGTAACCGTCCGGCGTGTCCAGGCCGGCGGGGGTCTCGAAGTTCGTGTTCTCCAAACCTATCTCGGCGGCCTGCTCGTTCATCATCTCGACAAAGCGGTCGGCGGTGCCGCCGACGGCCTCCGCCAGCGCGTAGACCGCTTCGGTACCCGAGGGGACCAGCGTGGCCACCAGAAGATCCCTCATGCTCACGCGCTCGCCGGCTATGAGGCCCACGTTGCTGTACGTCAGGCCCACGAACTCCTCGGCGTTCCGGGAGATCGCCACCTCCCGCTCTAGGTCCACTCCTTCTTCCAGCGCGACGAGAGCGGCCATGACCTTGACCGTGGAGGCCACCGGAAGTTGCTCGTCGGGGTTGTTCCCGGCGAGGTAGGCGCCGGAGTTGGCGTCCAGCAAGGCCCAGGCCTCGGCCTCGATCTCCGGCCCCTGAACTTCGGTTTCCGGGGGCTGCTCGGTCTCCGTCTCCTGGGCCGAGGCCGCGACGAAACCGCCGCCGATCAGGACCAGAGCGAACAGGAGCGTAAAAACCGTCAGGGTAACCTTCGAGACACAAAAAACACTGTTTCTCAACCGCAACTCCTCTACTTCTGGACGGCGAAAACACCTCGCGTATCGTGGAATACTTTACTATCCCTCCAGCCCGGAATCAGCAAAAGATTGGTAAACGAGCACCGGGCATTTACAATAAGCTGATAGTTCTACGCAAGACCTGAAATCAGAGATCAAGAGGTGAACCAGATGTTGACCGAAGAGCGGGTGCGAGACCAGCTGAGAAACGTTATAGACCCGGAGATCGGGATGGACCTCGTGGAGCTCGGCCTGATCTACGACGTGGGCGTCCACGATGAGGGCCGCCACGTGGACGTGATTTTTTCGCTGACGAGCCCCATGTGTCCGGTGGGGGACCTCATCCAGGAGCAGGTGGAGACCGAGGCCCTGGCAATAGAGGGGGTAGAGACGGTCAACGCCCAGCTGACCTTCGAGCCGATGTGGTCGCCGGAGATGATGAGCCCGGCCGCCAAGCTATTTTTCGGCCGCTAGTGTCCCGCTAGCGTACGTCTGCTTACGCCGCACGGGCCCGAGACGCCGGATTTCTGATCCGGCGTCTTTTATATTGCCCGTTATGACGGTAAAAGGCTTGCTCGTGGATCTGGACGGCACCCTGTACGTGGGGGACGAGCCGCTGGCAGGCACTAGGGAGGCTTTGCGCCGGCTGAAAGCCTCCGGCATGTTGGTACGCTACGTCACCAACACCACCCGCCGGCCCCGGAGCGCGGTCCACGCGCAGCTGGAGTCTCTCGGCTTCGAGGTCGCGGAGGATGAGATCTTTACCCCGGCCCGTGCCGCGGCGCTTCTCGTCGGCGATCACTCCTGCTTCCCGCTGGTGGCCGAGGCGCTCCGGGAAGACCTGCCGGGCGTGCGGCTCACCGACGAGGAGCCCGACTACGTGCTCGTCGGGGACCTCGGTGAAGGGTTCGATTACGGACGGCTCAACAAAGCGTTCCGGCTGTTGATGGGGGGCGCTGAACTGCTCGCCCTGCAGAAAAACCGCTACTGGCTCGCGGAGAGCGGGCTCTCGCTCGACGCCGGCCCTTTCGTCGCCGCGCTGGAGTACGCCAGCGGCAAGACCGCCACGGTCGTCGGGAAACCCCGGGAGAGCTTTTTCCGCCTCGCGCTGAGGGAATTGGGCCTGGAGCCCGGGGAGACCGCGATGGTCGGCGACGATCCCGAATCCGATGTTGCCGGGGCGCGGGCGGCGGGCCTGCTCGGTTTTCAAGTAAAAACGGGTAAGTACCGCCCGGGAAGTGGGGGGGAAGCCGACCTCACGGTGGAAAGCTTCGCCCGGCTTCCGGAGGCGCTCGGGCTCTAGAGAACCGGAAACCCAACAAGAGGAGGAGCATGAACACCAGCGAGATACAGGTCAGGACTAACAAGCGGTACGAGTTCGTGACCATAACCGGCGAGGTGGAAAAGGCCGTCCGGGATTCCGGGGTCGAGGATGGCTTCTGCATAATATCTTCGACGCATACCACCGGCGCCGTCACGGTAAACGAGGACTACGACCAGGACGTGCCCCGAGACCTCGCCGCCGCCTGCGAGGCGTTTATCGGGTCCCTGGACGTCAGGTTTCACCACGCCGAGGGCAATAGCGACTCGCACCTGTTGACCAGCATGTTCGGCCAATCCCAGCACCTGCTGGTGCGCGGCGGGGAGCTGGACCTGGGACGCTGGCAAGGCATATTTTTCGCCGAGTTCGACGGACCCCGGAGCCGGACGGTGCGCGTAGCGGTGGCCGAAGCTTAAAGCACCGGGGCGCTCCGGCCCGGCTCCACGCGACCGTCGTTCGTGAAAAGCCGTACAAAACAATATATTTGGCCCGCAGGCTATAGACAAACTCTCCGGCCATCCTTATCTTTGTCCCACTAGGGACCACCGTCCGGGCTCTCAGGTGGGGAAGCCACGCAGCGGTGAGAATCCCGGGAGATAACGGCGCGGCCAGCGGTCGCGCCTTGAGGGGAGAAAGGAGCGCGGACTGTGGGGTTTATCGAAGGCTTCAACAACATCCTGTGGGGCTACCTGCTGGTCTTCTTGTTGCTGGGTGTGGGCATCTATCTCACCTACATCCTGCGCGGGCTGCAGTTCAAGCAGCTCGGTCCGGCGCTCTACCTCGCCCTGATCAAGCGCAAAGAAGAGACTCAGGAAGGGGATATCTCCCATTTCCAGGCGCTGATGACGGCCCTGGCGGCCACCGTCGGCACCGGCAACATCGTGGGCGTGGCCACGGCGATCGCCGCCGGCGGACCCGGGGCGCTGTTCTGGATGTGGATCACGGCCCTGTTCGGGATGGCGACGAAGTACTCGGAGGCCCTTCTCGGCGTGAAGTACCGGCACGTGGACGCCGCGGGCGAACGTAGCGGCGGCCCCGCCTTCTACCTGACCAACGGCATCGGGGGGCCGCTCGGACGCGTGCTGGGGCTTCTGTTCGCCCTCTTCGCCGCCATAGCTGCTTTCGGGATCGGCAACATGGTCCAGTCCAACGCCGCCGCCACCCAGATAAACAACATCGTCCCCGCCATACCCAAGTGGACCATCGGCGTCGTGCTCATGGTCCTCGCGGGCGCCGTGATCCTGGGTGGCATCAAATCCATAGGCCGCTTTACCGGCTTTTTCGTGCCGTTCATGGCGGTCTTCTACATGCTCGCGGCCACGGTGGTCCTGATCGTCAACATAGACCGTGTCCCCGCGGCGATTGGCCTGGTCATCAGCGACGCGTTCACGGGCACGGCGGCCACCGGCGGCTTCCTGGGCGCCGGCGTCGCGGCGGCTATCCGATTCGGCATCGCCCGGGGTCTCTTCTCCAACGAGTCCGGCCTCGGAACCGGCGGTATAGCAGCGGCCGCCGCCCAGACCACCGCGCCCACCCGGCAGGCGCTGGTCTCCATGACCCAGACCTTTATCGACACCATCGTGATCTGCTCGTTCACGGGCCTGGCGATAATTTCGACCGGCGTGTGGACGCAGTCGGACGACCCCGGCGAGCTGACCCAGCTCGCTTTCGGCGCCAGCATCGGGGCCATAGGGCCGGTCCTCGTCGCGGTCGGGCTCGTGTTCTTCGCTTTCTCGACGCTTCTCGGATGGGCGTACTATGGGGAGCGCAACCTGGAATACCTCTTCGGTCGCGTGGCCGTCGTTCCTTACCGGCTGCTCTTTATCGTCGCCATCCTTATCGGCACGGTGCGCGAGCTCGAAGGTCTCTTTCTCATCTCGGACCTCATGAACGGCATGATGGCTCTGCCGAACCTGATTGGGCTCCTGCTCCTATCTGGCGTCGTGTTGCGGGAAACGAGAGCCTATTTCAACGGCCAGGACACTTCGGAGCCGAGGGTGAGGTGATGCGCGCTGTTCCGGGATGCCGCCCGGCGGAAGTTTAGCCGGGCGGTGTTCTCCGGTAGAATACTGATTGGCGGGCGTGGACTATAACGGTTCCTGGAGGGCGAGAGAATGAGCAAGCTACTTAAAGCAGGTGCGGTGTTAGGGGGAGCGGCCCTCGCGGTGGGCGGGCTGCGTTGGGCGGCGTCCTCCGAGCCCCGGTACGCCCCCTGGGAGAAGCCCCGGTTCGAGGACTTCGAGCATCGCGTCCTGGTTCTGGGTGGCGGGTTCGCCGGCTTTAACGTGGCCAAGCACCTCTGCGATCTGTCCCGCGACCGGGAAGACGTCGGCGTCATGGTCATCTCCCGGGACAACTACCTGACTTTCTGGCCGATGGTACCGGGCATCGTCGCCAGCGACGTGGGCGTCAGAAACATCGCCCAGCCGCTGCGGCGGCCCTTGATCCACGCAGGCGCCAGCTTTCGCCGGGCGGAGGTCGAGAGCGTCGACTTCGAGAAGCAAGTCGTGAGCGCCGGCGGACAGGAGTTTCCCTACGACCACCTGGTACTGGCCCTCGGGGCCCAGCCGTCGTACTTCGGCATACCGGGGGTGCAGGAACACGCCATAAACATGAAGGGCATCCCCGACGCCGTCGCCATTCGCAACCGGGTTATCGAGCGCTTTGAGGAGGCCACTCTTCGGCGGGGCGAGGTGTCGGAGTCCGAGCTGACGTTCGTCGTGATCGGGGCCGGCGCCACCGGGGTCGAGACCGCCGCCCAGCTACACGTCCTGATCCACGAGGTGCTCGGGCCCGAGTACCCGAGCATCAACGCCAACCGGTTCCGCGTCTACCTGTTGGACGCCCTGCCGCACATCCTGCCGGAGCTGGACCCCGGGCTGCGCCGGGTGGCCCGCGGGCAGCTCTCCGCCCGCGACATCGAGGTCATGACCAACGCGCTCGCCGAGGAGGTGACGGAGAGCTGCGTAAAGCTGAAGGACGGCCGCCAGATAGCGACGGAGAACGTGATCTGGACGGCCGGAGCCCGCCCGAACGAGAAGCTGGAAAAGTTCGGTATCCCCCTGGTCGAGAAGACCAACGGCGCCAAGGTCGACGAGTACTTCCGGGTCGAAGGGTACGACAACGTCTGGGCGATCGGCGACAACGCCACCGTCCCGGACGGTGACGGCGGCTTCGTGCCGCCCAACGCCCAGGCCGCCGTCAAGGAGGGGAAACTCTTGGCGCGCAACATCCTCGCCGAGATAGACGGCGAGGGGCTGAAGCCGTTCGAGTTCAAGTCTCAGGGGCAGCTGATAGACCTGGGCAGCCACTTCGCAGTCAACGATGTCTTCGGAATAAAGTTCAGCGGCGCCCTGGCGGCTATCTTCTGGCGCGGCACCTACCTCGTACGGCTTGAGAGCCCGCAAAACAGGGTGCGCCAGGCGCTGGACTGGGCGCTCGAGTTCTTCTCACGCCCGACGGTGGCCCAGATCCAGAACACCGTAGACGAGTAGCTGCTGCCGTCAAACAGCCCGGAGGCGGCCGTTGGGGAAGCCTCCGGGGCCACGATAAACCCTTGAGGTGGGTCCGCAAAGGTGCTACGTTGGCCTTGTTGCGAGAAAGAGATACCGGGGAAAGCTCATGACTCTGGCCAACCAGCTCACCATGCTCCGGCTCATAGCCGTTATCCCGGTGATGGCCGCGATGTACCTGCAGTTTCCGTACGCCCGCGCCGTCGCCGTGGCGCTCTACACCGCCGCCCTTTTAACGGACTACCTCGACGGCATCGTGGCCCGCCGGAGCGGCAAGGTCACGGGCTTCGGAAAGCTTATGGACTCCATCGCCGACAAGGCCCTTATAGTCTCGCTATTCTTCGCGCTCGTGGGCGAAGGCTCGATGGCCGCCTGGATGGCGGCCCTCATGGTGATCCGGGAGTTCGCGGTAACCGGCTTGAGGATGGTGGCGCTAGAGGCCGGGGAGGTTATCGCGGCCAACAGCTGGGGCAAGGCCAAGATGAACGCCCAGAGCCTCGCCGTCTTCGTGCTGCTGCTCGGCCACCCGGAAAGGGGCGGCTGGCAGGGGCTCATGACGGAGGTCGGGTGGTGGTTGATGCTGGTCGCCACGATACTGACCCTGCTCTCGGGGTGGTCGTATCTAAGGGACACGCCGCGAATACTATCCATAACTTCCCAGCGGGACCAGCGGCTCTAAAACGGCCCGAAAAACCTGTAATATATCCTCCGGTATGGCGGAGAACGGAGAAAGAAAGCTAAAGCCCGCCGAGGTCGAGGTGGTGCTGCGCCGCGCGGCGGAGCTGTCCGCCCGGCGTCGGGAAGAGGCTGGGAGAAAGCCGGTTTCCGAAGGGTTTCTGATGCAGATCGCGGACGCCGTGGGTATCCCGGAAGCCGATATGCGCCGGGCGCTAGTGGACCTGAGATCTGCCCGGCCCGTGGAACCCGACTCCCTGGCCAAAAAGCTCTACGGCCCCGCCCAGATCCGGGCCGTCCGGGAGATCCCGCAGCCTCCGGAGAGCACGCAGGCGGACCTGGAAGACCTCCTGCGGTTGAAGCAGGGTCTCAAGCTCCGGCAGAAGACCGAGATCAGCTCGACGTGGGACGCCGGGGACGTGCTCGGGGCCGTGCGGCGGGCGCTGGATTTCTCTGACCACCGGGCGCTGCTCAAGGTGCGGTCCGTCGAGCTCCGGGTCCGGGAGGCCGGTGAGTCACGGACCGAAGCCTACCTGACCGCGGATTTCTCCAACCAGCGGGGAGAATACCTCTCGCTCGGGGGTATCCTCGGGGCCACGCTGGTCCTGCCCGTAGCCATAGCCGGGGTCTACGATCCGCTGTACTTTCTGCTGGTGCCCCCGGCGCTCGCCGCGCCGGGCCTGGGCTTCAAGCTCGCCTACAAAAAGGCGTGCGCCGAGGTGCGGCGGGCCCTAGATTACGTGCTCGACGCTGTCGAAAAGGCCCCCAGGCAAGAGCCGCCCCGGAACGACGAGGCTCGCCCCGTACAGGGTATCCGGGACCTGAACCCGATCCCCCGCTTTACCCCACGCTCGCGAGACTGAGTTCCGGGGCCGTCTCCAACCGGCTTCCGGCGCGCGATACCGCCGACGAAATAATCTAAACTGGTTTCGTGCCGGTGCGTGTGCTCAAAGAAGTCTTCGGTTTCGACTCTTTCCGGCCGGGGCAGGAGGAGGTCATCCGGGCCGTCCTCGACGGGCGGGATACGCTCGCGGTCATGCCCACGGGCGGCGGAAAGAGCCTCTGCTACCAGGTGCCGGCGCTCATGCAGGAGAGCCTGGCCGTGATCGTCAGCCCCCTGATCTCGTTGATGAAAGACCAGGTGGACTCCCTGGTGCAGAGCTCCGTCACCGACGCCGCCGCGCTCCACTCCGGGCTCTCGCCCGAGGAGCGGTGGGAGGTCGAGCGGCGGGTGCGGACCGGCGAGGTCAAGATGCTCTACGTCGCACCCGAGAGGTTGCGCTCTTTAGACTTCGTCCTCTCCCTCCGGCGGGCCGGCGTCGGGCTCTTCGTGGTGGACGAGGCCCACTGCATAAGCGAGTGGGGCCACAACTTCCGTCCCGACTACCTGTTTCTGCCCCGCGTCGTGAAGGACCTGGGGAACCCGCCGGTGCTTGCCCTGACCGCGACCGCCACGCCCCGCGTGCGCGCGGACATCCTCTCCTCGCTGCGGATGCGCTCGCCCGAGGTCGTGGTGACGAGCTTTAACCGGCCCAACCTCACGTACCGGGTTCTGGAGGCCAAGAAAAAAGAGCGGAAACTACCCTTGATCCTGGACACCATCCGCCGGACGCCGCCACCCGGCATCGTGTACGCGACGACCCGGAAGGAGTGCGAGGAGCTGGCGGCGAGCCTCCGGCGTACGGGGGTGGACGCCGTCGCCTACCACGCCGGGATGGGTGCGCAGGAGCGCTCGGAGGTCCAGGAGCGCTTTATGACGGACGAGGTCTCCGTGGTGGTCGCCACCGTGGCCTTCGGGATGGGTGTGGACAAGCCCAACGTGCGGTTCGTCGTTCACTCCAGCGTTCCCGGAAGCCTCCCGGCCTACCTCCAGGAATCGGGCCGGGCCGGGCGTGACGGGGAACCCGCCGAATGCGTGATGCTGTACCGGGGCCAGGACGCCGGACGGCGCAAGCGGCTGATCTCGCTCAACGCCGCAGGAGAGGATAACGTCGCGCGATTTTTCCGGGCGCTCTCCGAAGCCGGCGGCGACGGGCGGGTAAACGTGCCGCCGGGGGCGCTCGCGGCACTCGGGAGCATAGAGCCGGACACCACCGGGATCCTGCTGGGCAGCCTGGAGGGGGCGGGCTTGATCTCCCGCGGCTACGATCTCTGGGCCGAGGTGGAGGTGCGCCGGTTGGAGGAGGAGACCTCCGGGTTGCCGGAGAAGGCCGCCGCCGTTCACGCCGCCCTGCCCGGTGATGGGGCCGTCAGTATCCCGGAGCTGGCCCGCAGGGCCGGGGTGAGCCCGGCCGTCGCCCAGGGGGCCGTCTACCGGATCGCGGCCGACGGCCTCGCGGAGATCGTCCCGCGAGGTTCCCTGGTGGACGTCAGGCTCAGGGGAGATCTCGACGCCCGCAGCCAATACAGCATCGCCTCCCGGCTGAAAAACCTCACCCGGGCCGCCTACGACCAGCTCCGGGACGTCGAGGCGTATGCGGGCCTGAAGACGTGCCGCCGGGAGTGCCTGCTCCGCCACTTCGGCGACGCCGAGGACGTCGCTCCCTGCGGCGGCTGCGACGTGTGTTTGGGGGAAACGGGCCCGGCGGCCACACGCGAGAGCCCCGCACATCCAGAAGCGCCAGCAGCCGCAGCCAGCGCCTCGTCCAACGGCGTAGACGCCGAGCTTTTCGAGCGCCTGCGGAGCTGGCGGGCGGAGCAGGCCCGGCAGCAGAAAGTCCCCGCTTACGTCGTGTTACACAACTCGCATCTGGAAGAGATAGCGGCGCGCAAGCCCCGTAGCGCCCACGAGCTGGGCTCCATAAAAGGCGTGGGGCTGAGGCGCGCCGCCCGCTACGGGGAGGAGATACTGGCCCTGGTCAGGGGCGAGGCACCGGAGCCCGATTCAGCGTATGACAGCTCCGAAAGACCCGTCGAGGAGGAGCCCGTTTACCGGGCACATTTGGGGACTGCGGCCCGGCTTCTGGGGGCCGGCCGGGGTGCGGAAGCCGTACCGGAGTTGGCCCGGGCGTTGGAGTTGGGCGGGGCGGAGGCCGAACGGGAGGTAAACGAGTTGCTAGCCGGCGTCCCTACCGGTAGGGTAAACGGATAGAATTACCCGGACAACGCCAGAACTCGAACAGCCAGGAAAGGGGATCTCGTGAGGTTGGACGGAAAAAAGGTCGTGGTGCTTCTGGAGGAGGGGTTCGAGGACCTGGAATACTGGGTCACGGTGATGCGGCTGCGCGAAGAGGGAGCCGAGGTCGTCACGGTCGGCTCGAGCCTCGACCCGGTCTACGGCAAGAACGCCCTTTCAGCGCAGGCGGACGCGACGGCCGGGGACGTAGACGCCGCGGAACTGGACGGTATCGTCATCCCCGGCGGCTGGGCGCCGGACAAGCTGCGGCGCTACCCCGAGATCATCGAGCTTGTGCGGGGCGTGCACGAGCGGGGCAAGACGGTCGGCATTATCTGCCACGGCGGGCTGGTAGCCATCTCAGCGAAGATCGTGGCCGGCGTGAGCGCCACGGGCTCGCTGGGGATAAAGGACGACCTGGAGAACGCCGGGGCGACCTGGGTGGACAAGCCCGCTTTCCGCGAGGGCAACCTGGTCTGGGGCCGCGTAGTGCCAGACATACCGGCGTTCTGCCGCGAGTTGGTCGAGGCGCTCGCGGAATAGGATGAGGACGCGACGGCGTGAAGGCGGCCACGAGGCCCGCCGCCGTCGCTGGTAGACTCTGGTACATGAAAAGCTTCAGGCAGAGCGTTTGGGCCGTTGCCCTGGGGGTGCTTCTGGCGCTTGGCGTGGCCCTGCTGGTCGTTTTCGGCATCATAGCCCCGCTCTTCACGGCGTTCATGGGCACCGGAAGGTTCGGGCTTGAGATGGCCGGCTCTACCACGTTCCCGATGGCGCTGCTCGTCTTCTCGGCGGCCTTCTCGTTCTACTGGGGGGGTATGATCTCCAGCTACCGGGCGCCGGGACGCCGGCGGCTGCACGGAACGCTGGTAGCCCCGGCCGCCTTTTTCATCTCGCCCATGCTGAACCTGCTCTCCGGCAGGGGGATGTTCCCCGGGCTGGAGGACGCCGGGCAGGTCTTGTTTATGATGATGGTCCTGGCCGTCGCCGCCGGGGGCGCGTACGTCGGCGCCCGGCGGGGAGAGGTGATCCACGCCCACAACCAGGAGCATATCCGCCGCCGCCGTCTCCGGGAGCAGCGCCAGAGCAGCCCGGAGAGCGGGTAGCCCCGGAGGGCTTCTAGCGGGCCTGGATGCCGAGGATGAGGTGTCCCCGGGCATCTACCCGGGCGTTGGGCTCCCGGTCGAGTCCTTCTGGTACGTCCGGGGTGTCCTCGCCGGATGCCAGGTAGACCCGCGGACCCGCCAGGCCTTCTACGGGTTCGGCAAGGTACCGGCGCCAGGCGAAGCCTTCCCACACGAGTGTAAAGACCGGCTTACCCGGCGGTTCGCCCTCGACCGCGGCGTAGACTTTGGGCTGCCCCAGGGCTTTGGAGATGGAGGCGACGTGCCGGGCGTGCTCGCTGGCGTTGAACGCCTCGATGCCGGACCGAAGGCGGTGCTCGGGCTCGGAGAGCCGCCGCAGGCGGTCTAGAGCCTGCTGCAGGTCTCTTCCGAGGCGCTCGTTCTCTTCCCGGGCCTCTAGCAGTTGGCGCTCCAGGGTCTTTGTACGCCCGTCGGACGGGTCGGCCTCGTCGCCGGGCTCCTCTACCGGACCCTGCGAAACGGTTCCACCGGAGTCAACTCCGGCCCGCAGTTCTTCTAGTTCGCGCGCCAGCGCATCTCGCGCCCTCTCGGAATCTGCCAGGGCCTCTTCCAGGTCCGCCACGCGCTGGAGATGACGCGTGTCTTCTCCCTCGGGCGCTGTTCGCGGGGCGGTATCCGCGCCGGCGGCTTCCAGTTTCTCCAGCTCCTGCTCCAGCTCCCGCTTCTCGCGTTCTGCCCGCTCGACGTCCTGCTCGAGCCTAGATACGTCTTGCTCGCGGCGGTTCTGGAGAGCCTGGTTGTCCGCCTCGCGCTGGGCCTGGAGCGCCGCCAGGCGGCGGGCGGCTTCGGCTTCGGCTTCGGCCAGACGGTTTGCGTGTGACTGGCGCAGCTCTCGCTCCCGGCTCTCGGCCAGGCTCTTTATCTCCCGCAGCTTCGCCTGGTGGCGTTCCCGCTCCTGGCGCAGCTTCTCGTCGGCTTCCCGCTCGCGAGCCTGATGTTTGCTTTCGAGCTCTTGCTCCCGCTCGGCGAACGCGGCGCGCAGGGCTTCGACCTCAGCCTCGTAGCTATTGGCGGACGTCCGGCGCACCTCCTCTAGCTGCGCTTCGACCTGCTCCTGGAGCTTTTCCTGGAAAAAGCGGCTCTGCTCGTCGGCCGCCCGGTTTATAGTCTCCAGCTCCGACGCGCGGCGGCGCGCCAGGTCCCTTTCTCCCGCCTGCAGCTTCTCCCGGGCTTCGCGGTAGGCCTCCTCCAGCGCCGAGGCCCGTTGTTCGAAGCTCTGTTCGGCGGCCTCCCGGAGCCTCCGGTACTCGTCCCGGAGCGCTCCCGCGTCGCGCTCGGAGAGAGCCGCCTCGATCTCGGATCGGCGCTCACCGTAGAGCTTGTCCTGGAGGCTGGCGATCTCGGCGATGTGCCGGTTGGTGAGGGCCAGCTGCTCGTCGGAGTTCTGTATGCGCAGCTCCGTTACGGTGCGGCGCAAATCTTCGGCCTGTTTTTCTGCCGTGGCCCGGGCTTCTTCTTTTTGCCGCAACGCCCGCTCCCGGGCTGAGACCTCGTCCTGGGCGGCCTTCAAGGCCGCGCTTGCCTGGTCGAGGTCCCGTCGCAGGCTGGCGACCTCTTCTTCCAGGCTCTCGATGAGCGCGCCCGCGGCCCGCAGCTGGCCTTCAAGCTCGTCGGCGTAATCTCTGAAAGGTTCTTCGGTCAAGCCGCGTCTCCCACCTCCGGATGGAGGGTTCGTTCCACAACGCCCGCCGGGTAGGGTGCCTCAGGGTAACCCCCGGCGGGCCGCCGGTAAAGCGTCAATCGCGGTCTTTAGAAGGTCCAGCCCTACTGGAGAAAAGATCCCGAGAGTCTCCCTGAGCCCCGGTTTTCTCTTCCGGATAGTCCTCGAAGGTTCCGGCGGCGCGTTCCTCGGGTGCGTTCACCGATCCCTGCCGCATAGCGTTACTCCTTCTGGCAGGTTGGGCACAGGCCTTCGACGACGAGCGTGGTGCTGCTGACGCTGTAGGGGGTGTTCTCCTGGATCTGGGCCTCCAGGTTTCCAAGTTCTACGCCGGGTATCTCGGCCACCTCTCCGCATCTCCGGCAGCGGATATCCAGGTGAGGCTCGGTGTTCAGGTCGTAGCGGGTCGGCGATTCGGCCCAGTGTTTGGAACCAATAACCCCTATCTCCTCCAACACCGAGAGCGCCTGGTAGACCGTGCCGAGCGCAACGCGCGGGTTCTTCTTCTTGACCAACAGATAGATGTCCTCCGCGGAAGGGTGCCCCCGGGTGTCCCGGAGAGCTTCGAGTACGGCCCGCCGCTGCGAGGTCAGCGTGTAGCCCGACCTGCGAAACTTCTCCCGGATGTCTTGTTCGAGCCTGTTGGTCATCTCTTGTGTGTGGAACTTACCCTCGTCAATCAATAACAGTTCCTGATTCAGAGTTTATCATACGGTTTTTCTGCCGCGGCGCGGTGTATCCTTAGCCTCATGGCCCTGGTGATCAACACCCTGATCAACCTCTGGCGGCTCGTGCGTAACGGGGTCACCCAGGTCCTCGGGCGGCCGCCGGAGTACGTGGTCTTCACCGTCGGTGGCAGCCTGCCGGAGCTGCGGCCCCGGACTGGTTTCCTGAGGCGGCGCTTGAGGCCGGGGCCTCCCGTTTTGAGCCTGGAAGAGGTCCGCGGTCGGCTGGACCGGGTCTCTGGCGACGGGCGTGTGCGGGGCGTGGTGTTGCGCGTCCAGAGCCTGGACGCCGATTGGGCCACGCTGGAGGAGTTGAGGCTGGAACTGACGGCGTACCGGGAGCGAGGCGGACGGGTGGTGGTGTACCTGGTGGAGGCGGACACCAGGGCCTACTACCTGGCCTGCGTGGCGGACGAGGTGCTCGCCACCCCGCTGGCGACCGTGGGCGTGACCGGGGTACGCACCCGGATAAGCTTTCTCAGGGACGCCCTGGAAGCCGCCGGGGTGGAGGCCGAGGTCTTCGCCGTGTCGCCGTACAAGTCCGCCTACGACGCTTTCGTTCGGCAGGACTTCTCCGAGGAAGCCCGCGAGCAGGCCGAACGGCTGGTCGAACGCCGGTTCTCGGAGCTGGTATCCGCCATAGCGGAAGGACGGGGTCTAACCTCCGATGAGGTCCGGGAGAGGATAGACCGCGCGCCCTACGCGGCCCGGGACGCCGTAGAGGCGGGGCTCCTGGACGGCGTGTGCTACGAAGACGAGCTGGCCGAGAAGCTCAGGGTGGAAGACCGGAAAGCGCGGCTCACCGAATGGGAAGCGGCCCGCAGGACGCTGAAACTGCCGTACCGGGGCAGTCCCCGGCAGCGGGTCGGGCTCGTCTCGTTGTCGGGGGTCATAGTGCGGGGCCAGAGCCGGAACCTGCCGGTGCCGCTACCGTTCGTCGGCGGGGAGCAGGCCGGGAGCGAGTCGGTGGTGGCCGCGTTGCGGGCGGCGGAGAAAAACCGGCGGGTGGGGGCGGTAGTCTTCCACGTGGACTCCCGGGGCGGAGACTCGCTGGCGTCGGACCTGATCTGGCGCGAGGTCTGCCGGATAAACGCGAAGAAACCCGTCGTGGTGCTTATGGGCAATGCCGCCGCGTCCGGCGGCTACTACGTCTCGGCGTCCGCGGGCCACATCGTCGCCCGGAGCAACACCGTGACCGGGTCTATCGGCGTGATCTCGCTGCGGCCCATAGCGGCCGGCCTGTACGGCAGGCTGCGGGTCAACCCCGCCGCCGTCGAACGCGGCGCCCGCTCCGGCATCTTCGACCCGAGCCTCCGGCCCTCCGAAGACGAACGCCGGGTTCTCGGCGGGCAGGTGCAGGCGATCTACGCCGAGTTCAAAGACCGGGTCGTACGGGGCCGCGGCCTGGACCCGGACCGCCTCGAAGCGCTGGCCGGGGGGCGCGTCTGGACCGGAGCCGAGGCCCACGGGCACGGGCTGGTCGACGAGCTGGGCGGTTATCGGACGGCCCTGAAACGGGCGCGGGAGCTGGCCGGCATAAAGGCCGACGGGCCGGAGGTCGTGGTCAGGATACCGCCGCCGCGAGGCGTGCGGCCGACGCCGGGTGATCCCGCCGAGGCCGCCCGCGAGGTCCTGGACGGTCTTAAGGAGGCAGCCAGAGACTTTCGATCTCCGAGGGCGTGGTTGCTCGGGCCGTACACGTTCTCCGGGGACTGATAGCATTTCACGCGTGTTTCAAAGCCCATCAGGCAGGAGCGCTCCTTGGGGGGTCTAGCCATCGAGGGCGTGGACCGGCGGGCGATGGGCGCTCTGTCTGCGGGGCATCTGTTTACCGACGTGAACCAGGGGGCGGTGGCGGCGCTGCTGCCGTTTCTGGTCGCCGAGCGAGGCCTTTCTCTGGCTGCGGCCGGGGCCCTGGTTACCGCCGCGACCCTTAGCTCGTCCGTGGTCCAGCCGCTGTTCGGCGTCTTCTCCGATCGGCGTCCGTTGCCGCTGTTGATGCCGCTCGGCTTGTTGGTCGGCGGTGTTGGCATTGCGCTGGCCGGTGTCGCCCCGAGCTACCCGCTCATCCTGCTCTGCGTGTTGGTCAGCGGGGTCGGGGTGGCCGCCTTCCATCCCGAAGCCGCCAGGTTCGCCAACTACGTCTCCGGCTCGCGCCGGGCGCGGGGGATGAGCTTTTTCTCCGTGGGCGGCAACGCGGGGTTCGCCCTCGGACCGATACTGACTACGCCGCTCGTGCTGCTCTTTGGCCTGCCGGGTACGCTGTTTCTGGCGCTGCCCGCGGCGTTGATGGCCGTGGTGCTGGTCGTCGAGATGCCGCGCATGGTGGGCTTCCAGCCGGCGGCTAGAGGGGAGGCGAGCAAAAAAGAGACCACGGAGCCGGAGCGTTGGAAACCTTTTGCGCTCATGGTCGGGGTCGTCACCGTGCGGTCTTTCGTTTACTTCGGGCTGGTGGCTTTCGTAGCCACGTACTACGCGCAGGTCCTCGGCACCTCCGCGGCGTGGGGAAACACGGCCCTGGCGATCATGCTCTTCGGCGGAGCTGCGGGCACGCTGGTGATCGGTCCCCTCGCCGACCGCTTCGGCCGCCGGACCGTGCTGGCCGCCTCTATGGTCCTGCTGCCCGCCCTGATCTTCGCTTTTACCCTCGCCGGGCCTCTCTGGGGCACGGGTCTGCTCGCGCTCGTGGGGGCGGCCACCATAGGGACTTTCGGCGTGACCGTCGTCCTGGGTCAGGAGTACTTGCCGGGCCGCATCGGGCTCGCCGCCGGGGTGACAATGGGGCTCTCCATCGGCCTGGGCGGTGTCGGAGCCCCCCTCCTGGGCCTCGTGGCCGACGCCCGAGGGTTGCCGTTTACGATGCTCGTCATCGCCGCGCTTCCTCTGCTGGGACTGGTGTTCGCCGGGCTTCTGCCCCGCAAACACTAGCGGCCGCGGTAGCGGGGCGAGAACGGCGTTCGCGGTTTATCGTGGCCCTGATCGGCAGGAAGGCATGCACGCCAGACCTGATGTTGGTATCGTTGGCGGCGGTGTCATGCGTTATCCGGGTCTGGATTTACCGTCGGCACGAAAAATACCCGCAAACGCTAGAAGCCGGAGCTTGAGCAATTGCCGAGAAATACTCTGACACGCGGGGAGTTCCTGAAGGTGGCCGGGGCGGGGACGGCTGGGGTTGCCCTCGCCGGAACCTCGCTGGCTGGCTCGGGGTGTTCCTATCTTCCGGAAGGAGGGTCGAGAATGAACGTCGTCCTGGTCCTGGTGGATACCCTGAGAAAGGACCACGTCGGGGCTTACGGCAACCGCTGGATCCAGACCCCCAACATGGACGCCCTCGCCCGCGAGAGCCTGCTGTTCACCAACGCTTATCCGGAGTCCTTGCCCTCTATCCCGGCCCGGCGCGGGATGCACACCGGCTTGCGCGCCTTTCCGTTTGCCGATTGGGAGCGGACGCACGAGGACGACGTCGGGCTCCGGGGCTGGCAGCCGATCCCCGAAGGCCAGGTGACGCTGGCCGAGATCCTGCGGAGCCAGGGCTTCAGGACCATGTTCGTGACGGACACCCTGCACCAGTTCCGCGCCAAGTACAACTTCCAGCTCGGCTTCGACGTCTTCGACTTTATCCGGGGCCAGGAGAGGGACCAGTACCGGCCGCTCTGGATGTGCCCCGAGGAAAAGATGGAGAACACCCTCCTCACCGGGGACCCGGTGGGCCTGGAGAGGAAGATGCGCCAGTACTTCGCTAACACCACCTGGCGGCAGGCCGAGGAGGACTGGTTCGCGCCGCAAGTGTTCACGCGGTCGGCACAGTTTCTAGAGGGCATCAGGGGGGGAGACCCGTTTTTCCTCTTTATCGACGCTTACGATCCGCACGAGCCCTGGGACCCGCCCGAAAAATACGTGAAGCTCTACAGCGACGGCTACGACGGGCCGGAGCCCTACGCCTCCGCCTACGGGGACGCTGGGTACCTCACCGAGCAACAACTGGAGAGGATGAAGGCCCTGTACGCGGCCGAGGTCACGATGGTGGACCACTGGCTCGGGGAGTTCCTGAACAAGATGGACGACTTGAGGCTCCTGGACAGCACGCTGCTGCTGTTCCTCTCCGACCACGGTTACCTGTTCGGCGAGCACGGCCTCGTGGGCAAGCTCGCCGAGGCCACGTACCCGGAGCTCATAGACATCCCCATGATGATCCGCCATCCGGAAGGCCGGGGCGCGGGCCAGACCAGCGACTACCTGGCCTCGACCCACGACGTGGCCCCCACGGTGCTCGGGATGCTGGGGATCGAGCCTCCGGCTTCCATGGAGGGCCAGAACCTCGGGGTCTTGTTCGAAGGCCGCGATCCGCAACAGGAGCGCTCCTACTTTACCGCCGGTTACCACGAGCACGTGTGGGCCCGGGACGAGCGGTACGTAATGATCTCGCGCCACGACGGCTCGGATGCGAAGCTTTATGACCTCGAACGAGACCCGCAGCAGGAGAACGATGTCTCCGCCGGCAACCCGGACGCCGTGAAACAGATGTACGAAGAGTACGTGCTCGGGGACGCCGGAGGCGCGCTGCCGTACGGTAGCGCGTGACCCTGGCCCCGGTTCCGGGATTATGTAATAGAGATACTAGGCGGACCGGCCGGGACGAATAACATATGGGGAATGGATAACCTCTCTCGCACGGGTAGCCCGGAGCTTTGAACCTGTTTGGACGTCTGGGGGGTTTCGCCTACCGGTACCGGTGGGCGATGCTGGCGTTCTGGGGTCTGGTCCTCATCACCGGGGCGTTCTTCGCGCCGAAGCTTGGCGGGCAGCTAAAAGGCGGCGGGTTCGACGGGTCCGGATCGGAAGCCGAGCGCGTCCAGGACATTATGGTCGAGGAGTTCGGGGTATCCCCGGCCGCGCTCACGGTGGTGTTCGAGGACGAGAGCCTCTCCGCCCGGAGCGAGGAATTCCGGCGGGCGGAGAGCGCGGCGCTGGAGCCCCTGCGGGAGATGGAGGAGACGAGCTTTGTAGCCAACTACTCCGAGACCCGGGACCCCCGCTTTATCTCGCAGGCCGGCAGCAAGAGCTACGCGGTGATCGGGTTCGACGTCTCCCTAGACGAGACCCAGGACCTCGTGAGCGAGGTGCGAGAGAAGGTCCGCTCCGACGAGCTTACGACCTACGTGACGGGGGCTCCGGCCGTCTACCTGGACATAACCAACGCCACCAGCGAGGACATACGGCAGGCCGAGAAGTACGCTTTCCCGCTGGCGCTGGTCATCCTGATCCTGGCCTTCGGGACGCTGGTGGCGGCCGGTATACCGATTCTGATCGGGGGCGTCACCGTGCTGACGGCCCTTACGGCGCTGTACTTTCTGGCCGGTATCTACGACATGTCCGTGTTCGTGCTGAGCATCGCCACCATGTTGAGCCTGGGGCTCGGCATAGACTACGCTCTCTTCGCCGTGAGCCGTTTCCGGGAGGAACTGGAGAACTACCCGGTCGCCGAGGCGGTGCCCCGAATGGCGGCGACGGCCGGGCGTGCCATCTTCTTCTCCGGGCTCGCGGTCCTGATCGGGCTCTCCGGCCTGCTCTTTTTCCCGTTTATGTTTATCCGCTCTATCGGGGTGGCGGGTGTGCTCGTGGTCTTCGTCGCGGTCTCGGCGGCCCTGACCCTGCTGCCGGCCATACTGGGTGTTTTGGGGCACCGGGTCAACGCGCTCGCCGTCCGGCGCAGGCGGGGCGTCTTCGGGGCGAGGTTCTGGAGCCGGAGCGCGGAGATCGTTATGCGGCGCCCGGTGCTCGTCATCTTGTTGGTCGGGGTCCTCCTCTCGGCCCTGCTCTACCCGGTGACCCACATGAAGATCGGCATCCCCGAGGCGAGCGTCCTGCCTGAGCGCTACGAGTCCCGCGCCGGCGACGACATCCTGAAGCAGGACTTCGACTACGCCAGCCTGACCCCGATGGACGTGGTGGCTACCCTGGACCGGGACCCCTTGAGCCCGGCGGGCATGGAAGACGTCGCCCAGCTGGGCACGCAGGTCGAAGAGACAAACGGTGTAGCGAACGCCGAGAGCCTCTACACGGTCGGCCGGGCCGCCGCCCTGGAGTACGCCCGGGAGGTCTCCGAGGCCCGAGAAAGAGCCGAATCAGAGGCCGAGGCCCGGATCGAGGAGCTGGTAGACGAGCAGTACCAGAACCTCCGGGAAGAGCAGGTCCAGCAGGCCGTGGAGCAGCAGCTGGCGCAATTCGGGGCCGCTGGAGAAACAGCGCCCCCGGAGGTCGAGGAGCAGGTCCGGGCACAGGTAGAGCCGGTGGTGGACGAGCGTCTCGAAGAGGCTGGCGCCCGCGAACGCGTCAGGACCGAGATCGCGGCGGAGGTCCGGGAGCGGGTGGACCAGCGCGTGCCAGACCTGCCCGAAGGCGTTACCGTAGACGGGGCTACCCCGGAGGGCGTAGCCAACTTCCTGGCTCTCCCGGAAGCCCGCGAGTCGGAAGAGCTTCGGGAGGCTATCGACACCTACGTGGCCGGCGACCGGGTCCTGGTGCAGGCGGTCACGGAGGCGAGCCCCTACGTCGAAGAGGCCCGCGAAGCCGTGGCAAACGTGCGGGCTATCGAGCCGCCGGCGGGCGCGAGTTTTCTGGTCGGGGGGCTCTCCGCCGGCCAGAAGGACTTTATCACCAGCGTCTACGGCAAGGCGCCCTACGCGGCGGCTTTCGTGCTGGGCGTGACCTACCTGGTGCTGATGTACACGTTCAGGTCGGTGTTCATACCGCTAAAGGCGGTCGCGGTTAACATATTGAGCCTCACGGCGAGCTTCGGGGCTATGGTCTTCGTGTTTCAGGACGGAAACTTCTCCGAGTTGCTCAACTTTACCCCGCTGGGTTTCGTGGACGCCACGTTACCGATTCTCATGTTCTGTACTATCTTCGGCGTCTCGATGGACTACGAAGTCTTCCTGCTCTCCCGCGTCCGGGAGGCCTACGAAAACGGCGACACGAACACCGAGAGCGTGGCCAAAGGGCTCGTATCGACCGCCGGGATCATTACCTCCGCGGCGGCCATTATTATCGTGGTGACCGGAGCTTTCGCCTTTTCGGGCATCATCCTCACCAAAGCCGTGGGGCTCGGGCTCGCCGTGGCCGTCTTCGTGGACGCCACCATTATCCGGGTGTTGCTGGTCCCGGCTACCATGCGGGTACTGGGTGACTGGAACTGGTGGCCTGGAGGCCGCACGCGTACTTTTGGCAAAGCGGCCAGGGGGTAGCTGGCCGCCCCGGCCACAGCACTCGACGCCTTACCGCAAGAGCGTCTCTTTATCGGGGGCCAGGCTTTTGACGAGCCGCGATCGCGATAAGATCAATTCTTGATCCTGGTGGGTGGGCGGGATACACTATCTGCGTGGTTGAGTTCGAGCAGATACTCAAGAGCCGGGGATACCGGCTAACGAACCAGCGGCGGGTCATCGTGCGGGAGCTGGAGGGAGAGCGGCATCTGTCGGCGGAGGAGATCTACGACCGGGTCAAGGGCACGCACCCGGATATCGGGCTCTCGACGGTCTACCGGACGCTGGACCTGCTGCACGACCTGGACATAGTGCGTAAGGAAGACTTTGGAGAAGGTTATTCCCGCTACGAGTTGGCGACAGAGCGCATGCACCACCACGCCCGCTGCCGGGAGTGCGGGCGGGTCATCGAGTTCAACGAGGAGTTGATGGAGTACCTGGCGTTACAGGTCGAACGCGAGACCGGCTTCGTAACGGACTGGCACGAGATCACGCTGCACGGCCGCTGCGCCGCCTGCGCGGCTTCTTAGGTTTCAAGCTTCTCAGGCTCCCAATTGCAGGCCGTCGTAGGCTACCAGCACCTGCCCACCGTAACCCTTGCCGACCTCTGAGACCAGATCTAGCTCGTCCGCCGCCGGGTAGAGGTGGGTGAGCACTACGCGTTCGACCCCGGCTTCCGAGGCGATCCTGGCGACGGTCTCTGGGGTCAGGTGTCCCGGTACAGGGCTGTCGTCGGGGAAGGAGCACTCGATGAGCAGGGTGTGAGCGCCGCGGGCCAAAGCTACTACCGAGCCGCTGTACTCCGTGTCGCCGGTGTATACGAAGGCACGGCCACCGGCCTCCAGGCGGTAGGCAACGCTCTCGGGCCGGTGCTCGGCGGGGGCCCATGTGATCCGGGTCCCGGCCAGGTCCAGAGGAGCGGTACAGGTCAGGGGTAGCTCGGAGACTTCGGTAGGGTAGTCTCCGGACATCCATTCACCCCAGGCTCCCGTTACCCGCTCCCAGAAGTTCCGGAAGGGCCTGGGGCCGGTGATCCAGAGTGGCCGTTCGCGGGGTACGGTGGCACCGTAGTTGAGGGCGAAGAGCAGGGATACCACGTCTGCGGTGTGGTCGGGGTGGAAGTGGGTGAAGAAAACGCGGTCTACAGCGAACGGGTCGAGGCCCGCGTGGAGCATGCCGCGCACCGCGCCGGAGCCCAGGTCGAAGACCAGCACCTCGCCGCCGGCGCGCACGACCACGCAGCTCTGGCGGCGCGCCAGGCGCGGCACGACGGTCCCCGACCCCACCACCGTTATCTCCATCGCTTCCTCGCCGCTCGTAGCCATGCAGGTTCACCTTCTTTCCGGTATCCGAAGGCCCATACCAGGGCAGCCAGACCGAGCAGGGCGCCTCCGACCACGTCCGAGGCCCAGTGTACCCCGAGGTAAACCCGGCTCAACGCCATACCGGCGAGGGTAACCGCGATCAGGGTCCTAACCCCCCGGTTTTTCCAGAGCAGGAAAACGGCTCCCAGCAGGAAGACCGAGCGGAGCACGTGGCCGCTCGGGTACGGGTAGGGGTAGTCGATGTTAACCAGCGGCGAGAAGTCCGTGGTACGGCCGCTTTCTTCCGGCATTGGTGCCTGGGGGAGCCACAGCTTCATCGCCAGTTCCAGAAGGCTCGCCGCCACGAAAGCGACGAGGGTCCGGACCGCGGCCACGGTCCGGCCGGTAAAAAGAAGGGCGACCAGCAAGGCCAGGAGAGCTACGGCGGAGACCTCTACGCCGCCTATGGTAGAGAACACGCCGCCGATGCGGTCGAGGTTTTCCGAAGCCCGGCTTTGTGAGGTGTGCAACGCCCACAGGTCGAAACCGTGGAGCCAACGCGCGCCGGCTGCGGCCGAGACGAGCGCGAAGCATACGAAAAAGAGGTAGAAAGCGAGCTTGTAGTTGTTCTTCAAAGCCCCTAGAGGCTAACAGATAGCGAGAAGAAGGGCCGGGTCTTTCGACCCGGCCCTTCCGGGCTTCCTTAGAAGAATCTAGCGGTTCAAGCCACCGCGTCGCGGAGCACGCGGCCATACTCGCCGGCCTTCAGGATGCGCTCAGCCTCGCGCTGGAGCTGGCGCACCCGCTCGCGCGAGATCTCCAGCTCGTCGCCGAGTTCGGCGAGGGTGGCGGGCTCCCGGTCGTCGAGGCCGTAGCGCCGCACCAGCACGTAGCGGGCCCGCTCCGGCAGCCGCTCGATGGCCTCCTTGAGCTGCACCGTCTCCATCTCCCGCATTACCGTGTCCGGCGTGTCCGAGACCTTCTCGTCCTCGATAAAGTCCCCGAGCTGCGAGGAGGTCTCGTCGGTCGAGACCGGCTGGTCGAGGCTCGTGGCGTCCGGCATCGCGCTCATGGTAAGGCGCACCTCGTCCAGGTTCCATCCGAGCCGCCCGGCGACCTCTTCCTCGGAGGGCTCCCGCTCCAGCTCCGCCGAGAGCTCGTTGTAGGCCCGGCTTACCTTCCTTATCTTCTCCGTCATGTGTACCGGTACCCGTATCGTGCGGCCCTTGTCCGCTACCGCCCGCTGCACCGCCTGACGGATCCACCACGTAGCATACGTGGAGAAGCGGAAGCCGCGGTCCGGGTCGAACTTCTCGACGGCCTTCATGAGGCCGATGTTGCCCTCCTGGATGAGGTCCTCGAAGGGCAGGCCGTAGCCGCGATACTTCTTGGCCACCGATACCACGAGCCGCAAGTTTTTCTCGATGAGCTTCTGTCGGGCGCGCCGGTCGCCCTGCTTGGCGCGGTTTGAGAGGTCTATCT
>SIRX01000066.1 GCA_004563715.1 Actinomycetota bacterium | reverse complement strand
TTCCTGGGATGGGCGGCGGGTGCGGCAGGTATCGGCGCGCTCGCTGGAAAGATCGCCGGACGGCTGGAGATCCTGGTAGCCGCGGCCTCGGTGGTAATGAGCACCGCGATGCTGTGGTTCCTGCCGCACCTCTTCTGGAACCCCAACTCGTACACCGGAGAACCGGGGAGCCTCGGAGTCGATGCCGTTCTCCTGAATATTCCGGTGCTGCTGTTCGCCCTTGTTGGCGGGATGGTGGCATTCTTCGCCCGCCGGACCGACCTGCGGTAAGCGGGCGTCTGCTTACGAAGTTCGCGCGAGCTCGCGGAGCGCGGTCTCCGCCAGCTCCAGCGGTTCTTTCTCCGAGCGCACCGTTACCCGGCCTTCCCGGCCGCCGACGGCGCCGCCGGTGGCCTTGCGCAGCAGGGCGGGGGTCTCGGCGGTGACGCCGGTTATCGTCAGGGCGCCGGAGCGGTAGGTGACGGAGTTTGCGCCTATCTCGCGGGCCAGTATCTTGGCCCGCGAGATGCCGAGCAGGTTGGTGGTGGGCTCGGGCAACGGCCCGAAGCGGTCGGTGAGTTCCTCGGCCAGGTCGTCCACCTCGGCCAGCGAGCGGGCGCCCGAGGCGCGGCGGTAGAGGTCTACGCGCTCGATCTCGTCCGTGACGTACTCCGGCGGGAGGTAGGCGTCCAGAGGCAGCTCCACGATGACCGGGCGCTCTCCAGAGTGGTCTATCTTCTCGCCTCGCGCCTGGGCCACGGCCTCCTCCAGCAGTTGCAGGTACATCTCGAAGCCGACGGCCGCGATGTGGCCGGATTGCTCGCCCCCGAGCAGGTTCCCGGCGCCCCGGATCTCCAGGTCCCGCATGGCGACGGCGAAGCCGCTGCCGAGCTCCGTGAAGTCCATGAGCGCTTCGAGCCGCTTTTGAGACTCGACCGTGGCCCCGAGCGGCGCGAAGAGATAAGCGTAAGCCTGCTCGGTGGAGCGCCCGATCCTGCCGCGGAGCTGGTAGAGCTGCGCGAGGCCCATCGCGTCCGCCCGGTCCACGATGAGGGTGTTGGCCGTCGCCACGTCCAGGCCGCTCTCGACGATGGTGGTCGTGACCAGCACGTCGGCCTTCCCGTCGAGAAAGCCCTGCATCACCTCCTCCAGAGCCCGCTCCGGCATCTGGCCGTGCGCCGTCACGAAGCGCACGCCGGGAATAAGCTCCCGCAGCCGCCCGGCCACCTCGTCTATGGTCTCCACCCGGTTGTGCACGAAGAAGACCTGCCCGCCGCGGGCTACCTCCCGCTCGATGGCCCGCCGGGCTAGGTCCTCGTCGTAGGGGCCGACGTGGGTGAGGATGCTCCGCCTCCCCGCGGGCGCCGTCTCGATAATGCTTATGTCCCGCAGGGAGGCGAGGCCCATCTGCATCGTGCGCGGTATGGGCGTCGCCGTGAGGGTGAGGGCGTCCACGCTGGTTTTGAACTGCTTGAGGCGCTCCTTGTGGCGCACCCCGAAGCGCTGCTCCTCGTCCACCACGATCAGGCCGAGGTCCTTCGGCCTTACCTCCGAGCCGAGCAGCGCGTGCGTCCCGATGAGCACGTCCACCTCCCCGGCGGCGAAGTCCGCGAGCACCCGCCGCCGCTCGGCGGCCGTTAGAAAGCGCGAGACGCTCTCGACCCGCACGGCGAAGCCGCCCAGCCGCTCCCGGAAGGTCCGCTCGTGCTGCTGCACCAGGATGGTCGTGGGCGCGAGCATCATGACCTGCTTGCCCGCGAGCACCGCCTTGAACGCCGCCCGCACCGCCACCTCGGTCTTGCCGAAGCCCACGTCGCCGCAGACCAGCCGGTCCATCGGGTGCGGCTGCTGCATGTCCGCCTTAACCGCTGCGATGGCGGCTTGCTGGTCGGGGGTCTCCTGGTAGGGGAAGCTCTCCTCCAGTTCCTTCTCCCAATCGCCGTCCTCCGGGAAGGCGAGGCCCTCGGCGTTGGCCCGCGCCGCGTAGAGCTGCAGGAGGTCCCCGGCGAGCGCCTTGACCCGGGCGCGGACCTTGTCCGTGACCTGGGACCAGGTCGCGCCGCCGAGCCTGTCCAGCCGCGCGTCCTCGCCGCCGATGTACTTGTGCAGAAGCTCCATCTGCTCGTAGGGGACGAACAGCGTGTCCCCGCCCCGGTAGGTGACCTGCATGTAGTCCCGCGTAACGCCCAGGGCCTCTTTCGCCACGAGCCCCTCGAAGCGCCCGATGCCTTGGGCCGCGTGCACCACCAGGTCCCCGCCCTTGAGGTCGGCGAACGAGGCGAACGAGCGGCCGGGCCGCGCCTCCCGGGCCCGGCGTCGGCGGCCGAACAGCACGTCCCGGCGGAAGACCGCGATCCCGCCCTCCGGGTAGGTGAAGCCCTCCTCGATTTCTCCGGGCACGGCGTAGAGGCCGGGCGGCAGGGTCGCGTCCACCCGGTCGGCCTCCCGAACCTCGCGCTGTATCTCCCCGAAGGCGTAGACCGTGCGTCGCGCCTCGCCGCCGGAGCCGCATGCGATAAACACCGCGAGCCCGTCCTCGACGAGCGCTGCCAGACGCCGCCCCGCCTCCCGGATGGTGTCGGCAAACGCCGCCACGGGCGGGGCCGAGACCAGCTCGTCCGCCTCGCCACCGGTGAACTCCAGTTCCGGCTCCGGCAGATCTCCTTCGTACAACTCGAAAACAAGGTCCTCGAAGTCTTCCGAGAGCCCCTCGCGCGGCTCCTCGCGCCAGACTCGTACGTCCTGGGGCAGCAGCTCCGCAACCGGGACGGGGTCCAGGCCCAGCAGCAGCCGGTCCAGCCCGGGCGTGCGGACGCCACGCCGGGCCTCTTCGGGCCACTCCTCTTCGCTCGCGGCGGCCAGGGCCGCGAGATCGCCCTCCCGGGCGGCGTAGACCGTAACGCGCTCCAGCTCGCGTACGACCCGCTGGGTCGCCAGGGAGATCGCCCGGACGCTCTCGATCTCGTCGCCCCACCACTCTACCCGCACCGGCGACCGGCGGGTGCTGAGGAAAACATCCACGATTCCGCCGCGCACAGCGTACTCCCCGGGCCGGTAGACCCGGTCCACCCGCTCGTAACCGAGCTCCGCCAGCCGGATCAGGGTGGCGTCCGGGTCGAGCTCGACTCCGCTCGCCAGCTCCAGCGGCTCGTGGAGCGGCGTCCGCTCCATGAGCGCCAGAGGCCCAGCCACCACCAGGCGGGCCTTCTCTAGCGAGTGCAACGCCCGCTGCCGGCGGCCCACGCGGGAGACCGCGGGCTCGAAGACGTCTCCGTAGAGAACGCCGCGTGACGGGAGGTGCACGACCGGGCCGCCAGCAAAGCACGCGGCGTCTTGCGCGTAACGCCCGGCGTCCTCTTCCGAGGAGGCTATGAGTAGCGTAGGGCTCTCGCCGCGGGCCGCGAGGTAGGTTCGAACGCGACGCGGGGCCTGCACGCGTCTCGTCTGTATCTTATCCGGCACCCGCATATTCTACTCACGCTTCAAGGAGCCTCGTTCGGGGAGAATAAAGCCGATGCCAGCTCAGGCGCCGCTTTCCTTGAAAGAGGAGCCTGAGCCCCACCATCCGGCAAACCTGGCTATGGCCAGGATCGCGATCCCGATAGCCAGCGTGCCGATCGCGAAAGACCAGGCAAAGCCGGCCGCGATGAGGAACGGCGCCAGGCTGACCACCGCGACCTCCACCGGGGCTATGGGCACGTAGGCCAAGCCGTAGTCCTCGAGGGTCTTGCTCTCCAGCTTGGGGTCCACGATCCTCAGCAACGCGACCCCCATAGCCACCGCGCCCGTTGACCATCCCCACGTAAAGATGCCCCGCTCGAAAGCGTACTCGGAGAAGACCCGGGGAGCGAGAAACCGGAACAGCACGAAGCAGTAGAGCAGGCCGAAGACGAGCAGCAAGACCAGCGGCACCAGAAAGGCCGCCACGACGGTCGGCTGTATGGCGGCTATCCCGAAAGCCACCAGGAGATCTGTGGAGGTGCCGGTAACCGTGTTGATGTTGTCCCGATCGACGTACCTGCTAGCCCGGATGCGGACCAGCGTGAGCTGGAGCAGAAGCCCGACGACGTAGGCGACGGCGAAGACCGGGATCGAGAGGTCCGGGAAGATGGCCCCGGCGCCCTCGGTCAGGTAGTAGGCGGTCACGGCGGCCACTATTATGAGGCCGAGGTGGAAAGCGAGCGGCTCCAGGGACATCGGGGAGGTCGTTCCCTCCCCGATGGGCTCCCTGCGAGACTGGGGTATCAGGCCGGTCCGAAGCTCGGTCGGCAGGTCGCTGAAGTCCGCCAGGATGTTGGTCCTGCCCGTCCTGGCCCCCCATTTCACGAGGGCGAGTCCGCCGAGGATCGCCGCTATTACGCCCACGGTGGCGGCGGTAAAGGCCAGCGACTGGGCCTCCTCGAAGCCCAGGTCCTGGAAGGCCGTGCCGACGGCGGCGGCGGTGCCGTGTCCACCCACGAAACCGCTGGCGAGCATGGCCCCGAAGCCGTTGGGGAGGTCCCAGATCAGACCGAGCACCGCCAGGGCGAACAGCAGCCCCGCCCCCCACATCATGATGTACATGGCCTGGGAGTACGACCACAAAGCCCCGACCCGGCCCGCGATCGAGCTCAGGTCAAAGGTAGCGCCCAGGGGCAGGGCCGCGAAGATTATCGCGATCAGCACCTCCGGGTATTCGGCTATCTGGTCGGAGAAGGGTATGATGCCGAGGGCGTTTGGACCGAGCAACAGGCCCAACAACCCCGCTATTATGCTCGCCGGAAGGAAGAGTACCTGCACGGGCTTCAACTTGGCCCGCAGAAGTTTGCCGATCAACAGCAACAGGAATATCCAACCCAGGTCGGTAAATAGAACCCACGGATCGTACTCCACACCCACCCCTCCCGAATATGCTTTTTTACGTTGGCAAACTTCTTACAAGTCCGTCAACAATACTCCATCCGTTTCTCACGGGCAAGCATATTGGTCCGCAGACCAGACGAGTTGATCTTTAGGTTGTTCGGGGGAGGTTTTACGCTCCGGAAGAACGCACGTTGTAGCGGTTCATGGCGGCTTCCGCGCCCTGCTCGACGACCAACTCTACCGCGTCTGCCGCCACGGGCACGGCGTCGCGGACAGCGACGTCCATTCTACCGAGCACGTGGTCGGTGACGGTCATGTGCGCGGGCGGGCGTCCGACGCCTATCCGGACCCGCACGAAGTCGTTGCCCAGCTGGGAAATTATTGAGCGCAAGCCGTTGTGCCCGCCGGCGCCGCCGCCCACCTTCACCCGGACCTCACCCGGCGGCAAGTCCAGATCGTCGTGGACCACGATCAAGCCCTGCACCCGGCAACCGCCGAGGGCCGCACCCGAGTTGTTCATGAAGGTTTGTGGCTTGATCAGGGTCGCCGGCCGGTCGCCCAGGTTCACCGGGGCCTCGACGGCTTTCTTTTTCTTGCGCCAGTCGCCGCCGTGGCGCCGGATGAGCTCATCGGCCACGAGAAAGCCCGCGTTGTGGCGGGTGCGCTCGTAGGACCGGCCCGGGTTGCCGAGCCCCACGATAACGGGGGACCCTTGCGGCCCCCCGTCTTGCGTGCTCTCGCCGCCAGGCGCGGCGGCGCTATCCCTCCTCGGGGCTCTCCTCCGCAGGAGCCTCTCCAGCCTCCACATCTGCAGCCGCCTCCTCCGACTCTTCCTCGACGATGCCGGCGGCCTCGATCTCCTCCTCGGTGATCTCCGTCGGCGCGGTGATCGTGACGGCCACCTCTTCCGGGTCGGAGATGAGGGTCACCCCCGAAGGCAGCGTCAGGTCGCCCAGGGTGAGGTTCTCGTTCATCCCGAGGCCCGACACGTCGATCTCTATCTCCTGCGGGATGTCGCCCGGCAGGGACTCGACCTGTAGCTCGTAGGCCACCTGCTGCAGGACGCCACCGTCCTGCTCGACGCCCGGCGCCTCGCCGACGACCGCGACCGGCACGGTGACCTCGATCCGCTCGCGCATGTTCACCGGCGCGAAGTCCACGTGCATGAGCTGGCCCGATACCGGGTCGCGCTGGGCGTCCACGACCCGGGCCGTGGCGCTGCCGTTGGCCGTGGTCAGGTTGTAGAGGGCGTTGTCCCCGAAGTGGTTGAGGGTGTAATCCACGGTCTTCGTCGGGACCGCTATCGGCACGCTCTCGCCGGGCTCGTTGCTCTCGCCGTAGAGTACGGCGGGGACCATCCCCGAGGCCCGGAGCCGCCGGGAGTCGTTCTTGCCCCGGCCCTGGCGCCTCTCGGCCTGTAATTCTACGTTGTCCGCCATCCTTTGCTCCTATGCTCTCTCTGAAGTAATGTTTCCGGAAGCCTCTAGAAAAGCTGGTTCTCGCCCATAAACACCTCGCTCACCGACTCATCCGTAAAGACGTTGCGAATGGTGCTGGCGAGGATCGGCGCGATGCTTAACGTCTGTATCTTAGTCTGCGGCGCGCCCGCCTTCAAGGGCAGGGTGTCGGTGACGACGACCTCCTTGAGCGGCGACTCCTCTATCTTCTCGTAGGCCGGGCCGGCGAACTCCCCGTGGGTGGCCGCCGCGTGGACCTCCGTGGCCCCCTCCTCGATGAGGCGCTCGGCCGCCCGCACCGTGGTCCCCCCGGTGCTGATGATGTCGTCGATAATGATCGCCCGCCGGCCCGCCACGTCCCCGATGACGTGTGTGACCTCCGACGCGTGCGGCGAGCTGCGCATCTTGTTCAGGATGGCCCAGGGCAGGCGCAGGTGATCCGCGAGCCTCTTCGCCACCTTCGCCTCTCCCGTGTCCGGCGCCACGACGACCGCGTCCTCGGCGTCGCGGAAACCCGCCTCCACGAAGTAGTCCACGAAGGTATGCATCGCCGTCAGGTGGTCTACCGGAAAGCTGAAGAAGCCCTCGATCTGGCCCTCGTGCAGGTCCATCGCCATGATCCGCTCGGCGCCGGCGATCTGGATCATGTTCGCCACCAGCCGGGCGGTTATGGGCTCGCGGGGTTTGGTCTTGCGGTCCTGGCGGGAGTACGCGTACCACGGGATTACCACCGTTATCCTCTTGGCCGAAGCCCGCTTGGCGGCGTCTATCATGACCAGGAGCTGCATCAGGTTGTCGTTTACCGGCTCGCATAGCGACTGCACGATGAACACGTCCGAGCCCCGCACGGAGTCCAGGTAGCGGGCGTATACCTCGCCGTTGGAGAAGCGCCGGAGCTCCACGCCGCCCAGGTCTATGTCCAGGCGATCCGCTATCCGGTCGGCAAGCTCCGGGTAACCACTACCGGAAAAGAGCATGAGCCTCTTCTCGGTCGTCTGCGACAGGTAGCCGTTGTGCATCGTGCTCTCAACCCTCCGTCTCGGTCCGGGGACGTTTCCGATCTTCCGCCTCGGCGCTTTCTGCGGTTGCTTTTCCAGGGGCGTTGCGAATAACGCGCGCGGGCATCCCCACCGCGAGCTTGCCCGGCGGGATATTCTTGTTCACCACGCTTCCGGCTCCGAGGTAGGCACCTTCGCCTATTGTAACAGGAGCTATGAGGTTCGTGTTTATCCCGGTGAACACGCCGTCTCCTATGCTGGTTCGGCTCTTTTTCACGCCGTCGTAGTTGGCCGTGATCGTACCGGCGCCCAGGTTCGCGCCCGCCCCGATCTCGGCGTCCCCGACGTACGAGAGGTGCGGAACCTTGCTGCGGGCACCCACCCGGGTGTTCTTGACCTCGCAGTAGGCCCCGACCTTCGCTTCGGGGCCGAGAAGGGTCCCGGGCCGCAAGTAAGCGTAGGGGCCGACGCTCGCCTCCGGTCCCACGTGGGCGCCGCGCCCGACAGAGTGCTCTACGCGGGCCCCGTCCTCGACCACCGTATCCAGGAGGTCCGTGGAGGGACCGATTACGCAGTCGGCGCCTATCTTCGTGTCGCCGCGAAGAAACGTGCCAGGCAGGACGACCGTGTCGCGGCCGATCTCCACCCCAGCCTCGATGTGCGTCGAGACGGGGTCCCGGACCGTCACGCCGTTGCGCATGTGGGCGTCCAGGATGCGGCGGCGCAGGATCTCCTCGGCCCGCGCCAGGTGAGAGCGGTCGTTGACCAGGTTGGCCTCTTCGAGGTCCTTGAGCCGGTAGGTCACCGCCCGGGAGCGCCGCCCGATGATCTCCAGGACGTCCGTCAGGTAGAGCTCGCCGTCGCTGTTGTCCGCGCCGATCTCCTCTATGGCGTCCCGGATCTCCGGCAGCTCGAAGGCGTAGAGGCCCAGGTTCACCAGGTTTATCTCCCGCTCGGCCTCGCTGGCCTCCCGCTCCTCGACGATGCGCACCACGCCCGCGTCCTCGGCTACCCGGCCGAGCCCCGCCGGGTCCGGCAGCTCCGCCACGAGCACCGTCGCCCCCACCCCCGCCGCCCGGTGCCGCTCGACGAGCTCCCCGAGGGTGCGGCCGGAGATAAGAGGCCCGTCCCCGTTCACCACCAGGAGTATTCCTTCCTCCTCCTCGATGGCCGCCAGCGCCACCCGTACCGCGTCCCCGGTGCCGAGCTGCTCCTTCTGCAGCACGGGCTCGGCCTCCGGGGGGAGTATGGCCTCCACTTTCTCTGCCTGGTGTCCGACGACGACCAGCAGCTTCTCGGGCAAGAGGGGTGTTATGGCCTCTATCGCGTAGTTGACCATGGGAACACCGCACAACGTATGAAGGACCTTGGCCCGGTTCGACCTCATGCGGGTTCCCTTGCCGCCGGCCAGGACCACGGCGAAGAGCGGGGGGCTTTGAGACATGGTTTTCTGGTGCTCCTTCGGGTTTCGCTAGATGCCGGCCACGGTGCGGCTGGGGCGGCAGGATTCGAACCTGCGATCCCGGGACCAAAACCCGGTGCCTTGCCACTTGGCCACGCCCCAACACGGCGCCGCCGAGATTATACCGGAGGGTTATCTGGGCGTCAGCGTGGCCGGAACCTGCCGTTGTTAAGCCAGCACGCCGCAGGCCACGGGCTCGTAGACGCCGGCGAACGGGGCCCGTGAAGCCCTTGCAGCGGCGGCGCCTCTCTCCGGTTCCTCGAACAGGCCGTAAACGGCCGTTCCGGTGCCGCTCATGGCGGCACCGAGGGCGCCGGACTCCAAAAGGCTCTTCTCATAGGCCCACACTTCCGGCACGACCCCCCGGGTAACCGGCGCCAGGTCGTTGCCGAGGGACCCGGCGAGGCCGTTCAGGTCCTGGCTACGCAGCGCCGCCAGGAGCGGCTCCACCGCCGCGGGCTCCACCGCGTGTTTCGCCGCGGGCCGGCCGTCGTAGGCCCGGTAGATACCAGCCGTCTCCACCCCGCGTCCGGGCTTGAGCACGAGCAGCGCGTGTGCCGGGGGAGCCGGCAACGCGGTCAGCACCTCGCCTATACCTTCCCCGAGCGCCGTCCCCCCCACGAGGCAGAAGGGCACGTCGGCCCCTACCCGGACCCCCAACTCCTGCAACTCCCTCGTACCCAAACCCAGGCCGAAAACCTCGTTGATCCCGATGAGCACCGCAGCGGCGTCGGCCGAGGCGCCCCCGAGACCGGCCCCGGAGGGTATCTTTTTGTGGAGCCGTACCCGGACCGGCAACCGCACGCCGCACGCCGCCTGCAACAGGCTCCAGGCCCGATACGCGGTGTTCTTGTCCAGCGGTCCGGTGTCCGTCCCCTCCGGTTCCACGAGAAGCTCGAAACCCTCTTCGGCCCTCTCTAGCTCGACCTCGTCGGCGAGCGAGATGCTCTGCAAAACAGTGGCGACCTCGTGATAACCGTCCGGCCGAACACCCCGCACCGCCAGGGCGTAGTTCACTTTCGCAAATGCCCGCAACCGCATCAGACCGCCCACGACACCACCCGGTAGAGCGCTATGAAGTCTTCCGGGAGCAGTTCTTCGGCCCGCGCCTCCGGCCCGTACCCGAGCGAGCGGAGAACCCCCGGGGCCTCCCTGCGTACCGGCTCCGGCAGGTTGTTGGCCAGACGTTTGCGGCGGCTCTTGAAGGAGGCCAGCACGAGCCGTTTTACCCCCTCGTACTCGCCGGGCCTCAAACCGGTCTCCCCGGAGCCTCGCCGCTCCATCTCCACCACCGCCGAGTGCACGCGCGGCGGCGGATCGAAAACCTGGGGGGAGACCTTGTGAATGACCTCCACACCCGCCAGCAGCTGCACGAGCACCGCGTAGGCCGCGTAGTCCTTATTGCCCCTCCTCGCGGCCATCCGGCGGGCGACCTCATATTGCACCATAAACCTCATAACGTTGATACGCTCTGTCTCCTCCAGGAGTTTGAGTACCAGCGGAGAGGCTATATTGTACGGCAGGTTCGCGATCAGCTTGGTCGGCGCGGGCCGCAGGGCGTCGTAGTCGAAGGTCAGGGCGTCCCCCGGATGCACCGCGACGTTTCCGTAACCGGCTGCTTTTTCGCGGAGCGGGGGCAGGAGATCGGTGTCCAACTCGACGGCGTGGACGAGCCGGGCCCGTCCGGCCAGAAAACCCGTGAGAAAGCCGCGGCCGGGCCCGATCTCCAGCACCACGTCCTCCGGGCCGACGCCCGCCACGACGATGCGGGCCGTGTTGGGGTCCCTCAGAAAGTGCTGGCCGAGACGTTTCTTGGGGAAACCAGTCAGGGAAACCAACTCAGACTTCGAGCGGCAGGCCGAACACATTGCGGGCGTTGCGGGTGGTAAGGGTCGCCAGCTCTTCGTCCTCTATACCGAGCCGTTCGGCGACAAATCGGGCTGTGTACACGACGTTCTTGGGGGCGTTCGGACGGCCCCGCACCGGCTGGGGGCTCAAGTACGGGGCGTCCGTCTCGACGAGCATACGCTCGGGGTCCATCAGGCGCAGGACCTTCGCCGTCTCGCTGTTCTTGTAGGTAACGTTGCCGGCGAGCCCGATGTAGTAGCTGCGTTCACGAGCCTCGCGCACCTCGCGCTCTCCACCCTCAAAGCAGTGCAGCACCACGGGAACCCGGGCGTTGCCCAGGCAGGCCATCGTGTTGCCGAAAGCCTGGCGGGAGTGGATGATCAGGGGCAGCCGCGTGTCGTTGGCGAGGGACACAACGTCCTCGAACAGCGCCCGCTGGATCTCGCCGGACCACTCGTTCCTGTAGTAGTCGAGCCCGACCTCTCCGAGCGCCACGACGCCGGGAGATTCAGCGAGCTCTGCCAGGGTTTCGAGGTCCGCCGCCGTGTAGGCTCCGGCGTTGTGCGGGTGTATCCCCACCGAGGAGTAGACGTTCGGAACCGTCGCGGCCAGCTTCGCCCCCTGCCGGGAGTCCTCGACGTCCGTACCTATGTTCACGACCGCCAAAACACCGGCGTGCGCGGCCTCCCGAACGGCCTCTTCCGGCTCTACTCTCAACCTCAACAGGTGCGTGTGTGAATCTACGAGCACTCTACTATTGCTTCTCCCCAGAATGCGGCACGCAAAGCATTATAGCTTCTAAGCCGGCCCGCCGATCTTGTCCCGCGCTTCCCCAACGAGCCGGTCATAGACCTCCGATTTGCGCCAGCCCGTCTCCCGGGCCACCCGGGCTGCCGCCCGCGAGGTACTCTCGCCCTCCGCCACGTAGCCCCGGGCCAGCTCCAGGACCTCCTCGAAGTCCGTTTTCTCTCCTCCTCCCCGAACCACGAGCGACACCTCCCCCTTTACCTCACCGGAGAAACGCCGGGCCGCCTCCTGCGCGCTGCCCCGGAACACCTCTTCGTGGAGCTTCGTAAGCTCCCGGCATACCGCCACCGGTGTATCGGGAGGCAGCTCAGCGAGCGTCCTCGCCAGCCTGCGGGGCGACTCGAAAAACACGAACGTGGCGTTTTCGCGGGAGACGCGTTCCAGAAGCCGCGCGCGAGCCCCGCTCTTACGCGGGGTAAAGCCCACAAAGGTTACGGTATCCGCGGGGAACCCCGAGGCCGTCAGCGCCGTAACGAGCGCCGAGGGCCCGGGGAGCGCCTCTATCTGGCCCCCGGCTTCGAGGCACGCCTGCACCAGCCGGTATCCGGGGTCGGAGACCAGCGGCATGCCCGCATCGGTGACCAGCGCGACGTTCTCCGCCAGAGCCCGTTCGGCGAGCTCCGGGGCCATCCGCGCCTCGTTGTGTTCATGGTAGGGGACGAGCCGGGCTTCTATCTCGTAGTGGGCCAGCAGACGGCCCGTGCGCCGGGTATCCTCGCAGGCTACCACGTCCGCCTCCCGCAGCACGCGCAGGGCGCGGAGCGTGATGTCCTCCAGGTTCCCTATGGGCGTTGGAACGATCGTCAGGGTCATTCAGGGTCCCAGCACGTACTCACCGGAGGGGTCCCGGGCCAGGGCCGCCGCGCCGAGCACGCCGGACTCCGGACCCAGGGTGGCCGTCCGGACCTCGACGAGATCCCGCGACGGAGAGCGGGCCCGGAGGTGGACCTCGCGCCGGGCGGATTTCAAAAGAAGCTCTCCGGCCTCGGCGGCGCCCCCGCCGACAGCTACCATCTCCGGGTTGAAGATGTTCACGAACCCCGCGACCCCGACGCCGAGCCACATACCCGCCTCTTCCAGAACCGAGATCGCGGCCTCATCCCCCTCGCGGGCGAGGCGGCTCACGTCCTCTCCCCCCACCCCTCTCTCGGCGGCCAGCCGGCCCAGCCCCGAGTCGGGCCGCTCGCGGGCGACCTCGCGGCCGCGGCGCTGGATGGCGCTGCCGGAGGCCAGGGCTTCGAGGCACCCGCGGTTGCCGCACTTGCAGCGCGGGCCGTTGGCCTGGATGGTTACGTGGCCCAGCTCCCCGCCAGCCCCCTGCGCGCCGCGCAGCAGGACGCCGTGGGAGATCACGCCCCCACCAACCCCCGTGCCGAGCGTGACGAAGACCAGGTGCTCGATCTCGCTTCCGGCCCCGAACCGGAACTCCCCCCAGGCCGCCGCGTTGGCGTCGTTCTCTATGGTGAGCGGCAGCCCGATCTCCGGCTCCAGCTCGTCTTTTAACGGGATACCTTCTATGGCGTGCAGGTTGGGGGAGAAGATGACCTTGTTCTCCTGGGCCAGTATCAGGCCCGGCACCGCGAGGCATACCCCGCCGGCCTCGTAACCATCGCCCGCCTCCGCCACAGCCCGCGCGATACCCTCCACGACGCCTTCTGGGGTGTTCGCCGTCGGGTAGCGCACTTCGTTGAGCAACTCCCCCTCCGGGGTTACGACCCCGGCGGCGATCTTGGTCCCCCCCACGTCGACTCCTATAGCGTTCACGGCCGCTCTCCCTGTCCCGTTATCCCGGCCTCCAGTCTACTACCTCGAGCTCCGCCGCCCCCGAGTAGACGTTGCGGCCCACGGTGTACACCGCGTCGAACGCCCCCGCAGGAAGCTCTTCCGGGGCGCCGGCTATCTTCGCTGCAACTCCACCTTCGAGGCGTGCCAGGTTCATACCCTCCCAGAGCTGGCGCGAGCCCTGTACCCGCAATCCCTCCGAGACGAAGACCGGCCGGTAGTTGCCGCTCCCGAACGGGGCGAGACGCGCGTGCCAGTCGAGGAGACCGTTGGAGATGGCCGCGGGCGCTATCTCGGCGTCGATCTCTAAGGGCGGATCAAACACCTCCGGGTTCGCCGCGCCCTGGGCCCGGACGGCCTGGTTCACCCCCTCCACAAAAGCATCGAAGTTGCCCGGCTCGATGGAGAGCCCGGCGGCCTTGCGGTGCCCGCCCCACTCCCCCAGCAGGTGCCGCACCTCGAACAAGGCCCCGTGCAAGTCCACGTCCGTCTCACCGGCCCGGGCCGAGCCGCCGTAGGAGCCGTCCGCCCGGCGGTTCAGGATCGCCGCCGGGCGGCCCGTGGCCGAGGCCACCCGCCCGGCGATCAGGCCGGCCAGCCCGCCAGCTTCGTCCGTAACGACGACCTTGAAGTCCTGCTCTTCCACGACCTCCCGCATCGCCTGCTCCACGGCGTAGCGGGTCCGCCGCTGGCGCTCGCCGTTGAGCTGGTGGAGCTGGGAGGCTATCCGCAGGGCTTCGCGGCGGTCTTTGGTGAGGAGCATTTCCAGGGCGGGGGTCGGGTCTTTTATCCTGCCGATGGAGTTTATCCGCGGCCCGAGCTTCCACCCGAGGTCGTCTTCGTCCAGCTCTCCGCGCACCCCCGAGACCTTTACGAGCGCCTCCAGGCCTGGCCGCGCCCCCCCGGCCTCCAGCGTTCGGTTGAGGTGACGAAGCCCCATCGCCGCCAGCGCCCGGTTGTCCCCGACGAGCGGTGCGATGTCCACGATCGTGCCGACGGAGACCAGGTCCAGAAGCCGCCCGAGGCGCCGGCGGCCCTCCGGGTCCCCGAGCTCCCGGGCCACGGCCCAGGCGAGCTTCCACGCCACGCCCACCCCGGCGAGCGGGTCATCCGGGTCCCAGAGCTTGGGGTCCAGGACGGCGACCGCCGGGGGAGACTCTGGCGGGTCCTCCGGCGGGATGTGATGGTCGGTGACGATCACGTCCATGCCCAGAGAGCCCGCAAGCTCCACCTCGCCCTTGTTCGAGATGCCGCAGTCGGCGGTTACGAGTAGGTCCGCGCCTTCGGCGAAGAGGTCCCGCACGTAGGGCTCCAGCAAACCGTACCCGACCTGCCGGGTGGGCAGCTTCACGAACACCTCGTTCGCGTAGCTGGAGAGCGCGAGGTAGAGCACCGCCGCGGAGGTGATGCCGTCGGTGTCGTAGTCGCCGAAGATGCCGATCCGCTCGCCGGCCTTTACGGCCCGGGATATACGGCGGGCCGCCGCCCGCCACGGCTCCTCATCCGGGGCCCCGACCGTCTTGAGCGAGGGCGAGAGGAAGCCCGCCGCCGCCCCGGGCTCGACGCCCCGGTTCGCCAGCACCCGGGCGCAGAGATCGTCCACCTCTGCGGTCCGCGCGAGCTGGGCTACTACGTCCGGTTCGGGCTCTAGGAGCCGCCAGCGCGCCAAACAACCCCTTTCTTCTAGCAACTTCCAGCAGCAGAGACACTTTCCACACCGATTATACAGGGCCGCATCGCCACATACGCCGGGATGAACCCGGGCCGCTAGGCGAGGGGACTCAGGGTCGAGAGCGCCCGCTCGACGAGCTTGGCCGGCAGCGGGCGGCTCTCCCACTCCTCCAGGGTAAGCTCCTCGGTGTTGGTCTTGTCCAGCTCGAACATCCGCTCCATCTGCCGGGCGAAGCGTTCGCTGTAAACCTCCAGGTTCACCTCGTAGTTTCCCAGCAGGCTCAGGCGATCTATGTTCGCCGTGCCCACCGTGGACCACACGCCATCCATGGTGGCGGTCTTGGAGTGGATCATTATGTGTTTGTAGCGGAAGATCCGCACGCCGGCCTCCAGCAATTCGTGGAAGTGGCGCCGGGCGAGCCAGTCGACGGTCACGTGGTTCGATTCCCTCGGTACTATTATCTGCACGTCCACGCCGCGCTTCGCGGCGTCGACCAGATGGGACCGCATCGCCCGGTCGGGCACGAAGTACGCGTGGGTCAGGTAGATGCGCTTGTTGGACCGGTCTATGGCCTCCAGGTAGACGCCCCGGATCGGGAAGATACGCAGGTACGGGTCGTTGCGGTGGAGCACCAGGTGGGAGTTCCAGGCACGCTCCTTGAGGGGCGTTATCTGGGGCAGGTCCGGGGTGCGATGCCTGTTCCAGAAGTCAATAAAGGCGTTCTCGACCTCCAACACCTCCTTGCCCCGGATGCGCAGGTGGGTATCCCGCCAGCTCGTCGCGTAGAGCGCCCCGATGTTGTAGCCACCCAGAAACGCCACCCGCCCGTCCACGGCCAGTATCTTCCGGTGGTCGCGGAACATGGTGCGCGGGTTCACGACGCTGGAGACACCGTCCAGCGGCCGGAAGTGCAGGGTGTGTATCTCCTCGGGGAACTGCTTGAACCTGGCCGGCACGACCAGGTTCGCGAAACCGTCGAAGATCACGTACACCCTCACGCCCTCACAGGCCTTGCGGGCCAGCGTATCTACAAAGCGGCGGCCCAGAGAGTCACCCTTCCAGATGAAAGTTTCGAGAAAGACGTGGTCGCGGGCCGACTCTATCTCGTCCAGCATCGCCTCGTAGAGCTCCACGCCGTAGGCGTAGATCTTGAGTTGCTGGTCGCCGTGTTCTAGCTCTACCTCGCCCTGGTCCTCCCAAGGAAAGCCTTCCCGGGGTTCCTCCCGACGCTTCCTGAACTGGGCCATGGCCACCAGAATAGCCACCAACGCCGCCTGCAAGGCGCTCAGGGCGAGAAAGACCCTGAAGCCCAGACGTCTCAGGCTGCCAAAGGCGGACCTCAGGTCCGAGAGCAGGCGGGAGAATTCAGCAGCCACGGGGAAATATCATCTGCGGTTTGCCACCGGCATTACCGGCGGAACAAACGGGAAACGAAAGCCTCGGCCTCTTCCACGGCCCGGCGCCGGATCTCGGACATCTCCTTCTCACCGACCTCCTGGTGGCCGCGCTCGAAGTAGAGCATGGTTGCGCGGCCCATCGCCACGGTTCCCGCGTAGCCGATGGCCGCCGCCGCGGCCCAGCCGCCGAACGGTATGAGCTTGACGACCTGGCGGCTCAAGGCCCGCAGGCCGAAGCCGGCGGCAACCACCCCGAGTAGCTCCCTGGCCCGGTCTATAGATAGCTCTTCACCGTGAATAGCGGCCAGGCTAAGCACCATCCGTCCCTGGTTGGCGGTCATCACCGGCATGTCCGCCCCGGGGATCGGCAAAGCCCCGATAACAGCGTTCTGCCGGGCGTTCTTGCGGATCACCTCCTCGCACACCGCCCGCCGGAAGAGCGGATACCCGCGCCCGAGAGAGATGAGGTAGTCCTCGTTCAGCGCCCCCACCACACGCGGCACCAGTTCCTCCGCGACGCTCTGTTCGCTGACGGAGGGGAGGTTGATCTCGTCCGGGTCTTCCACGGCCTTGCCCGAGAGGGTCAACGGCCCGTCCCCGTCGGGGACGCTCAAGATAATCTCCGCGCCCCGCACCCCCCGCTGCGCCCCGAGAACGCGCGTCAAGTCCGTCGCCCGGTCCGAGTCTCCCAGCACCGCCAGCGTCGCGTGCTCCCGGGCGGCTTTGCGAGATTCCTGAAAAACCCGGTACATATTCCTAAGCCCGATCACATCCCTCTCCCTCTACTTTCGGTCGTTTGGCACATGATAATTGATCTCTGACCCATTTAAGATATATTACGTTCGGATATCAGGTTGGTTTCAGTCTAGGAGAGCTAGAGGATATTGCAACCTCAGCGTGAACTGCGAGAGATCGAAGAGGTTCGGGAACTCTTCGAGGCCGGTCAGGAGACCGGCACTCTAGAATCCAGCGAAGTCCTCGACCTCTTGCAGGAGGTAGATCTCTCCACCGGCGAGATCCAGCAGGTCTATGGCCTGCTGCGCGAGCACGGTATCGAGGTCGTGGACGCCGGCTTTCTGGCCGACGCCCTGGCGGAGGAAGAAGACGCCCAGATCGTGGAAGCGGTCCTGGAGAGCGACCTGCGCACCCGCTACACGGGCGACGCCGTCCAGATGTACCTGGACGAGATCGGCAAGACGCCGTTGCTCACGAAGGCCCAGGAGATCTACCTGGCCCGGCGCATCGAGCGCGGCGACCGGCGGGCCAAGGCCCACTTAACGCGGGCCAACCTGCGGCTCGTGGTCTCCATCGCCAAAAAGTACGCCAGCCGGGGCGTCTCCCTGCTGGACCTGATCCAGGAGGGCAACATCGGCCTCATGCGGGCCGTGGAGAAGTTCGACTACCGCAAGGGCTTCAAGTTCTCAACGTACGCGACGTGGTGGATCCGGCAGGCCGTGACCCGCGCCATCGCGGACAAAGGCCGGACCATACGGGTGCCGGTGCACATGGTCGAGAAGATCAACAAGTACTACCGGGTGCAGCGCTCCCTGGCCGCCGACCTCAACCGCGACCCGAGCGACGAGGAGGTCGCCCGCATCATGGAGACGGAGGTCGAGGAGATCGCGCGCATCCGCCGCGTCTCCCGGCGCTCTATAAGCCTCGAAACCCCCGTTGGCGAGGACCACTCCTCGGAGCTGGGCGACTTTATCGCGGACGAGGACTCCGAGAGCCCCCACGACCTGGCAAAATCCTCGCTGCTTAAGTCCAGGATGCGCGAGGCGCTGAACAGCCTCCCCGAGCGGGAGCGGATGGTCCTGGAGTACCGCTTCGGCCTCACCGGCGGACAGCCAAAGACGCTGGAGGAGGTCGGCGAACGCTTCGACGTAACCCGGGAGCGCATCCGCCAGATACAGCTTACGGCGCTCGCCAAGATAAAGAGCAGCCCCCACGCCGCGAGCCTGAGGGACCTGCTGGACTAGCTACCGGCGAGGGCCGGAGCGCATTCCCTGCTTCTCCCCGTTTTCCTCTTCTTCTCCGCCGGACTGGTCCTGGTCGCGGTCGGCGGCTGCGCCAAAGACCCGGATGAGCACGGGAACAGCGATCAAAGCTATTACTACCAGTACTATCATGGAGATTACGGCGAGTCCCAAAGCTTACCCCTTCCCGCAACGTATAGGGTCGCCGGTTTATTTGAAACCGGCGACCCTATACTACCTCAAAACTCTCGAAGTCGGAGGGTTTTGCGCCGCCTAGCGGCTCGGGGTCTGCTCCTCCGGGCCTCCGAGCTCGCCCCGCTCTACGAGCTGGGCGAAGTTCTCGAGATCCTCGCGGGCGCTCTTCTCGGGGTCCGAGAGCATGTTGGCCACGGCCTCGCCCACCTTGCCGCCGGGCGGGTCGGCGTAGTTCATGGTCAGGTCCACCCGGGTGCGGTCGGGGGCGACCTCCTCGAAACGAACCTCACCGGAGGTCATCACCTCGCCCTCCTCAGTGTTCCAGCCGATGCCCCGCTCGGGGTCCATCTCCGTGGTCCTGGCGTCGAACTCGACGCTCTTGCCGAGCGGACCCTTGATCTTCCAGTGGCTCTTGTCTTCACCGGTCATGCGGACTTCCTCGACGTTCTGCATGAAGTTCGGGAAGTTCTCGAAGTTCGACCAGTACCGGAAGACATCCGGCATGGGAGCGGACACCTCGATGCTCTCGTGTACGCGCTGTGCCACGGGTTTCCTTTCTCTCGACTGCATAGATACTGTACCCGGGAAGGTACAGCGGCAAAACCAGCTTTTAAGTGAAACCCGCTACTGGTCCTGAACTTCTTCGAAAGCCCGTTGCAACTGAGCATCCCGCTCGAAAGCTTCTTCCCTCGGGAGGTCCTCTACCTCCCGAGGGATCAGCGGGTCGGTATCCTCCGCGAGCTGGACCTCTACGTCGGGCTCTATACCGGTCTCCCGAATAAAGTCTCCGCCGGGCGTGAGCCACTCGGCGATGCCGAGTAAGATGGCCGAACCGTCGTCGAGGGCGAACTCTTGAAGCACGGTTCCGGTTCCGAAGGTCTGGACGCCGACCACCGGCGCGCGGCCGTTGTCCCGCAGGGCTCCGGCCAGGATCTCGGCGCTGGAAGCCGAACCGTTGTTTACGAGAACGACCAGCGGGGCGTCCGTAGGCTGCGCGCGGCGCGGCACCTCCACCTCCTCGCGGTCGCCGGAAGCGTTCTGTCGCAGGTAGATGGTGCTCCCCGGCTCCAAAAATTGCCCGGCCATTCTCACGGCCTGATCCAGCTTTCCGCCCGCGTTGTTGCGAAGGTCCAACACGAAACGCCCGGCGCCGGCTTCACGGGCCTCGGTAAAGGCCTCCCGGAGCTTGTCCGCGCTTTCGTCCGTGAAGGACGCCAGCCGGACGTGGGCCACTTCCGTGCCGGGGATCAGGGCCCAGGAGACGACGGGAGACCTTATCTCGGCCCTCTCCAGGGTAAAGTCTTTCTCTTCGCCGTCCCTTAGTATGGTGAGCTCTACGGTGGTCCCCTCGGGACCCCGAACTTTTTCGGCGATCCGGCCCATCTCGTCCCCGCGTACCGACTCGCCATCTACCGCCACCACGACGTCACCGGTCCTTATGCCGGCCTGCTCCGCCGGGGAGCCTTCTATGGGGGCGGTCACCACCACCCGGTTGTCTTCGTTCTCCAGCTGGATGCCGACGCCCACGTACGTGCCGGAGAGGCCCGCCTGGTTCCGCTCCCGCTCCTCGGGGGTGAGAAACCGCGTGTGCCCCTCGTCCCCGAGCGAGTCGAGCATCCCCTCGATGGCAGCGTACGTCTGCTGTCGTGGATCGACGGACTCCTGGTCCACGTAGTCATCGCGCACCACGTCCAGGGCCTCGGCGTACAACCTGAGGCTCTCCTGATCCGCCTCCGCCAATCCGGCCGGACTCTGCGAGCGGCCGAACTCGTAAGCCCCGAGCCCCACCACCAGCACAACCGCCACGAAGGCGAACGCGCGCACGAGCACGCGGCGGTTGAGTCTGGCAGAGGTGTTCTTCAGCACATCCTGATTCTACTGCAAGAACGAGAGCGTGAACCGTTCTTCTGGAAGCTGGCGGTCAGAGAAAGCTTCTTCTCCAGGCCCTACTTGTAGAAAGCCCAGTCCCGAATGTTCCACATAAGCCCCCGATAAGGCGTCTCGGGCCGCGGGCCGCGGAGACCACTCGACCAGGCGAACGTGTCCGGCCACACGAACAAGGGCAGGAGGGCGTTCTGGTCGGCCAGGACGTTCTGCGCCTCGGCGAGCAGCCGGGCTCTATCCTCCCCGTCGAGGGCCTCCGAGCCGCGGACGAGCTTTTCTCCGGCCTCCGGCGGCAGGTTGGGCACGAGCGCGCCGTGCTCCACAGGCGCTCCCCCGGTAAAGAGGGCGAGATCGAACGCGCCGTCCGGCAGCACCTCTCCGAAAAACTCTTCCGGGGGAACAACCCGGGCTTCGACCTCGATACCAGCGGCTGACAGGTTCTCGGCGAGGGTAGAGGCCACCCGCCCGCGTGCCGGGCTACCCTCCGGGTACACCAGCTCTAGCGTCTGGCGGGACAACTGCTGTCCAGCCCTTGTTTCGGCCCGGTCCTCCGGCGGCTCCTTCCACGCCGGTACGTAACCCGGAACGAACTCCGGCGGCACGAAGCTCCGCGCCACGGGCGCGCCGAGGGTCCCGGCTATACCCTCCCGGTCGACCGCACGCGAGATAACCGCCCGCGCCTCCCGGTCCTCCAACCGGCGGGCGTTGAAGAGCATCAGCTCCACCCTTACCGGTGCTGCGGCCGCCCGGAGCAGGTCTCCGGAGTCCGGCGCCGGTCCCGCGGCGAAAAAGCCGAAATCCGCATGTCCGGAGGCCAGATCCTCCGCGGCTGTCTCCGGGTCTTCCGGGAAACGCACCTCCACACCCTCCAGGTTGGGCAGCGGCGGCTCCTCGACCCAGTACTCTCCGCTCTCGACGAAGTCCAAAGCACCCTCCGCCCCGCCCTGGAGTACGAAGGGACCGCTGCCCACCGGCTCGTCATCCAGGTCCAGGTCCAGGAGGCCGCGGTCCTCGTGGATGTGGCGAGGGAGCACCGGCGCCGTAAGTAGGTCTTGCCAGTGAGCGTAGGGCCCGTCGAAGACCAGACGCACCGTCCGAGCGTCGGGGGTCTCGATCCTGGAGACCCGGCTAAAGCCTGCGTACAACGGGGCTATCTCCCCGGTCTCCGCGAGCCGGACGGCTTGTTCGTAAGTCCATCCGGCGTCCGCGCTCGTCAGCGACCCGCCGTCGGAGAAACGGGCGTCCTCGCGCAAGCGGAACTCGACCGTGAACGGGGCCAGCCCCAACGTCCCACCTCCGAAAGACGGCACGGCCTCCGCCAACAGCGGCCGGTACCTCGTTGAAGGCCCGGCCATTAGCGGCGCTTCCAGCACCAGCCCGGAGAGCGTTTCTGCTCCGCGGCACGCCGCCCTGTAGGGGTTCAGGCAGGCGGGCTCCTCGGGCAGCATAAGCCGGGCGGTGCCACCCTGTCCCCACTGGCTTATCGGCTCCTCTTGCGGGGGGGAGACGTCGCGGGGCGGCTCCTCCACCGTCTCCGGGCCTCCGCAACCAGAGAGCGGTATCAAGACGAGCAGGACGAGCGTCAGGCAAGCGATACCGCGCCGGATAAAGGCTACTCCCCGGCTTTATAGGGCGTGCTCGCCGTGGGCTCCTCGATCTTCTGGCCCGACACGACCGGGAAAAAGCAAGACGCCCGGTGGCCGTTCTCTTCCTGACGCTCCAGCGGCGGCACGTTGTTTCTGCAGTAGTCCTGCACCCGGGGACAACGGGTGTGGAACGTGCAGCCGGGGGGCGGGTTCGCCGGCGAGGGAACGTCGCCGGTTAAAACCACTCTCTGGCGTTGGCGCTCCAGCTTCGGGTCCGGGATGGGGATGGCAGAGAGTAGCGAGTTGGTGTAGGGGTGCAGCGGCCGGTTGTAGAGTTGGTTGCGGTCGGCGATCTCGACCACCCGACCCAGGTACATCACCGCCACCCGATCGGAGATGTGCTTCACCACCGAGAGGTCGTGGGCGATAAAGATGTAAGTCAGGTCGAACTCCTTCTGGAGGTCCATCAGCAAGTTGACCACCTGGGCCTGGATCGAGACGTCGAGCGCCGAGACCGGCTCGTCGCAGATTATCACCTTGGGGTTGAGCGCGATGGCCCGGGCGACCCCGATCCTCTGGCGCTGGCCGCCGGAGAACTCGTGCGGGTAGCGGTTGTAGTGCTCGGGGCTGAGGCCCACGATCTCCAGAAGCTCCTGCACCCGCCGCTTGATGTTGTCCGTCGTGCCTTTGTGGGTCCGTAGCGGCTCGGCGATTATGCTTCCGACCGTCATGCGCGGGTTCAGGGAGGCGTATGGGTCCTGGAAGATGATCTGCAGGTTGCGCCGGACCTTCATCATCTGCCTGCGGTCGTACTTGAGGATGTTTTCGCCCTCGAAGAACACCTCGCCGGCGGTCGCCTCGTGGAGACGCAAGATCAAACGCGCCAGCGTCGACTTGCCGCAGCCCGACTCTCCGACCAGCCCCAGCGTCTCGCCCTTGCGGACCTGGAGGTCCACGCCGTCTACGGCCTTCACGTGCCCGACGGTCCTCTTGAACACGCCGGCCTTGATCGGGAAGTGCATCTTCAGGTCGCGGGTCTCCAGCAGGTACTCTCCCGCCTGTCCGTTTGCGCTCATGCCTGTTCGACCCCCAACTCGGCGTCTATCCGGTGCTTGTTCTCTTCTATCTCTTCCACGGAGAGGATACAAGCCGCCCGGTGCCCGGGACGTTTCTCCTCCAGACCGGGGTCTATCTCGTGGCACTCGTCCTTGACAAACGGACAGCGCGGGGCGAAGTTGCACCCTTTGGGCAGGAAGATCAGGCTCGGAGGGGAGCCCTTGATCGGCAGGAGCCGAACCTCGCCGGCCTTGTCCAGCCGGGGTATCGAGCGTATCAGAGACCACGAGTAAGGCATCAGGGGGTCGTAGAAGACGTCGTCGGTCGGCCCCGTCTCGACCGCCCGGCCGCCGTACATGACCATGATCTTGTCCGCCAGTTGCGCCACGACGCCGAGGTCGTGGGTGATCATGATGATCGCCGTGCCGTACTTTTCTTGCAGACCGACCATAAGCTCCAAGATCTGGGCCTGGATGGTTACGTCCAGGGCCGTGGTCGGCTCGTCGGCGAGGAGTATTTTGGGGTTGCACGAGAGCGCCATCGCGATCATGGCCCGCTGGCGCATGCCGCCAGAGTACTGGTGCGGGTACTCGTCCACCCTTTTCTCGGGGTTGGCTATGCCCACGTCTCGCAGTACCTCTATGGCCTTGTCCCGGGCCTCCTTCTTGGAGACCTTCTGGTGAACTCTGACGGCCTCCATGATCTGGTCGCCGACCGTGAAGACCGGGTTGAGGCTCGTCATCGGATCCTGGAAGATCATGGCCATGTCGTCGCCCCGGATCTTCTGCATCTCGCGCTCGGAGGCTTCGAGCAGGTTCCGGCCCTCGAAAAGGATCTCGCCCTCCGGGTAGAAGCAGGGCGGTACGGGGTTGAGCTGCATCAAGCTCATGGCCGTGACGCTCTTTCCGCTGCCCGACTCGCCCACTATCCCGAGCGTCTCGCCCTCGTCCACGGTAAAGGAGACCCCGTCCACGGCTTTTACGATGCCGTCGGGGGTCTTGAAGTGTGTCTTGAGGTTCTTTACTTCGAGCAGCGCCATAGGGCTATCCTACCGATCCTATTCTACCGACTTCGGGTCCATAGCGTCCCTGAGACCGTCGCCCAGGAAGTTGATGCACAGCACGGTTATGACGATCATCAGCGCTGGGAAAAAGGCCAGCCACCACTGGTTGGTCATCGCGGTGCGGGCGTTCTCCAGCATGTTGCCCCACGAGGGCGTCGGGGGTTGGATGCCGAGGCCGAGAAACGAGAGGATGCTCTCCAGCAAGATCGCCGTACCCGCCGCCAGGGTAGCCTGGACGACCATCACCCCGATCACGTTCGGCAGGAGGTGGCGGACCATTATCTTCCAGTTCGGAACCCCAACAGCCTGGGCCGCCTGCACGAACTCCGACTCGCGCAACGAGAGCACCTGCCCGCGCACCAGCCGGCAGATCGGCGGCCAGAAGAGGAGGATCAGGACGAGGGTTATGATGGGCGGGCTGAACCGGAAAACGCTTCCGGCCACGATGAGCAGCGGCAGAGCCGGCAAGGCCAGCACGAAGTCCGTGAGCCCCATCGCGCCGGTGTCCACGTAGCGGCCGTAGTAGCCGGCGGAGATAGCGATGGCCGTGCCGACGATGGTCGAGCCCACCCCCACCCCGAGCCCGACGAGCAGGGAGACCTGGCCTCCGTGTAGCACCCGGGTGAACGCGTCACGCCCCAGACGGTCGGTGCCCATCCAGTGCTCGGCGCTCGGCGGGCTGTTGATAGCCGTAAAGTTCTGCTCGGCAAAGCCGTACGGAGAGATTACGGGAGCGGCGAGCGCCGAGACGTAGAGGATAACCAGCACAAACCCGCTGACCATAGCCAGCTTGTGCTTCTTGAAGCGCCGCCAGATGATCTCGCGTTGGGTGCGGCCTTTTACCTGAGCCTCGAACGCCTCCGGAGCTTCCGCCACCGCGGTGCCTGCTTCCCCCCTCGAGTCTCCCGGCCGGTCCACCATCTCTCTAGGACTCCTTCATCTAGCTGTAGCTGACCCTCGGGTCCACCAGCGAGTACGCGATGTCGGCCACGAGGTTGAGAAATACCGTAATCACCGCGATTATCATAAGTATCGCCCGCGACACGTTGTAGTCCCCGTTGTACACGGAGTTCAGCAGTTGGAACCCGAGCCCCGGCCAGGCGAAGACGGTCTCCGTGACGACCGCACCCGCGATGAGGGAGATCAGGTCCAGAGCCACCAGCGTGACTATAGGAATGAGCGCGTTGCGTAAGGCGTGCTTTAGGTAGACGGACCGCTGGTTCAGCCCCTTGGCCCGCGCCGTCCGCAGGTAGTCGGCGGCGAGCACGTCGAGCATCGAGCTGCGCTGGAAGCGGCTGTAGACAGCTATGCTGATCAACGCCAGCGTCAGGGCCGGCAGGGTGATGTGCTGCAGCCAGTCCACCAGCCCCCCCGAGCCCATCCCGGAGACGTAGAAGACGCGCACCCCGGTCCACTCGGCGAGCTTTATCGCGAAGATGAGCTGGAAGACGAGCCCGAGCAGGAAGACCGGGATGCTGAAGAAGACGAAGGCCAGGAAGGTTACCGTCTTGTCCAGCGCGCTGTACTTCTTGATCGCCGAGTAGACGCCCAGCGGGATGCCGATAGCGATGCTGAGGATCATGGCCGAGCCTATGAGCTGCACCGTGGGCCACACCCGGCGGCCGATGATAGTGGTCACGTCTATGTTCTGCCGGAAGCTGAGGCCGAAGTCCCCGTAGAAGAGCATGTCGCGCATCCAGATCAGGTACTGCACGTACATCGGCTGGTCGAGGCCGTAGAGGGCCGCCAGCCGGTCTATGTCGGCTCCCCGGATCTGGGGGTTCTGCCGCAACTCCGTCAGCGGGTCGGCCGCCAGTTGCACCAGAAGGAAGATCGCGATGCTCAGCACGAAGAGCACGAAGAGGCTGAAGATAAGCCTCCTTATGACGTAGGCTATCAAGCCCCGGCCACCTCCGGCTTCTCTAGAGGCTCGCACACCACGCTCGTTCCTCGGGCGAAGTCGTCAAGCTCGTCCGGCCCGCGAAGCCTACGCGTTTCCGCAGCAAACGCTGCCGACGTTACGAGACGGGCGTGAAGAGAGCTGTGAGAGCTAGCAGACGACTTCATACCTTCAACCCCGAACCTGCCTTCTACCGGGTGGAGGATGGGGGGCCGGCCCCCATCCCACATTCGCCTCGCCGTTAGCGATCTATGCTCCACTCTCCCAGGTTCCAGGTCGGCCCCGCTATCGTCGGGTTCATCTCCGGACCGGAGAGGTTCTCGTCGTAGGCGTAGATCACCGTCCGCTGGTACATGGGTATCAGCGGCAGGTCTTCGGCCATCTGCTCCTGGGCCTGAATCAGGAGCTGTCCGCGCTCCTCCTCGTCGACGGTCACGTCGGACTGCTGGAGCCACTCGGTGACCTCGTCGTTCTCGTAGCGGTAGTAGTTCTGGCCGTCCGGCGGCAACGCGTTGGCACCGAAGAGCGTAGTGAGCGTCGGGTCCGGGTCGGAGAGCCAGGCCCACTCGCCCATCTCGAAGTTGCCCTGCGGGGTCCACTCGCCGAAGAAGGTCTGGGCGGCGGTGTTCTCGATGCTGACGTCTATTCCGATCTCGCCGAGCTGCGCTTGCACGATCTCCTGCAGCGTCTCACGCAGCTGCTGTCCGGCGGTCGTGGAGAAGGTGATGCTCGTGTCCACCCCGTCAGCCTCCAGCTCCTCTACGAGTTGCTGGGCCTGATCGGGGTCGTAGGAGTACTGTTCCCACGCCGGCGTATAGAAAACCTCTTGTTGCGGCATGATCACGCTGTGGAGCGGATCGGCCTGGCCTTCTAGGATCTCGTCCAGGATCTGCTGGCGGTTGATGCCGTAAGCAACGGCCTGCCGCAACCGCAGATCGTCCACCTCCTCCAGGTTGAAGGCGATGTGCTCCCACTGGGTCCCGGCTCCGAGGTCTACCTGGACACCGCCAAAGCCTTCGAGCCGGTCGATAAGGCCGATGTCGAGCTGCGGCTCGATAAAGTCTACCTCGCCCGCCTCCAGGGAGTTGATCAACGTCTGCGAATCGGGGATGAAGCGGAAGGTGACCTGGTCCAGCCCCGGCTCCTCGCCCCAGTAGTCCTCGTTCTTGGTGATCGTCAGGCTCTGGCCCCGGTTCCACTCCTCGAAGACGAACGGGCCGCTGCCGACGACCTCGTCGTTGAGGGCGGTATTGAAGTCCTCGCCCTCGTAGATGTGCTTGGGCAGGATCGGCCAGCTGCCGGCGAGAAGGGTACGCCACGGGGCGTACGGCTCGCTAAAGACCAGCCGGACGGTCTTGTCGTCCGGGGTCTCGAACTCTTCGACCTTCTCCCAGCCCACCCGGGTGATGATCTGGTTGTCCTCGTCCATGATCTGCTCGTAGGTCCACCGGGCGTCCTCGCTGGTTACCGGCTCACCGTCGGAGAACGTGGCGTCCTCGTGGATCCTGTACTCGATGGTGAGCGGGTCCTCGCTGATTATCTCCGGCAGATCCTCGGCCAGCTCCGGCTGGTAGGCCGACTCGAGGTCTTCGATGTCGGGCGTGATCCTCAGGGGCGACTCCAGGATGCCGTCGGTCACGTTGCTGGCAACCGCTAGGTCACCGCCCACGATCATGATGTTGAGGATGTCCGGCTCCTGATCCAGACCGTAGACGATTCCGCTTTCGCCGGCTACCTCTTCGGCTTCTTCGCCCTCTCCCTCTTGCGCCTGCTCCTCGCCGTTGCCTTCTTGCGCCGGCTCCTCAGCCCCGCAGGCCGCAAAGACCAGCCCAGTAAGCATTATGACTAGCACCAGCAATAGCCACGGGACCCGGGTTTTTGTTCTCGTCAAGATTCTTCCTTTCTAGCCAGCAAGCCAGTTTCGGTTCTCGCGCGGTAGTCCAACCTACTTCTTTCCCAGAGCGTATAGCTCACGGTGTTCCCATTCCCTTCCTCCTCCCAGTCCGTACTGTGGCGAACAGACGCTAATCCCTTTTCCCCAGCGTAGTATACGCGCTCTGACCGTCACCGGACAACCCTCTCGAATTCATGGTTAAGCAGTATATAGTCATTTTTAACTATCTCGCAATAGCGGGCTGCAGTGCGAAACAAATATACTCCCGGTGGCCAACATCTCTGACGGCCGGGCTGGCGTCGATGCTACCAACGTACAGAGACAAGGGGTGAAAGCAGAGCCCTGAAACAGCGCGTCCGGGTCAGGCGCGCCGGTCCCGGACGTATGCTTCGTAGGACGGGTAAGCAGGGCTACCACGGCGCGAGAAGATCGCCAGGATGGCCGCGCCGGTGCCGAGCAGCGCCAGGGCGTAGAGCAGAAGCCCGCCGATAAAAGGTACTAGATAGGCCGCGGTCAGGATAAAAGCCCCTATCGCAGCGGCGAGGGCGTTACCCGCGTGGTAGCGGCCGGTGGCGAGCAGCACTCTCTTCCCCAGGAAGTAGGCGGCAACGAGCGCCCCGAAAAAGACGAACGCCAGGTAGATGGGGGCGGCGAGCAGCAGAAGCGGTATACCCACTATGGAGACAGCGAGCACCACGGAGAGCAGGAGTGCCGCGGGCACCGAGGCCACGCCGACCAGCAGGGACCGGCCCATGTACTCGTCGATCTTCCGGGCCGAAGACTCGAGCGGCCGCGGGGCCACGACGGCCGCCAGCACGCTTACGGCCACGAATACCAGGGTCGCGAACAACCAGCCCGCAAAGCCGGGTATCCTCGAGCCTTCGTCCTGCGCGCCGAACCCGGAAGCCATGCCCCCGGAAGCCATGCCGAAGACCTTCTGCCCCTCGACCTGCTCCTCGGGCAGCTCGTGCCATTGGCAGTTCTCGCAGTACAGGTCCCCCGCCACAAAGCCTTCGGGGCCGAGGTCGACCTGCCCGTGTCCCACCTTCACGTCGCCGGTAACGCGGGAGTCTATGTACACGTCCCCGAAGTCGGCCTCGATACCCCCGGTGACCGGCTCGTAGACCCTCACGTCCCCGAACCCGGACCTGACGTTGCCTTCTACGGGACCTCTGATCTCTACGTCGCCCAGGAGCGCCGAAACGTCCCCTTTTGACTGCCCGGGCTCCACTACTACATCCCCGAACAGGGCTTTCTCCAGGGCATGGGCCGGCGGCTGGTAGAGCAACAGCATTGCTGTGGTGGCCAGCAAGAACGTAAGCAGGGCCCGGACCACAGGCCGGGGAGGCGCTGACGGAAAGACGCTCATACCGCCCGGGTACGGCGGGCCACCGCCAACAGGACAGCGAGCAACACGAGGTCGAGCAGCGCGCCGATGAGCAAGGCTGCCAGAAGCACCGGGCCCGCGGCGTACAGCACCTTGGATACCAGGCTAGCCAGTATCGCGGCGGAGCTCCAGAACGCCGCCGAGGCGTCTACCACGAAGGCAGCTGGGTTCGTACCGTTAAGCCCCAGGGCAGCGAGCGAAACCAGCAGCAGCCCCCCCGCCAGCAACACCCACAAAAGCCGGACCTTGGCAGGACGGGTCGGCAGGGCCATCGCCACCCGCTCGCAGACCGAGCGCCGGGGCCCGGAGAAGTCCAGGGCTTCGAGCCGGGCGTTGAGCTCAGCCTCGAGCTCGTAGCGCTCGCGGCAGCCGGGACACCGTTCCAGGTGCGCCCGGACCTCCCTCTCCTGCTCCGGCGGCAGAGACCGCTCGACGAGTTCGAAGACCATCTCCGGGTCGCAGTTGCAGCCGGAACGCCCGGTCATCCGGCCTCCCCCTCCTCCCGCAGCTTCCCGGCCAGCATGTTGCGCGCGCGGAAGAGGCGGCTCTTGACCGCCGGAACCGTTATACCGAGGACCTCAGCTATCTCGGCGTAGCTCATGTCCTCAGTGTAACGCAGGATAAGCGGCACGCTGTACGTCTCCGGAAGGGTCATTATAGCCGCCTGCACGGCCCGAGCCCGGTCGGTCTCCAGGGCCGCGCTCTCCGGCCCGCCCGTCGATCCGGCGTGCACCTCGGGGTTGAACTCGACCACCTCCCGGCGGCGGCGCAAGGTATCCACGCCGAGGTTGTTGGCGATAGCGAGAAGCCAGGTCTTGAAGCGGTAGTCGGGGTTGAAGGTCTCCAGCCGGTCGTAGGCCCGCAGGAAGGTCTCCTGCACCAGGTCTTCTACGGAAGTCTCGCGGCGGGCGTAAGGATAGAGGACCCGGCCGACCAGCCGCTCGTAGCGGCGGACCAGCTCCTCGTAGGAACGCGTATCACCCTCCAGGGTCCGGCCCACAAGCTCGTTGTCCTCCAGGCTCTCACGCCGGAGGGACAGGCCCTGGATCCTCTCTCGCCAGCGGCCGAGGGTCACTGTAGGTGTGTACTCCATACCTTAATATCTATACGCCCCCCGACTCCGAAAGTTTCTGGGAGAATATACCCCGTGTTCGAGAAAGCCGGATTAGAAGCTCGCAGAACCCTTCTGCTCCTCATCCTCGTCTTGAGCCACACGGCCGTTTTCGCCGCCGTGGCGCTGCTCGCGGTGCTCAACGGCCCGGCTTTCCAGGTCGAGATCTTCCGCGACTACGCCAACCGCATCTTCGAAGGCTCCGTCCTCTATGCTGACTTCCTCTACGAGTACCCGCCCCTGTCGCTCTTTATCCTGCTCCTCCCGCGCCTCTTCACCTCCGAACCCGTAGGCTACGCTGTGCTGTTCGGCGCGGAGATGCTCGTCTTCGACATCATAATATTGTTCCTACTCTCCAGGATAGGCACAAAGCCCCTGCTCCTCTACGGGGTGGGCATCCTCCTGTTCTGGCGGCTCCCCTACATCCGTCACGATCTGGTACCGGTAGCCGCCGCAACCGCGGGGGCGGTGCTGCTCCTGCGAGGCCGCACCCTGTGGGCCGCGGTGCTCTGGGGCGTGGGCGGCGCCCTGAAGCTCTATCCGATGGTCGCTGTGCCCGCCCTGGCCTTCGGCACGAGCCTGCGCCAGACCCTCTGGCGGTGGTCCGTGGCCGGGACGGTGTTCGCCGCCGGTATCCTGTGGGGGATCGTGGCTTTCGGCCCCGAAGCGCTCCACTTCCTGAACTACCACTCCGACCGGCCGGCCATGATCGAGAGCCTTCCGTCCAATATTCTGCTGCTGCTGCCCGGCGCCGAGGTCGTCCACTCCTTCGGCAGCTTCAACACCGTGGGGCCGCTCGGAGGCCCGATCGCAGGCTTTTTCGAGACCTTCCAGATCGCGGCTACGCTCCTCGCCCTGGCCGTGGTGTGGTACCAGGGGCGGCGTCGCGACCCCCGGGCCACGGCCGTCCGCGGCGCGGCGGCGGCGACGTTCGCGTTCGCGGTCTTCGGGAAGGTCTTGAGCCCGCACTTCCTGTTCTGGCCGCTGCCCCTGGTGGCGCTGGCGGCGGCCACGGGCGGCCTGCGGTTTCCGCGGGCTACCTGGGCCCTCTACTTCGCGGCCATACTGGCGACCACCGCGATCAACGAGCAGTACTGGACGATAGCCGAGAACCTGCCCTACTTCACCGCTATGCTGACGGCGCGGAACCTGCTGTTGCTACCGCTGTTTGTCCTGCTCCTTCTGCCGCCGCACGAGCAGCAGAAAGACCGCGGCCACGCCCCCGCCGGCGACGAGGGCGTTGGCTAGCCCCGGGTCCCGCGCCTCCGGAGACCCCTCCACGTCCAGCGTCTCGCTGACGGCCTCTCCGGAGTAGACCTCGACCAGCGGTACGCCGCCCTTTTCGTAAGCGTAGAGCGGCTCCTTCTCCTCCAGCGCCAGCATCTGGTCCGTGTAGATGGACTGGCGCGGCAGAAAGAAGAAATAAGAGTTCTCCCGGGGACGCCGGTCGTTCGGGTAGGTCGCCGGGGCGATGGGCGAGAGATAGGCCGGACGCAGGTCTTGCCGCAGCTCCCCGATCCGGCGGTAGGTCTCCGCGACCGCGTAGGTGCCGGCCTGGACGTAAACGGTCGCCCCCTCGGGCGCGGCCTCGTTGACGTACTCCACGGCGGGCTTGTAGGTGTTCGCCAGGTAGGTCGTCTCGAAGCCCAAAGAGCGGGCGCCGGGGATCAGGCCGACGGCTTCCCCGTAGTACTCTAGCGAGTTCGCCGGCCCGGTCCAAAGGATGCCAGGCAGCGCGAGCGCCGCGTAGGCGGCCAGCACGCCGGTGCGCCGGGGCCGGAACCGGCGTGCCAGCCAGCCTACGCCAACCCCGGCGCACAAAGCCCACAGCGGGAACGCGGCGAGGAACTGCCGAGGCCCGCCGTAGACCGGGACGAACCCCGACCCCGCCACCGCAACGACGAGGGAGAGGTGGATCAGCAGCCAGCCCGCCGCCGGGTTCCGGGCCTCCGAGAACAGCCGGATCACCCCGAACACGCCCGCGGCCGCCACCACGACGGGCACGAACGCCACGAGCGCCGCGAGCGGATAGTGCCACGGCGCGCCGGACCACCACTGTCCCAGGTAGAACGTCAGGCGTTCGTCCTGGAGGCCGCCGGCCCACGTCAGGAACCCCCACGTCCGGCCAACCGGGTCCCGCCACAACCAGGGCCAGATCGCGAAGAAGACCAGCATCCCGGTGGCGAAGCTGGCGAAGAGCCGCGCGAACACGGCCTTTTGGCGGCGGTAGACCAGGGCCCCGGCAAGCGCAGCGGGTACGAGCGGAAAGACGGTCAGCTTGGTGGCGAACGCGAGCCCCAGGAGCACACCCGCCCAGGCCGTTTGTTTCCGGCCACCGTAAAACAGCGCGCGGTACAGGGCCAGCGCCGCCAGCAGGTACAGGGCGGCGGCCGCCCCGTCAAGCTGCCCCAGGCGGGCAAAGCCGAAGAGGACCGGGACGAGCGGCAGGCTCAGGGCCGCGCCCCAGGCCGCCTCGACGCCGAACTCCCGGCGCGCAAACCGGAACGCGGCGTAGACGGCGAAGAGGAAAAGGGCGTAAGAGCCCATCCTGTAGGCGTCACCGAGAAGCCCGAGGTTCTCCGTCCCCAAAACGAGCGCGGCCGCCCCGGCGAAAAGCCCGGCCCACAGCTTGAAAAACGGCGGGGCCTCGTGGCTCTGCTCCCAGTAGCGGTCTATCGAGGCCCACCAGTCCGAGGGCTCTGCAAGAGCGTGGCCGAACCAGGAGAGGTACGAGTAGGAAGAGGTAAAGTAGTTCGGCTCGTCCCAGGTAACGCCGATGCTGCCGGCGGTCAGGAGGCCGAGCACGGCCAGCGCCGACAGGTAGATCAGGAACACCCCGTCGCCACGTGCTGGTTTTTTCCGTCCGCTCACGAGGTTATTCTACGTCCGGCGGCCGCCGGGTACTCTGCGCCGCCCGTGACGGCCCGGCGCCGGGCGAAAGGCCAAGGTAGCCGGAATCTGCGTTATACTGGGCCGCGTTATGCGGCAAGACGCCCCCGAAACCCAAACACCGGTCCTGTCCCGTGATGTCTTCGACGGTGTTTCGGTGGTTGTACCCGTATTCAACGAGCAGGACTGCATCGCCCGCACCCACGCGGAGATCCGGGAAGCCCTGCAAGACGTGCCGCACGAGGTAATCTACGTGGACGACGGTTCCACGGACGCGACCGGCGCCACCCTGGAGGAGATCTCGGCCCGAGACCCGGCGGTGCGGCTGGTGCGTTTCCGGCGCAACTTCGGCAAGAGCGCTGCGCTCGCCGCAGGCTTCGAGCGGGTCCGCTACGGGGCCGTGGCGACGATGGACGCCGACCTCCAGGACGACCCGCGCGAGATCACCCGCCTCTTGAACCGGATGTTCGAGGAGGACCTGGACCTGGTCTCCGGCTGGAAAAAGCATCGGAAGGACCCCCTTGAAAAGCGCCTCCCCTCGAAGCTCTTCAACAAGACCACCCAGATCCTGACGGGCGTCGAGATCCACGACTTCAACTGCGGCCTGAAGGTCTACCGCCAGGAGGTCGTCCGGGAGGTGACGCTCTACGGCGAGCTCCACCGCTACATCCCGGCGCTCGCCCACTACCGGGGCTTCCGAGTCGGGGAGGCGATAGTAAACCACCGGCCCCGCGGCGGAGGCTCCTCCAAGTTTGGCCTGGAGCGGTACGTGCGGGGCATGTTCGACCTCATAAGCATCGTGTTTATCGGGCTCTACCAGCGGCGCCCGCTGCACCTGTTCGGCGGCATCGGCATGGCCTTCAGCACGCTGGGCTTCGTTATCTGCGCGTACCTCTCGGTCCTCTGGTTCACCGGTCAGGGCATCGGCGACCGGCCGCTCCTGATACTGGGGGTGCTCCTGATCATCGTCGGCGTTCAGAGCGTGTCGCTGGGTCTCATAGCCGAACTGATAACCCGCACGAGCTACGCCACGAGCGACCCGCCCTACAGCATCCTGCGCGAGAGCCGCCCGGAGTCCTCTCCAATGGAGGAAGACCGCTCCCAGCGTTGAAGGTCCTCTTCGTAACCTCGACCTTTCCCCGCTCAGAGGACGACGACCAGGTTCCCTGGCTGCTGGAGCTGGCCCTGGTCCTGCGCGACTCGGGGGTGGATCTCGAAGTACTGGCCCCCACCTACGCCGGGCTGGAGGACCACACCATCCACGGCATCCCGGTACATCGCTACCGGTACTTCACGAAAAAGCGGGAGGTCGTAACCCACGAAGCCGGCGCGATGAACAAGATGGTCGGCCGCCGCGACCTCGTGCTCCCGGCGTTCGCCCTGGTCGGCGCCGGGATGGCGGCGGCCGCGAGGCTCGCCCGCCGCCACGGCTACGACGTGATCCACTCGCACTGGCCCCTGCCGATGGGGCTCCCGGCCCAGGCCGGCGCGTGGGCCTCGAAAAACCGTCCGCGGCTCGTGGCGACCTTCCACGGGGCCGAGGTGGCCCTGGCCCAGCGCAAGCCGCACTACCGGCCGGTGCTGCGGAGGATTACGCGCAACCTCGACGCCGCGATAGCCAACTCCTCCAGCACCGCCGCCACGGTCCGGGAGCTGACGGGCGTGGGTGCGACCGTAATACCTTTCGGCCCGCCCCGGGGCGCGGTGAACCTCGACCGAAACCCGGAGGCGGAGGAACCCCAGCGGGAGGCGGAGCCCGTCGTGCTGGCGGTGGGGCGTATGATCGAGCGCAAAGGATTCCCCGTGCTGGTGCGGGCGGCAGAGAAGCTGCGGGGCCGGGCGCGGGTGGTTATCGTGGGCGGCGGCGAGCACGAGCCCGTGGTGCGCCGGGAGATAGAGCGCGCCGGGGTCGGAGACGTGGTGCAACTCGCGGGCCGGGTCTCCAACGCGGACCTGTCGGATCTGTACCGGCGCTGCACGGTCTTCTGCCTCCCGGCTATAGTGGACTCCCGGGGCGAGACGGAGGGGCTGGGCGTCGTCCTGATCGAAGCGATGAGCCACGCAAAGCCGGTCGTGGCGAGCCGGCTCGGAGGAATCGTGGACGCCGTCGAGGACGGCGAGACCGGCCTGCTCGTTCCGCCGGAGGACCCGGACATCCTCGCGGAGGCCCTGCTGCGCGTGATAGAGGAGCCGGGCCTGGCAGCCCGTCTGGGAGAAGCGGGCCGGGAGCGGGCTCGGAGGCTCTTCTCCTGGGAAGGCGTGGCCCGCCGCCACCTGGGACTCTACGCCGGGAAGGGAAAGAGATGAAGGGCGCGCTCCGGTGGGCGCGCCGCTTTGTGGGGCCCGTGCTGGTGGTGCTGGTCGCGATCTTCCTGGGCCGGGCGCTGTACTCAGGTTGGAGCGAGGCGCGAGATTACGAGTGGCGTTTCGACCCGTTCTACCTGGGGCTCTCGGTCGGGCTAATCTTTCTCTACTACCTCCAGCAGTGGGGCGGGTGGCGTTTGATCATGCGCAGCTTCGGAGACCCTTTGGGGCGCTCCGAGTCGGCGTTTATCTGGTTCGCCTCCATCCTGGGCCGCTACGTGCCGGGCAACGTCGCCATGGTGGCGGGCCGGATAGCCATGTGCCGCCAGCGCGGCATCCCCGCGTCCACGACCTTCGCCAGCCTCGTGTACGAGAACGCGCTCATCCTGATCTCCGCCCTCCTCCTGGCCGCATCCTCGGTCCCTTTCTGGCCGCCGTTTCCCTACGAGCGCTACGCCCTCCTGCTGGCCGCCCTCGCCCCGGTGGGCCTCTTTTTTCTCCACCCAGGTGTTTTCCGGCGCCTGGCGAACGCCGCCCTGCGGCGCTTTGGGCGGGGCCCGCTCGCGGCCACGCTCCCTTTCGGACGCGTCCTGCTACTTCTGTTGTACTACGTTGGCGGGTGGCTGCTGATAGGCCTGGCCTTCGCCGCCCTGACCGCCTCCATAACCGCGGTCGAGCCCGGATACCTGCCGCTGCTAATTGGCGGCTACGCCTTCGCCTGGGAGGTCGGCTTCCTGTCGTTTATAACGCCGAGCGGCCTGGGGGTGAAGGAGGCCGCGTTGCTGGCGGTATTGCTGCTCGTATTCCCGGCGCCGGTGGCCGCCGCGGCGGTCGTCCTCTCCCGCCTGTGGCAGACGCTGGCCGAGGTCATCGCGGCCGCCGCGGTCTGGGCTTTCGCCCGGGGCAGCGGGTTACTCGAAGCCCGGGGGTAATGAACCCGGTTCCCCGGGTTCAGATGGTTAGCTGGCCGTCGACGGTGAGGCCGGAAGGGCTGGAGTACCCGACGAGGGCGTCCCGGTCGAGGATAACGATCTTGCGGTTCCGGACCTCTATGTGTCCGTCGCGCTGGAACTCGCTCATCACCTTCGAGACGGCCTCGCGGGTAGAGGCGATCATGTTCGCCAGGTCCTGGTGCGTGAGCCGCACGTCGACCGTAACGCCGGAGCCGTTCTCCTCGCCGAACCGGTCGCTGAGGTTGATGAGCAGCGTCGCCAGGCGCGTGGCGACCTCCCGGTGCAGCAGGCTCTCTATGACCTCGTCGGACTGCCGGAGGCGCTCGGAGAACGAAGAGAAGAGCTTCAGAGCGAACTCCGGACGGTTTTTTATCACGCGCTCGATGGCGCTCTTCTGCACGCTGGCGACCCGGGCCTCGGTCACCGCCTCGGCGAAGACGTCCTGCCAGCGTCCCTCGACCAGGCTCAGCTTGCCGAAGATGCCGCCCTCCTTGAGCAGGGCGGTCGTCGCCTCCTTGTAATCACCGTAGATCTTGTAGAGGCGCACCGTGCCGGAGAGCAGGAAGTAGAGTTGGTCGTCCGGGTCACCCGGCGTGAATA
>SIRX01000065.1 GCA_004563715.1 Actinomycetota bacterium | reverse complement strand
CTGTGCGACCTCCTTGCGGGATATCCCGCGATCGACGGCAGCCAGCGCTTTGAGTCTGAGGTCCTTCGAGTATGCCTTCATACTCGTATCCTTGCATGGGATCAATACTCAAGCAAGCCGCTGTGAGCAGGCCGGGCAGGCGCCCTGGACGGCCTCGCCTTTCGGCTACTACTATGCCCTGAGAGAGCCGGATGGCCCGGAGGTCGTCGCCTACCACTGGCATCCTGGACGCAGGAGCTTCATAGACTTCCCGCACCTGCACCTCGGCGCCGGCTCCGGGGTCGGCCGCGAAGAACTCCAAAAAGCACACATCATTACCGGCCGCGTCGAGCTCGAAGACGTGCTGTTGATGGCGATCCGGGAGTTCGGCGTCAGGCCCCGGCGAGACGACTGGCAGGAGATACTGGGTACCCGGTAAGCAGGGATGTAGTGCGGCGAGCCATATTTGTTTTATTGTTTCTCCAGTTACAGCTTGGGGTCCAGGCGAAAGGTCCGTATTTTTCTGTCGCGGAACTCGGCCTCGGCGGCGCCTTCGACTCGGGTGGCGGGGTCTCCCCGGCGGGCTCGTATGGCCCAGGCGACCCTGTTTCGCGCAACCTGTTTTTTGGTCAGGTTTATACGGATGTTCCCGCACAGGTGCTTCGCCACGAACGGGCGTATCTGTTCCCTTCCCTTGTAGGTGCCGCACTCCTGAAACGGTGGCGAGCAGACGAGCTCGGCGTCTTCGGCGAAGAAGCTCGTCACCGCGTCCGGGTCTCGCTTGCGCCAGGCGTCCTCGAAGGCCAGCGCCGTCAGGAACTCCCTGGCCTGGTCCTCGCCGTGGGACATCAACTCCTGCAAAAAGCGCGGGTCGCGGTTGAGCTTGGAGGCGGTGCCGAGAAAGCGCGAGAAGCGGGGTCGGGAGAGCTCGATCAGGCGCACCACGATCCGCCTGTACTTGCCGTTCTCCGGTATCCACCCTTCTTCCAGCGCCTGGTCGATCTTCTCTATGAAGTGCAGTTCCTGGTGCAGCGACAGGTTGCCGGCGAGCTCGTTGCGCCGGTCGGCGATCTCGGCGAACGTCCGGGGCTCGGTGTCGCGCTCTTTGGGGTTTATCTGGATCACCCAGATCTCGTCCGGTCCTTCGTCTATAAGCTCCCGCACCGGCGGGTTCTGGGAGAAGAGGCCGTCCCAGTAGGCGCCCCCGCCCACCCGCACGGACCGGAACAGGGTCGGGATGGCGGCGGAGGCCAGGACCGTGTCGGCGGAGATCCGGTCGTGCCGGCTGTTGAACGCCTTGAACTCGCCGGAGAGCACGTCCACGGCCCCGACGATCAGCACGGGATAGGAGCCCTCCGGCTGTAACCCCACCCTCCCGAAGTCCAGGCGCCGTTCGAGCATCTCCTTGAAGTCGCCGAGCGCCACCCCCGCGAACGGGTTGTCGTAGGGGCTGACCACGGGCATCGCGAGGTAGCTCTGGGCCTTGCTGGCCCACACGGTCCAGTAGTTGATAAGCTTCTCGGGCGGTGTCGCGGCGGAGTTCTCCTCCCAGAACTCGTCGAGCAGCCTCGCTGCCCGCTCCCCGGCTCCGTCCCGGCCGCCGAGCATCGCGTGCCAGGCCAAAAGCGCGCACACCGCCCCGCCGGAGGTGCCGCTCAGGCCGACGATTTCGTACCCGGAGGACTCCGTCGCCCGGAGCAGTTCCTTGAGCGCCCCGGCCGTAAAGGCGGTGTGGCTCCCGCCGCCCTGGCAGGCTATCGCGACCCGCTTTCTGTCTGCTCCCTCGCTACCGGCTTCCATGCGCTCCTCTCAAGGTCCGTAGAACACGGGCGTCGAAACTTTCAGTGTCCAGACGAAATTTGTTTAGAGGGCGATATTAGCATCGTCCTCCCGGAGCGGGGCCGCAACACCCCCGTGCGAAGTTCACCCGGGTGCAACGTACCGGCGGGTGATGACCGCGGGCCCGCTCCGGGCATATAATCGGGCTGGACGCCGCGTGTCCCGGATCGGTCGTGGGCGAAAACCGGAAACCAAGGAGAAACGAATGTGCCGCTGGCTGGCTTACTCGGGCTCCCCGATACTCCTTGAAGAACTGCTCTACAAGCCCGACCACTCCCTGATCGACCAGGGGCGTCACGCGCGCCTCGGGGTCGAGACGACGAACGGGGACGGTTTCGGCGTGGGCTGGTACGGGGGCGGCAGGGAGACGCCCGTGACGTTCCGCAGCGTCACCCCGATCTGGGCCTGCCGTAACCTGCGCGAGGTCTCCTCCTACGTCGAGTCGCCGCTGTTCGTGGCGCACGTCCGCGCCTCGACGGGGACGGCCGTTCAGCAGACCAACTGCCACCCGTTTCGCCACGGCCGCTGGCTCTGGGCCCACAACGGCCTCTTGCACGGCTTCCCGCGGATAAAGCGCGAGCTGGCGCTGGCCGTGGACGAGTCGCTGTACCCGCACATAGAGGGATCTACCGACTCGGAGCTCATGTTCTATCTGGCGCTCACGTTCGGCCTGGAAGACGACCCTCCCGGCGCGGTTGCGCGGATGGCCGGCTTTGTCGAAGCGGTGGGGTACCGGCGCGGCGTCGAGCACCCGGTCCAGATGACGGTCGTTACCACCGACGGCAGGAGCGTGTGGGCGTTCCGCTACTCCAGCAAGCGCCGATCGCGGTCGTTGTTCTACAGCACCGCCGTAAGCGCGCTGCGGGAGCTGTACCCGGGGCATCCCCGCCTGCAGGGCGTGTCCGAGAAAACGCGGATCATCGTCTCGGAGCCGCTGGGCGGCTTGCCCGGGGCCTGGAACGAGGTCCCGGAGTCTAGCTACGGCGTCGTGTTCGACGGTCAGGACGAACTGCGTCCGTTCGAGGTGCGGTAGGGGATCGCTGGCCCGGGAGAAGGAGAGGTGCATCGGTGGGACGAACACTGAGGCAACCCGCGTCATCGGTGCCGGCCGGGAACTGGTGGGCCCTGGCCCTGCGGGGGTTAGCGCCGCGCTTCTCGGCCTGCTCGCGCTCGTGTGGCCGGGGCGGCCCTGATCCGGCTCGTCTCGAAGGTGCGAGGTCGGCGTGCCGGCGAGGATAGCCGCACGCCCTGATCCCGTAAAGCCGGGAGGCCGGGACGGGTGGAAGCCACGTTGCTTCGAGGCTCTGGTCCCCGGTGCTCGTCGTGGCCGGTGGTCAACCGGGGGCGCTCACGCCGCGACGCCGGCCGTCGCCATCCACCACAGGCGGAGGAGGCTCCAGACGATCAACAGAACACCCAGGGCCCCGGGCAGCAGCCAGGCCCACGCTGCCGAGCCTCTCCGCCGCTCGCGCCGGGCGATGATCAGGCCCAGCGTCCCGATCAGGATCCCCACCATAGAGGTCAGCACGACGCCCGTCTGTAACACGTCTCCGAACCACTGGCCGTTGGTCATGCCCGCTCCTTTTCCGCCGGTTTTGCCTGCTTTTCCCCTGCCCCGGGCGGACGTCCGTTAAACTTCGGCGCTATACACGCCGCAGGCACGCTGGCCGCGGGCGTGGGCGGCCCGGACCACCGTGCTCCGCCTCTTGGACTTTTCCCGTCGTGGCTCGTAGAGTGTGCGGGCATGTTGGACGCAAAGACCCGGAGCGGGCTGGGGTTCGTGCTGGCGGCCTACCTGGCGAGCCGGGCCTTCTACCTGGTGGCGGGTCTCGTGCTCGCCGGGTGGCTGCCGGTCTCGCCGTTTCACACCCGGACGGCCGACGACCCGTTCGGAACCCTGAACCTGTGGGCGCACTGGGACGGGGAGCATTACATGAGGCTCGCCCGCAGCGGCTACCTGAGCGAGCCGGACAACGTCTCGCCAGCCTTTTTCCCCCTGTACCCGCTTCTTATCCGAGCCTTTGCCAGCCTGTTCGGGGGACCCATCGAACCGGGGGCGCTGACGCTGTGGGGGACCCTGCTCTCCCTACTATCTCTGCCGGCGGCGCTTTTTTTCGTGTACCGGATCGCGGAGGCCGGCTGGGGGACGCGGACGGCCCGGGGCACGGTGCTGACGCTGGCGTTTTTCCCGACCGCGTTCTTTCTGAACGCCGCCTACACGGAGAGCCTTTTTCTGGCGCTCTCCGCCGGGTCCCTGTGGGCCGGGATGGTCCGCCGGGACCTGCTGCTGGCGTGCCTGCTGGCCGGCCTCGCCACGGCCACGCGCAACGTCGGGATATTCCTGTTGGTGCCGCTGGCCTACGAGTGGCTCGCCAACGCCCGGTACTACCGCTGGCGGGGAGCCTACCTGTTGCTCGCCCCCTCGGGTCTGCTGGCCTACATGGCCTACCTCTGGTGGAGCTTCGGCGAGCCCTTGCTGTTCTACACGGAGCAGCGGGACTGGAACCGGGCGGCGACCGGCCCGTTCAGCACCCTGGCCGGGGCCTTCGGGCGCTCCCGCGAGAGCCTGGCCTGGATCCCGGATCTTCAAGGCCTGTCCGGGCTCTCCGCGGAGCAGCTCCTGAACCACCTGGGTCAGATGAGCAACGTCTATGGCCTCGCCCTGCTGGCGCTGGCCGTGGCGCTCCTCGTGCCGGGGCTGCGGATATTGCCCCCGGGGCTCAGCGCCTACGCGTTTCTCGTCGCCGTGCTCCCCGCCTTTTTCGGCTCCCCGGCAAACCCGCTCATGGGCCTGCCGCGGTACCTGCTCGTCGCTTTCCCCCTGTTTATCGTGCTCGGCGTGTTGCTAAAAGACCGCCGGTTGCTCGCCGTCTGGGTCTCCATAAGCGCCGCCTTCTCGCTGGTCCTCTGCACCCTGTTCGTTACCTGGCGCTTTGTGGCGTGAGGCTTTCTACCCGAACTCGGGTTCTACGATGAGCACGTCTTCGTTCTCGAAGACCGGCCGGTAGAGGTCCGGGCGAGCCTCGAAGGCCGGCCAGTAGGCGTCGGTGACGAACCTATCGGGCATATCCTTGTAGAGGACGACGTACCGGACGTCATGCTCGGCCAGGATCTGGCGTGTCTGGTCGTCCTCCGGGTTTTGCAGGACCCACAGCACGTCCCGCAGGGGCTCGGGGCCGGTCGGCGGCAGGTCCCGGGGGGTGTCGATCTGGCCGGCCTCGAAGGACTGCAGGCCCGTGTATCCTCCCAGCGCGAGCATCACGCGGCTCGGGACCTGGTTGACGTGGGGGCTGACCATGATGTTCCCGCCGGTGTTGTTGTCCCCGAGCCACTCCCCGGCGGCGTAGATCTCCTCCGAGATCACCATCTGCGGGCTGCCCGAGGAGGCCTCCTTCAAGGTCCGGTCCGCCTGCAACCCCAGAAGGGCGCCCGCCAGCAGCACGGCCAGGGAGGCCAGAAAGACCGCCAGCGTCCCGCGCAGCCACAGGGACCGGAGCAGCGCCAGCAGGGCGAACGCCGCGAGCAGGGACAGCGGGATGCCCACGTCCCGCCCGAAGCGCTGCGGAAAACCGCTGAGCGACGTGAGGCTCCCGGCGAGCAGCACCAGGGTCCAGAGCAGCAACGTGAGCCGCGCCAACGCCGGGGAGCTGTCCGTCCGGTTCCCGCCTGGGGCCAGCAGGAGGAAGGCCCCCAGAAGGCCCAGCCACGCCACGGGCTGCGTGACGATCCTGCCGGCCAGCCGCGCGGGTTCGTACGGTATCTGGGTGCCGATGGCCATGTCCACGGCCTCGCCCGTTTCGCTGGCCTCCGTCGTGCCGAGCATGCCCGCGATGACCTGCGGCAGGTCGTAGGTGTCCCAGGCGTACACGACGCCGAGCGCTCCCAGAAGCGCGAAGGAAGCCGTGAGCGTGAGACCTTTACGCCGCTCGTACAGGAGCAGGTGCGGCAGGAAGAAGGCTCCCACGAGCCCCAGCAGCAGCGCCAGGTAGAGGCTGGAGACCTGATGGTAGAGCACCACGGAGGAGCCCAGCAGCGCCAGGAGCCCCCCGGTACGCCACGAGGGAGCGCGGTAGAGTCGGACGAGCGCGGCGATGGCCAGGACCATCAGGAACTGCGAGGTAACGAGGTTGGGGTACATAGAGTCGTTGAAGTAGAGGTAGGAGCCCCCGAGAAAGAACCCGCCGAAAAGGGCGGCCAGGATGCCATACTCCCAGCCCCAGAGCTGGCTCCCGAGCACGTAGAGGGCTAGCGCGGGCAGGACGAACAGCAACGGCCCCAGCACGGGGAAGACGTCTATCGGATCCAGCCCGCTGAGCAGCGAGATCATGGCGGTCATCGTGTGGAAGCCGGGGGGGTAGATCAGGTAAGATCCGAACTCACCTTCGGCCAGCATCTGGTTCGCCATTACCGCGTGGGAGTAGTGGTCCACGCCCCGGATGTAGGGCCAGTCCTGCAGCACGGGCCCGATAAAGCCCCGGCCCAGCACCGCAACCAGCACCAGCGAGAGCAACGTGTAGCGGGCTGTGGCGGACGCCGACTCTCCCGGGGGTTCGATAACTCCCTCGTCCCGGGGCGCCTCCTCGGGCAGCGATTCCTCCGGTCCTCGGGGAGCGATCAGGTACAGGAGACCCGAAGAAACCACGAGCAGGCCCACCGGCAAGAAAGCCCAGCTAAAGTCGATCGCGCCCAGGCCGGCGGCCGCCGCGAGCGCCAGCGCCCCGACGAGCGGTACCAGAGAGATAAAGCTCAGCGGCGCGGCCGCGTCGCTGGGCGGCGCGTCGGGCTCCTTGCCGCCGCCGACCCGGAGATAAGCCACCAGCCCGGCTGCCAGAACCGCCGTCGCGCAGACGACCGTGCCAGCCAGGGTTACCCCGAGCCCCATGAGGCGCGCCGGGACCAATACCACCGCCGACACGAGCGTTATTGAGAGGCCGACGCCGTAGGCAACGCGGACAAAAGGGTCCTCTACGGCAAAAAGCAGCCGGGCCCAGAAATACCCCGGAAGAACACCGACCAGGACCGCGGCGAGCAGCACCCGGACCAGGTCAAAGGCCATGCCGCACCGCTTTGTTTCCGAGCCCACGCACGGTGGTAGACTAGCAAGGAACCGGCCCGGTGCGTGTAATAAACCCAGGTGCCCCGAACATTGAACCAACAGTTTACGCCGATTTAAAACTTATTTAACCTTCCGTCTATTACAATGTTGCTCTTTACAAAGAAAGTAG
>SIRX01000064.1 GCA_004563715.1 Actinomycetota bacterium | reverse complement strand
AGCTAAAGAGAAAGGTCTTCGAGTAAACCCATGGAAGGCATTGAAACGGGGGTCGTGCTTGGAAACGTTATAGACTCGCCGCTGGGGCGTATAAGACTGGGGGGCTACATCAGGGACAGCCGGGGTTTGCCGCGCAAACCGTTGCGTATATTGGGTAGCTACGCGCTGGTCTACCTTCTGGAAGGGCGCGGCTCGTTCGCGGATGCCAACGGGCTGAACTGCCGGGTGGAGACGGGAGATTTGATCTTCTTGTTTCCCGACCTCGCACACTCCTACGGCCCCGGCACTGGCGAGACCTGGACCGAATTTTACCTCGTGTTTGAGGGTGCTGTCTTTGATCTATGGGACAGGGCTGGCGTGTTGGACAGACGCTCGCCGGTCGTTCGTGCCGCGCCCGTGGACTACTGGCTGCCCCGGTTCGCACCGGCTGTCGGCGGTTTGGGCGGACCCGGTTCCACGCCGCCTCTGGTCGAGATTTGTAGTCTGCAGCAGGTGTTGGCCGATCTGCTCTCCAGCGATCGGTATCCTCATGAGGAGCGGGAGATGGGATGGGTATCAGAGGCTTGCGCCCTTCTGGAGGCTAGGATAGAGGGAGAGATCAACCTCCGTGAGGTTGCTTCCGGCATGAACCTCTCTTACGAAGGGTTCCGGAAGAAGTTCGCACGCCTCACCGGGACGTCTCCCAGTCGCTATCGGGCTTCACGAAAGATAAACCGGGCGTGCGAATTACTCCAGACGACGGATCTGCCGGTCGCCGGGGTGTCTCAGATGCTCGGTTTTTGTGACGAATATTACTTTTCGCGCAGGTTCAAGCAGCTCACCGGGTACCCGCCTTCGCAGTTCCGCGCGAAGCTACCGACGCTGAGTACGAGATCGGAGTCTGGTTACTCTCACCCGCGTCCCAATGCCGCCCAAGAGCAGCGGTGACCATCAGCGAAGCTAGTTCAAAGTCGCGTTTTCGACGCGTCCCCATCCTGTAGGTTGGGCTGTGAAAATATACTGCCGCGCAGTTTTCGCCTGGTCTATACTGCCGGGTATTCTGTGGTCCGAGAAAGGGAGCCGGTGGTGGCTGATGCCAGAGAAGGCGCGGAGTTCTTCCTCAACGTTCCGGAGAAGCTGAACGATCCCTTCCCGGACCTCGCTTACTTCCGGGGGAACCGGCCCGTCTTCTACTACGAGCCGCTGGACCAGTGGTTCGTCTTCCGGTACGACGACGTGGCCGCCCTGTTCGCCGACCGCCGCCTCAGTTCCGATCGCATGAAGGGGTTCGTGGACGCGGCCCCGGAGGAGGTGCGCGACGATCTGCGGAAAGTGGCGCTCTACCTGGAGAAGTTCGTGCTGATGATGGACGAGCCGGATCACACTCGCGTCCGCAAGTTCCTACACCGCGGCTTCAACGCGGAGGCGATCCGGGACCTCCAGGGCCAGGTACAGCAGATCGCGGACGAGCTTCTAGACGAGGTGCAGGACCGGGGGCACCTGGACGTCTCCGGGGACTACGGTTTCCTGCTGCCCGCCTACGTCCTCTCGGACTTCCTGGGGTTCCCGAAAGAGGACCGCCACCGGGTGCTCCAGTGGTCGCTGGACTTTATCGGGTTCTTCAACGTCATCCCCATAACCGCGGAGACCACCCGCAACATGGTGCGCAGCGCCACCGAGATGATCGACTACACCAGAGAACTACTCGCGGAGCGGCGCGAGAGCCCGCGCGACGATTTCCTGGGCCTCCTGGCGAACACCGGGACGGAGGAGATCACGGAGGACGAGATCGTCGCCAATGCCATGCTGCTGATCCTGGCCGGACACGTGGCACCCCGGAACCTGATCGGCAACGCCGTCTACCTCCTTCTGACCCACCCGGAGCAGTTCGCCCAACTCCGGGCCGACCCCGGCTTGCTGCCCAACGTCATAGAGGAGACGCTGCGCTACGAGCCGCCCGTCGCCCTGATCCCCCGTATAGCCCTCGAAGACATCGAGGTGCGCGGCGAGACCATCCGGGCGGGCCAGATAGTGCAGCTCAGCATCGCCTCGGCCAACCGCGACGCCGGCCACTTCCCCGACCCGGACCGCTACGACGTGACCAGAAACGGACCCCGATCGCTCAGCTTCGGCCACGGCGCGCACGGGTGCCTCGGCGCCCTCCTCGCCCTGCTGGAAGCCCGCATCTCACTGGAAACTCTCCTCCGGCGGATGCCGGATCTCCGGTTGGACGAGAGCCGGGAGATAAAATGGTACCGCAACGCCGCCAACCGGGGTCCCGAGTCCCTGCCGGTGGTCTTCTCGACAGCGGGGTAAGGGAAAGCAGTCTGGGAGCTTGCTCCCCTTACTCCTCGGGGTCGTAGCCGAGGTTCGGGAAGAGCCACTTCTCGGCCTCTTCGGGCTTCATGCCTTTGCGCTCCGCGTAGTCGGTGACCTGGTCGCGCCCGATCTCGGCGACGCCGAAGTACGCGGAGTCGGGGTGGGAGAAGTAGTAGCCGCTGACGGCCGCGCCGGGGTTCATGGCGCAGCTCTCGGTGAGCGAGATCCCGGCGTTCTTCTCCGCGTCGAGCAGCTCCCAGAGGGTGCGCTTCTCGGTGTGCTCGGGGCAGGCCGGGTAGCCGGGGGCGGGCCGGATGCCCCGGTACTCCTCCCGGATTATGTCCTCTCTGCTGAGGTCCTCGTCCGGCGCGTAGCCCCAGAACTCTTTGCGGACCCGCTCGTGCATCCGCTCGGCGAACGCCTCGGCCAGCCGGTCGGCCAACGCCTTGACCATGATGGCGCTGTAGTCGTCGTTCTCGTCTTCGAACCGCTTCGCCACCTCCTCGGCCCCGATACCGGCGCTGACTGCGAAGAACCCGATGTGGTCCTCCAGGCCCATGTCCCTCGGGGCCACGAAGTCCGCGAGGGACTGGTTGGGGCGGCCCGGAGAGCGGGCCTTCTGCTGGCGCAGGAAGTGCAGGTGCGCGAGCAGCTTCTTGCGTGACCCGTCGGCGTAGACCTCCACGGAGTCGTTGGGGAGGGCGCTGGCGGGGAAGAGCCCGATCACGGCCCGCGCCCGGAGCCAGTCCTCCTCGATAAGGCGGTCGAGCAGGTCCTGCGCGTCCTCGAAGAGCTTGCGCGCCTCGACGCCCTTTTCGGGGTCGTCGAAGATCTTGGGGTAGCTGCCCTTCATCTGCCAGGAGTGGAAAAAGGGCGTCCAGTCTATGTAGGGCCGGAGCTCCGCCAGCGGGTAGTGGTCGAAGGTCTCTACGCCGAGGAAGTTCGGTTTCGGCGGCGAGTATCCTTCCCAGGAGATCTTCGTCCTGTTGGCCCGCGCCTTCTCTATGGTAGTAAGCCGGGCGCGGGAGCGGCGTCCGGCGTGCTTGGTGCGCACCTTGTCGTACTCGGCGGCGATCTGCTGCGCGTAGTCGGCCTTGCGCTCGTCGCTGATCAGGTTCTGGACGACGCCCACAGCACGCGAGGCGTCCTTTACGTGGATCGTGGGCGACTCGTAGTTCTGGGAGATCTTGACCGCCGTGTGCGTTTTGGAGGTCGTCGCGCCGCCGATGAGCAGCGGGATCGTGAAGCCCTCACGCTGCATCTCTTTGGCGTTGTGGACCATCTCGTCCAGGGATGGCGTGATGAGGCCGGAGAGCCCGATCACGTCCGCGTCCTTCTCCCGGGCGACCTCCAGGATCTTGGCCGACGGGACCATGACCCCGAGGTCTATGACCTCGAAGTTGTTGCACTGCAACACCACCCCGACGATGTTCTTGCCGATGTCGTGCACGTCGCCCTTGACGGTCGCCATCACGACCGTGCCCTTGGGCTTCTGGCCCTCGCTCTTCTCCGCTTCGATGTAGGGGATGAGGTAGGCGACGGCCTTCTTCATCACCCGCGCGCTCTTGACCACCTGCGGCAGGAACATCTTGCCCGCCCCGAACAGGTCCCCGACCACGTTCATGCCGTCCATGAGGGGGCCTTCGATCACCTCTATCGGGCGGTCGGCTTGCTGGCGCGCCTCCTCGGTGTCCTCTTCCACGTACTCGGTGATGCCCTTGACCAGCGCGTGCTCCAGCCGCTGCTCGACCGGCCACGTCCGCCACTCCAGGTCCTTCTCGCTCCCGGAGACGTCGCCCACGGCCCGGTACTTCTCGGCCAGCTCCAGCAGCCGCTCGGTAGCGTCGTCGCGGCGGTTCAGGACCACGTCCTCGACCGCCTCGCGCAGCTCCTCGTCTAATGCGTCGTAGACGGCGAGCTGGCCGGCGTTCACGATGCCCATCGTCAGGCCCGCGTTTATCGCGTGGTAGAGAAAGACGGCGTGGATCGCCTCGCGCACCGGGTTGTTGCCCCGGAACGAGAACGAGACGTTCGAGATGCCGCCGGATGTTTTGGCGTGGGGGAGGGTCTGATGGATCTCACGCACCGCCTCGATAAAGTCCACGCCGTAGCTGTTGTGCTCCTCTATCCCCGTGGCGATGGCGAAGACGTTCGAGTCGAAGATAATGTCTTCCGGCGGGAAGCCGACCTGCTCGGTGAGGATTCTGTACGCCCGCGCGCAGATCTCGACCTTCCGCTCTTTGGTGTCGGCCTGACCCTCCTCGTCGAAGGCCATCACGATCACCGCCGCCCCGTACCTTCTCAGCAGCTTCGCCTGCCGGACGAACTCCTCCTCGCCCTCCTTCATGCTGATGGAGTTGACGACCGGCTTGCCCTGCACGCGCTTGAGGCCGGCTTCGATGATCGACCACTTGGAGGAGTCGATCATGACCGGCACCCGCGAGATGTCCGGCTCGGCGGCGACGAGGTTGAGGAAGTCGACCATCGCCTCTTCGCCGTCGAGCATCCCCTCGTCCATGTTCACGTCTATGACCTGGGCGCCGTTCTCCACCTGCTGGCGGGCCACGTCCAGGGCCGTCTCGTAGTCGCCGGCCAGGATCAGGTCCTTGAACCGCGCCGAGCCCGTGACGTTGGTGCGCTCCCCGACGTTGACGAAGAGTGAGTCCGGCCCGATGTTGCACGGCTCCAGGCCCGAGAGCCGCGTGAGGGGCGGAAGCTCCGGGATCTCGCGCGGCGGGTGGCCGGAGACGGCTTCGGCCATCGCCTCGATGTGCTCCGGGGTTGTGCCGCAGCAGCCGCCGACGATGTTCAGCCAGCCGTTGGCGGCCCACTCCCCGATCTCGGCGGCCATGAACTCCGGCATCTCGTCGTAGAGGCCGAACTCGTTGGGGAGCCCGGCGTTCGGGTAGGCGCTGACCGCCACGTCCGCGACGCGCGAGAGCTCCTCGACGTACTGCCGCAGCTCCTTGGAGCCGAGGGCGCAGTTCAGGCCGACGCTGATCGGCTCCGCGTGCCGCACGGAGTTCCAGAACGCCTCCGTCACCTGCCCCGAGAGCGTGCGGCCGCTGGCGTCGGTGATCGTGCCGGAGATCATGATCGGTACGTCCAGGCCCTCGTCGTCCAGGTGCTCCTTTATCCCGAAGATGGCCGCCTTGGCGTTCAGGGTATCGAAGATGGTCTCGACGAGCAGCAGGTCCACGCCGCCCTCCACGAGCCCCCGGGCCGCCTCCTGGTAAGCCTCCTTCAACTCGTCGAAGGTGACGTTGCGGAAGCCGGGGTCGTTTACGTCGGGGGAGAGGGAGGCCGTGCGGTTGGTGGGACCCAGCGCCCCCGCCACGAAGCGCGGCTTCTCCGGCGTCTGCTCCGTGTAGCCGTCCGCCGCCGCCCGGGCTACGCGCGCCGCCTCGTAGTTCAGCTCGTAGGCCAGATCCTCCATCTTGTAGTCCGCCTGGGCGATGGAGGTCGAGGAGAACGTGTTCGTCTCCAGGATGTCCGCCCCCGCCTCCAGCACCGCCTCGTGGATGTCCCGGATGATCTTCGGCTGGGTGATGGAGAGCAGGTCGTTGTTGCCCTTCAGCTCACCGGGGTGGTCCACGAAGCGCTCGCCCCGGTAATCCTCATCCGAGAGGCCGTAGCCCTGGATCATGGTCCCCATCGCGCAGTCCAGGAGCAGGATGCGCTGCTTGAGCTGGGCCCGGAACTCCGCCACGCGGCTATCCCGGTTCCCGGCTACGGGGCGCTCTTGTAGTCGATCCGTCACTCGGCTATCAACCCTTCGGTCTTCGTTAGATCGACCGCTTCCATAACATCCCCCGCCAGGTCCGGGGCGCTGGCTGGCGGCATGATGTACGCGCCGTTGACGAGCGGCTGCGCCCTGGCGAGCAGGTTCTGCGCCACCTCGACGCCGTACTTCGGGGCGTCTTCGGGCGAGAGCTCCGCGAGCCGTTCCCGCACGTACTTCGGGATGTTGATGCCGGGGACCTCGTGGTGGAGGAACTCGGCCTGCCGGGCGCTCCGGAGCGGCATGAGGCCGAGCAGGAGCCTGGGGTGCAGGTCCCGGTCCTGCAGCTTCTCCAGGGCGCGTTCGAGGTCGCCTATCTCGAAGACCGGCTGGGTCCAGAAGGCGTGGGCCCCGGCCTCCAGCTTGCGTCGGAGCTTGTCCACCTCGGCGTCGAGGTCCTCGGCGGTGGGGTTGAAGGCCGTCCCGATCAAGAACCCCGGAGGAGTTCCTATGGGGTTGCCGCCCAGGTCCTCGCCCTGGTTCATCTTCGCGAGGATGTGGGTGAGCCCGATGGCGTCGGTGTCGAAGACGCTCGTGGCCTCGGGGTAGTCCCCGATCTGGGCCGGGTCCCCGGTTACGGCGAGGATGTTCTTCACCCCGAGTGCCGCCGCCGAGAGCAGGTCCGCCTGCAACCCGATGATGTTCCTATCGCGGCAGGAGATGTGGGCCACGACCTCTATGCCGACCTGATCCTGCACGATCCGGGCTACCGCCACCGGGTGCATCCTGAGCCGCGCCCGCGCCCCGTCGGAGATGTCTATGGCGTCCGCGCCGCGCTCCTTGAGCCGACCGGAAGCCTCGACGACCTCCGAGATGTCGTGCCCGCGGGGCAGGTCTACCTCGATCGTCACGGCGAAGCCCGTCTCCAGCTTCCGGGCGAACTCCGAGTCGGGCTCGGCTGCGGCCCGCTCCTCCCGGGCCTCCGGCTCGATGGTCCTGGCGCGGCGGAGGCTGGTCCCGTTGACCTGGAAGTCCCGGAGCGCCACGGAGAGGGCGTGGACGTGCGCCGGGGTGGTGCCGCAGCAGCCCCCGACCAGGCGCGCCCCGGCTTCGGCGAGCTTTACGCCGTAGCGGGCGAAGTGCTCCACGTCCTGCCGGTAGCGGACCCGGCCGTCGATGAGCTGCGGGAGACCGGGGTTCGGGAAGGCGGCGACCGGTCCGATCTCGGCCGACATCTGCTCCACGATGCCGAGCATCCGCTGCGGCCCGACGGTGCAGTTGGCCCCGACGACCTCCGTGTCCCAGCCCGCCACTTCTCGTGCCACCCGGGCCGGCAGGCCCTCGGCCAGCGTCTCGCCGTCCTCCACGAACGTCTTGTACGTGAGGACCGGCGCTCCCAGGGAACCGGCGGCCTCGAAAGCCAGCCGCAACTCCCGCAGGTCGGTGAACGTTTCCAGCACGAGGGCGTCCGCGCCGCCCTCCAGCAGGGCTTCGGCCTGTTCCAGGAACATGGCCCGCGCCTCCTCGGGCTGGAGGGAGCCCACTGGGGCGAGCTGGCGTCCCAGAGGGCCTATGGCGCCCAGCACCAGGGCTCTCTCTCCGCCGTTGGTCGTGTTCTCCGCCGCGCGGCGGGCTAGCCTGGCCCCGGCGGCGTTGATCTCGCGGGTGCTGTCTTCGAGGTTGTGGGAGGCGAGCCGGAGGCGGTCGGCGGCGAAGGTGTTGGTCTCGATGACGTTCGAGCCGGCGCGGAGATACTCCTCGTGAGCCGCGTAGACCAGCTCCGGGTGGGTCAGGTTGGCGCGGGAGTACGGGTGATCGTAGCCGACGCCCCGGTCGTGTAGCAGGGTCCCCATCGCGCCGTCACCAACGAGTACCCGCTTCTCCAACCTCTCTTTAAGGTTCAACTCCAATGGATAAAACCTCTCTCCTCATGCTCGTTGGCGTATGTGCGGGCCGTGCGGAAGAGAGGCTCGTCGGTGTTGTTCCGGCTCATCTCTCGGAGTCTCCTCCGCGGGAGTTGGCACCTGGCACGTGGCTTGCGTCACGCCGGTTGCCGCGGTCTCATAGGGCCCGTCCCTCCACCGCTCTGGATGAGCGCTGCGGCTTTCGCCGCAACATCTAGCCTGGCAATTACACCATGAAAAAGCCGATCTTGCAATTTCGCCGCCCCCTCTACCATACCGTCCACTATCCCGGTGGCCCAGTGTCTTTCTCGAAGACTTCGGGCTTGAGGACGCAGACGTCCGGCAGGTTCCGGTAGGAGCCGGCGTAGTCTATGCCGTAGCCCACGACGAACTCGTCGGGGACCTCGAAGCCCAGGTACTTTATCTCCAGGTCCACCTCCCGGCGCGAGGGTTTGGAGAGGAGCGCGCAGACCTCCAGGGTCTCCGCCCCGCGTGAGAGTAGCGAGCGCCGGAGGTGTGAGAGCGTCAGGCCCGTGTCCACTATGTCCTCGACGATCAGGACGTGCCGGCCGGTTATGTCCCGGTCGAGGTCCTTGAGTATGCGCACGACGCCGCTCGTGGTGGTCCCCGCCCCGTAAGAGCTAACGGCCATGAAGGCGATCTCGCACGGCAAGTCTATGTGGCGCATGAGGTCGCTCAGGACGACCACGGAGCCGTTCAGGATGCCCACGAGCAGCGGCTTCTCGTCCCGGTAGTCCCGGGTGATGCGCTCCCCGAGCTCCCGCACCTTGTCCTGGATCTCCTCCGAAGAGACGAGCACTTCCCTCACGTCGAGCATCATGCCGGTCTTCTCCACGGTACGCTCCACACCTCCGGTCCCCGGTGTTTTCATCTTCGCGGTGGGTGTCTCGATGGCTCAGACTCCGGCGGCGTGGCGGAGTTCGTGGGCGCGGGAGGTCTCCTCCCAGGTGAAGCCCGCCTCGTCGCGCCCAAAGTGCCCGTAGGCCGCCGTGGAGGCGTACACCGGACGCCGCAACTTGAGGTCGCGCA
>SIRX01000063.1 GCA_004563715.1 Actinomycetota bacterium | reverse complement strand
GCCTTCACACGGCAGAGGTCGCTGGTTCGAACCCAGCATCGCCCACACCGGCAGCCGTCAGGAACACCTTGAATTCGGGGTTACGCCTGCTAGGATAGCCGGAGTCTCTCGGGCCCGTAGCTCAGCCGGGAGAGCGCTGCCTTCGCATGGCAGAGGTCGCGAGTTCGAGTCTCGCCGGGTCCACCTCACAGGCCGGAGCTTCCGCCGCCTTTCGCCCGGGCATCATATCGAGGGCTGTTTCTCTGGCCTGGTCTTTCGGAAGAGGACCGCGTTTACCTCCAGGCCGACCAGTACCATGTAGCTCATTATGTAGATCCAGAGCATTAGCACTATGACGGCCCCGACCTGCCCGTAGAGCTGGTCGTAGCGGCCGAAGTAGGATACGTAGAGGTTCAACGTCAGGCTGGAGAGCAGGATGAGCAGCGCGGCGGAGAACCCCCCGGCGGTGATCCAGCGGAACGGCACGCCGGTGTTGGGAGCCACGTAGTAGAGGATGTCCAGGGCGAGGGTTATGGTGAGGAAGGCCAGGACCCACCGGACCACGTTCCAGCCGGTTATGAAGACGTCCGGCAAGCCGGTGAGCGTCTGTATGTACCCTCCGGTCTGGGGGCTGAAGATCACGAGGGCGAGGGCTACGATCAGGAGCGCGAGCCCCAATATCATCAGCAGGGAGATCCCGATCAGCTTCCACAAGCTCCGGGTCTCTTCTACCTCGTAGGCCAGGTCGGCTGCTTTTACGAGGGCTCTGGAGGCCGCGGAGCCGGCCCAGAAGGTAGCCACCAGGCCCAGCAGCAAGACCCCGGCTGTAGCCCCGCGCAACGTCCGGTCTATGAACGCTTCCAGCAGGCCGAGCGCCTCCGCCGGGAAGAAGATCTCGATCTGCTCGGTCAGGGCGCGCAGGGCGGATTCCGGGTCGTCTATGGCCACGCTCACCAGGGCTATGAGGAAGATGAGAAAAGGGAACAGCGAGAAGAGGACGAAGTAGGAGAGCTGCGCGGCCACCCCCGCGCAGTCGTCGTCCAGCACCTTGCGGCCGACCCGCCGGAGAACCGCGGGCTTCAGCACGCGTCTGCAATCGGCTACGAATTCTCCCAAAGCCCCACGATTTTCCGCCTTCCCGGTCCGGGTTCTATTATAGCCGGGCCTCTCCCGGAACCGCCGGACGGGGGCGCGAAGATAGCATCCCCGGGGCGCCGTTCGTTCCGGGGCCGAGGCGTCCGGCCCGAAGGAGGCAGTAAAGCGTCCGCATCACCGACACGATAACCTCTCCGATGGGCACAAAGCCCGAGAGAACCCGCCGGTAACGGGAAGGCCCGATCCCCGACCTCGACTCTTTGCTACTGTGCCATCATGGAGAATGCGACCCCGACAAGCCGTTCCCCGGTGTCCGCGACGCAGAACGACGCGAGGCTGCTGACCTGGTGGGCGCCGGGTTCTGGTACAGGAGCAGGTCCGAGCGGTGAATGAGACGGCCTCCACACCGGGGCCGGACGGACGGCTGGACGCGCGCGAGCGGACCAGGATCGAGGGACGTTTCGGCGTGGTCCTGTTTCTGCTCTTTCTGGCCGTGTTCTTTTCTATAGCCGCGCCGGAAGGTTCGTGGGCTTTGCTGTTGACCACCGTCGTGCTGGCTTCCACCCTCGGCATAGCCATGCTGGCCTCGGGCGTGCGACCGAAGATCGTGCGGGCGTGGGTGGGCGCCGCCGTCGCCGTGGTCGGCGTTAGCTTTATAGTCGCCCTCCCGCAGGAGGAGGTAAAGGTCGCCAGCGGGTACCTGGCGGTTACCGGCCTGATCCTGACGGTGGCCACGATAGGCGCCATCGTCCGCCGCATCCTGCAGCAGGTCGAGATCAGCGTGTTGACGGTTCTGGGGGCCGTGTGTATCTACATGTTGATCGGGATGTCCTTCGCTTTCGCTTACGAGATCGTGGGGGCGTTCGGCCCGCAGCCCTTCTTCACCTCGCAAGAGACCGCGACGCGCAGCGACTACGTGTACTTCAGCTTCGTTACGATGGCCACGGTGGGCTACGGTGACCTCACGGCCCGGGGCGGCCTAGGCCGGGCGCTGGCGGTGACCGAAGGACTGCTCGGCCAGATCTATCTGGTCACCGCCGTAGCCGCCCTCGTGGGCAACATAGGAGGCCGGGTGCGAAGGTCCGGCGCCTGACCGTACCGGCGAGCCCGCCCAACTGACGGGGCCGCCCACCCGGAGGCTGCAAGCACCGCGTACCCAGATAATATGATGGCATGTGTCGAGCAGGAAGGCGGCGTACGGGCAGGTCAGGCGCGGGCGGGATCCCGGTGCTGGCCGTCCTCGTGCTGTTGCTGCTCGCCGCCTCCGACTGCGGCGGACGAGCAGGACCCGAAGTTCCGGACGGGGGTTTCTTTGATCGGCATACGTTCACCAACGAACATGGGTCGCGGGATTACCTGTTGTACGTCCCCGGTGGCGTAGAAGACCAGCGCGTTCCACTGGTCGTCATGCTGCACGGGTGCGGGCAGGACGCCGAGGACTTCGCCGCCGGGACGCTCATGAACGCCATAGCCGAGCGGGAAAAGTTCCTCGTACTCTACCTGGAGCAGGACCCGGAGGCGAACCGGCTGCGCTGCTGGAACTGGTTCGAGCCTACCCACCAGCGGCGGGACAGCGGAGAACCCTCGATCATCGCCGGCGTCACGGAACAAGTCACCGCCGAACACGACATCGATCCGGACCGCGTATACGTAGCCGGGATGTCCGCCGGGGGTTCGATGACCTCCATCATGGGCGCGGCCTACCCGGACCTCTACGCCGCCATCGGCGTGCACTCCGGCCTGCAGTACGGGGCCGCGGACAGCAGCCTGGCGGCCCTGGCAGCCCAGCAGAGAGGCGGCCCGAACCCCGACCGGCAGGGGCGCGAGGCATTCCTTCAGGCCCGCCCGGAGGCGCGGGTGGTCCCGGTGATCGTCTTCCACGGCGAGGAAGATCGGGTGGTAGACGTCGTAAACGCCCACCAGACGCTCTCGCAGTGGGCGCAGACAAACGACTACGCCCACGACGGCTCGGACAACGACAGCATAACCGACGAGCCCTCCAGCGTTCTCCGGTCGCCGGAACCGGAGACCTACGACCACGTCAGGTACGTCTACGAAGACCCGGGAGGGAGGACGATAATGGAGAAGTGGATCGTCGAGGAGCTCGGGCACGCCTGGTCGGGCGGCGACGACGACGGCACCCACACGGACCCGGGAGGGCCGGATGCCTCCGGGGAGATGATCCGCTTCTTCGCGCAGACCCCCCGGGCATTCGGCGGAAACTCCTGAAAAGCGTGCGGCGGTCCCGTGCCCGCGCCGGTTACGCGCTGTGGGGCTGGGGCCCGGTGTTAGGGACTTTCTCCTCTTCGACCGGGTTGTACAGGGTCTCGAAGCCATCTATCTCACACGCCACCGTGTCGCCGTCCCGAATCTCCACGGCTCCCGGGGTCCCGGTGGGGATTACGTCCCCGGGCAGGAGCGTCATGACCTTCGAGTGAAAAGACACCAGAAACCACGGCGAGAACATCATGTTGGAGACCACGTTCGTCCGGTGGCGCCTGCCGTTGATCACCGTAGAGACCTCCAGGTCCTTGACCCGGCCCACCTCGTCCGGCGTCACCACCTGTGGTCCGAAGCTGAAGAACGTGTCGAAGCTCTTGGCGCGGGTGAGAAAGCGGGGGTTTTTCTCCAAGATGTCCTCGGCGGTCATGTCGAGGACGGTGGTAAAGCCGGCGATTACGGAAGGTGCATCCTCCTCAGCCACGTCTTTGGCCCGGCGGCCGACGATCAACCCCAGCTCCGCCTCGGCAGTGGTACGTTGCGACTGGCGGGGGAGCCGGATCCTCTCCCCCACCCCGATAATGGTCGTGTCGGGTTTCATGAAGCTCGCAGGCTCCCCGATGGGAGAGGTCTCCCCGAGGTCGGAGGCGTGCGCGGCGTAGTTCAAACCGATGCCCCATATCTTTCTCGGACGCCGGTACGGAGGAGCGTAGGCGACCCGCCTCCGGGAGGCCGCGCCTGCAAACAATCTCCGCGTCTCTTTCTCCGGGCGTCCGGTGAGCTGGTCTCGAAGTTCGGGGACCTGGCCGTACTGCAGGAGCTCGAGCAGGTTGGTCCGCAACGCGGTTCCGCGCAGTTCGTTTATCCGGCTTACGGGCAACACCGCTTCGCCCGCGACGACGGCGGCGATCTCGGCGCCCCCATCACGTATCGTGGCCAGCCTCATCCCTCTCCGATACCGTTTGTTGTGACCGTCTGCCTCCCAATATCTACCCGCTGCAAAACACAAAGCCTCCAGCAAGAACCCCCGGGGTGGCACCTACGACGAAGGCGGGCTGGCACCAGGATCGCTCGGCTCGGCGCGGCCGGCGATGCGGTTCGTGACCAGATGCACGGCGACGCCGGCTATAAAGACCCCGATCCCTACCGAGGCCCAGAACGGTTCCAGGTAGAGCATGATCACGCCCCCGATGCCGCAGAGAACCCTCTCGGGCAGCCGGGCGGGGGCGACCAGCCAGCCGCCGGTGGCCACCGAGAGCGCGGCCACCGATAGCGCAACGACGGGCAGGACGAGAAGAACCTGCGTCGCCGAGCCTTGGAGCAAGAGGGCTTCGCCGTTGGGCGAGAGCACGAAGGCGAACGGCACCAGAAAGGCCGGCAGCGTGTACTTCCAGGTCTTCATCAAAGTCGTCATCGGGCTGCCGCCCGTTATCGCGGCCGTGGAAAACGGCGCCAGGCCCGTCGGCGGGCTGACCTCCCCGAGCACCGCGTAATAGAAGATGAACATGTAGGCCACGTACAGCTCGACCCCGACCTCGACGAAAGCCGGGGCGATTATCACCGCCGCGATAATAAACGAAGCCGTTACCGGGACGGCGAGCCCGATCAGGAGCACCGCCAGCGCCGCGAAGAACGTCACGAGAAAGAGAGAGCCGCCCGCAAGGGAGACGATCAGGGACCCGAGCTGGATCCCGAGGCCCGTGAGGGTGATGACGGCGACTATTATGCCGGCCGAGGCCGTGACGGCGGCTATGGGCAACACCATCATAGCCCCGGCGGAGAGGGCTTCCCAGATCCGGCGCGGACCCATCCGGTGCTCGCGGCTGAGAAAGGACAGCAGAAAGGCGAGGATGGTGGCGTAGAACACCGCTCTGAACGGCGAGAACCCGAGCACCAGGAGGATGATGATCGCGAACAGCGAGCTGAAGTAGTAACCGTAGCGCAGCAGGAGATATCCTGCCGGGGGGACGTCGACTTCAACGCCCTGGATGCGCATGTGCCTCGCGTCGGCCTCGATAGCCAGAACGACGCCGAGGTAGTAGAGAAAAGCCGGGATGACGGCGTAGACGATCACCTCCAGGTAGCTCACGCCCAGGAACTCCGCGATGATGAACGCCGCCGCTCCCATCGTCGGCGGGGCCAGGATAGCCCCCAGGCCCGCGGCGGCCAGAACCCCGCCGCCGTTCTCCGGGTTGTACCCGGCGCGGCGCAGGTTCGGCCAGAGTATGGTCGCCAGCGTGACGGCCGTGGCGGTCCCCGAACCCGATACGCTGCCGAGAAAATACCCCGACAGCGTCGTGGTGCGTCCCGGCCCGGTCCGCGAGTTGCCGAAGGCCGCAAAGCTCAGGTCGAGAAAGAACTTGGTCGCCCCGGAGTACTGCAGGACGGCGCCGTAAATGGTGAAGAGGATCAGGTAGGTCGCGGCCACGGCCACCGGCACGCCGAATATTCCTTCGAGGCCCATGTAAGCTTGGCCCACGATGCGCTCCAGGTCGTAGCCGCGGTGCGTGATCTCCCAGCCGACGGGGATGAGGCCGCCGAGGTACGCGTACGCTATAAACAGCAGGCAGAACACCGGTAACGTCCACCCGACGGTCCGGCGGGTGGCCTCCAGCACCAGCAATATAACCACGATCCCGAATACCGTGTCCAGCAACTCCGGCCGCGCCGCCCGCCGGGAGAACTCCTCGAACGTAACGAGGACGTACCCCAGGGAGACCACGGAGAGCCCGGCGAGCATCCAGTCGAGTACGCCGGGGTTGGCGTTTTCGGAATCTTCCCGGGAACCTGCCCGGTAGAGTATAAACGTCATCATCAAGGCCACAGCGAGAAAGCTCGGGCGGTAGATCAGCGCCGGCAGCGGGTTTAGCACCCAGAAGAAGGCGTAGAGCGACACGCCCACCCCGGCGACAGAGAGTATTAGTTTGGGCAGGCCGCTGAGGTGGGCGTCCGGCCGCTGATCCTGCTGCTCCCCTGGAGCCTCGGGGGCGGCCGCTTGCTTCTCCGCAACCGGCGAGTCTGCCCGCTTGTCGGCCATGCCTGCCTCCTAGCCTTCCTCCTCGTAGTACCTGCGGGCCCCGGGATGGAGTTCGAGCGGCCAGACGTCCTGGGCGTTTTCGAAGTCGAGGTTGGCCGCCTCCGAGTGTACGTCTTCCAGCTCTTCCTGCTGCTCGAAGAGCAACCGGGTAAGCTCGTAGGCCAGTTCCTCGTCCATGGCCTCGTTCACCACCAGGTAGTTGGGCACGCCCACCGTGGGCACGTCCTCGCCGGTCTCGTAGACGTCGGCCGGTATCTCCGCCTCCAGGTAGATCTCCCCGCCGTACTCCCGCTGGAGCCCGTCCAGGTAGTCGATTGTCGGGAGCAACCTGATGTCGTCGGTGGTCGCCAGGTCCGTTATGGCCCCGGTGGGCAGCCCGCCGGACCAGAAAAAGGCGTCGATGCTCCGGTCGCGCAAGGCGTCCACCGACTCGCTGACGCCCAGTTGCTCGCCGCGGATGTCCGCGTCGGGATCCATCCCGGCCGCCTCCAGCACCCGCAGCGCGACGACCTCCGTGCCGGAGCCGGGATCTCCTACCGACACGCTCTGGCCTGCGAGGTCCTCTACCGTGTCGATGCCGGTGTCCTCGGTGGTTACCACGTGCGTGTAGTTGGTGTAGAGTTGGGCGAGCGCCTGGACGGGTAGCGGCTCGTCGAAGATCCCCTCACCGGACACGCCATCAGCCGCGGTGTCCGCGAGGGTGAACCCGAGGTCGCTCTTTCTGTCGGCCACGAAATACATGTTGTCGACTGAGGCCGAGGTCGTTTCGGCGGTCGCGACGTAACCTTCCAGGTTGGCGGAGATCTGATCCGCGATCCCGCCCCCGTAGACGTTGTAGACTCCTCCCGACCCGCCGGTTGCGATGGAGAGCCGGTTTTCACCTCCGGGCGGCTGGCACCCCGCGGCGAACACCGCGATAAACACCAGCCCCAGCAAGACTAGAACGTTCCCGACCGGGCTCGCGCCCGACGCCCATCTCTCTCCGCTGCGGGCTACCATTACGTCCTCCTCACCCCCCGAGCCCGGCATACCGGGTTTCTCCGGGCCACAGAGGCCCGAGACCAACCACCAGACACAGGTGCGGGGAACGTGCCCCCACCGGGAAACGGAAGGCAAAGCCCTCTACCGCGAGACGGTTTCATCAGCTCCGCCGTCCCCCGCTGCTGGAAGCTCACGATGCCGAAGCGCCAGGGCGGGCGTCACCAACATCGCGGAACCTGCAGCAAGACATGCTATTCCTCTCCCATCCCTCGTGCCGTTGGCGAACCCTGGTGGCACTATATACGATGGGTACAATTCACACAACCGGCCCAGAGAAAATTAATCCCAGGCAGGAGGTATGTTTGTAGGTATGTTTATGGTTGGGACGTCCGCGCTGGGGACCACAGCTGCCGGAGAGGACGCCCCTGCGGTGAGGGCGGCTCCGCGCCACACCGGAGATCAGGAGCCGGGGTGCCCGCGTGTATGACCTGGCGGTAGTGGGCGGCGGCATCGTCGGGCTCTCGACCACGAGGGCCCTGTTGCGCAGCCGCCCCGGCGCGAAGCTCCTGTTGTTGGAGAAGGAGCCCCGGTTGGCCTCCCACCAGACCGGGCATAACAGCGGGGTCATCCACAGCGGGGTCTACTACAAGCCCGGCAGCCTCAAGGCCCGCTACGCCCGCGAGGGTGCGCGGACCATCGTGAAGTTCTGCCAGGAACGCGGTATCGCGCACGAGGTTTGCGGCAAGCTCGTGGTCGCCACCAGCCGGGACGAGATGCCTCGCCTGGAACACCTCCACCGCCGCGGCTTGGAGAACGGCCTAAAGGTCGAAAAGGTCGGCCCTGAGGCGATCCGGGAGATAGAGCCCCACGCTACCGGAGTAGCAGCCCTCAAGGTACCCGAGACCGGTATCGTAGATTACCCGGAGGTCGCCCGGGCGCTCGCCGAGGACGTGAAAGCCGCGGGAGGCGAGGTAAGAACGGGCACCGAGGTACGGGACCTCTCCGAAACGGCCGGCGGAGTAGAGCTAAACACCAACAGAGGGAGCTTTCAGGCCCGCGCGCTCGTCAACTGCGCCGGGCTCCACAGCGACCGGATTGCCCGGCTGAGCGGGGTAGAAGCCGGGGCGAGGATCGTGCCGTTCCGGGGAGAGTACTACGAGTTGAGGCCCGGGCGGCGCTACCTGGTAAAGAACATCATCTACCCGCTGCCGGACCCCGATTTTCCGTTCTTGAACGTGCACCTCACCCGCACCCTCGGGGGTGGCGTGGAGGCGGGTCCCAACGCGGTTCTGGGGCTCGCCCGCGAGGGCTACGGAAAACTCGACGTATGCTTTGAGGACCTCGCCGAGACTCTGGCGTACCCGGCCTTCTGGAGGCTCGCGAGACGGTACTGGCGTACGGGCGTCCGGGAGTTCGGGCGCTCTCTGAGCAAGAAAGCCTTTACCCGAAGCCTGCAGCGGCTCGTACCGGAGATCGTCGAAGACGACCTCCTCCCCGCGGAGGCCGGCGTGAGAGCCCAGGCGCTCGGCGACGACGGCACCCTGGTAGACGACTTCTTCATAGTTGAAGGAAGAAGAACGGTCCACGTCCTGAACGCGCCCTCCCCGGCCGCCACGGCCGCTATCCCTATCGGAGAAGAGGTCGCGCGCCGCGTAGCAGCACTCGGAGGTCGCTAAAAACAACCTGCCGCACGCCGGGGCTGTCAGCCGTAGTGGTCAGTAGCCGGGACGACGTTCCGGAGATCCCCGGGCCGGAAAACGGCAGCGTCGTCCGCGGTACGCTCGTAGCGCCGTCACGCAGACGACGGAAGAGCAAAGCCCGGCCGTCGCGGCGCGAAGCCGCCGCAGGCTCACCCCTCCCTCTGTTGCCCGCCACCCGCAAACTCTTCGACCTTGGCGCGCAGGTAGTCGACGTTAAACGGCTTTCTCACGTAATCCGCGGCGCCGTGTCTGTAGGCCTCTTCGATCTGATACCGTTGAACAGAGGCCGTGACGATGACGACCGGGATGTGCGCCAGGTGGGGACGTTCTTTTATGGCGTCCAGGAGCGCTATACCGTCCATAACCGGCATCGACACGTCGCTAAAGACCACGGCGGGCCGTTCCCGTTCGACGAGCTCCAGGGCCTCGATCCCGTTTTGGGCGAGGTACAGTTCGTGGGGCATCGACCGCAGCGCGAAGCTGACCAGCTTCTGTATGGTGGGATCGTCTTCCGCGAATACTATCTTGGCCATGGCGGCTCAGGCGTCCGGCGTCGCGTCGTAGAGCGGGATGGAAACGTGGAGCGTCGAGCCCTCTCCGACCACGCTCTCCGCCCAGATCTTGCCACCGTGCAAGCCTACGATCTCCCGGGAGATCGCCAGCCCGAGGCCCGTGCCCTTTATGTAACGGGTGTTCTCCGATTCGACCCTCGAATAGGGTTGGAACAGGTTTTCCAGGGCTTCGGGCGATATGCCCACCCCCTCATCCCGCACCCGCAGGTGCACGTTCCCGCCTTCGAGCCTGCTGCTCACGGAGATCCGGCCGCCTTCCGGCGAGTACTTGACCGCGTTGCTGAGCAGGTTGGATACGACCTGCACGAGCTTGTCCCTGTCGCCCGGAAACCGGGGGAGGCTCCCGTCCAGTTGGGACCGTATCTGGTGCCCCGGGGCGTTGAGCCCCGCGGACCGGACCGCCTCTTCAATCAGGGCGTTTATGTCCACCTGGTCCATGTTCAGCGTCATGCGGCCAGACTCCATCCGGTCCAGGTCGAGCATCTCGTTGATCATGCGGTTGAGACGCTTGGCGTCCTCGTTTATGTCCGAGGCGAACTCTTTTACTTCCTCTACGCTCAAGTTTTCATCCTTTATCATCTGGCTGAAGCCCTGTATCCCCGTCAGCGCCGTGCGGAACTCGTGGCTCACGACCGACACGAAGTCGCTTCTTATCTTGTTCATCCGTTCTAACTTCTCGTTCGCCTTCCGCTGCGCGTCGAGCGCGCGCACGACCTCCGCCTCAACCTTTTTGCGCTCGGTAATGTCGCGGGCGATAACCGAGGCTCCCGCGACCTCTCCGCTTCCGTCTCTGACCGGCGACACCGTCAGGGACACGGTTACCAGCCGGCCGTCTTTGGTCGCGCGCAGGGTCTCGTAGGAGCCCACCTTTTCGCCCCGCCGAATTTTCTTCAGGATCTCCGACACCTCGTCCGGGTAGTCCTTCGGCAACAGAAAGCTTATGTGCCGGCCGACGGCTTCCTCCGCGGAGTAACCGTAGAGCCGCTCCGCGCCCCGGTTCCAGCTCGTCACTACACCGTCCGTGGTCTTCCCGATGATCGCGTCCTGCGAAGACGCCACGATGGCCGCGAGTTGCCGCTGGGCGTGTTCGGCACGCCGGCGCCCGGTTATGTCCTGGAAAGAAACCACGAACCCGACGACCCGCCCGTCCTCCACTAGCGGCGCCGACGAGTAGGCCGCCGTGAACTCTTCGCCGTCCCTGCGGACGAACGCGTCGTCGTCCACGCGAACGGGGTCCTCAGACCTCACTTTGTCCAGCAGAGACCCGGTCACGCCGGGTCCACCGGGGCCAACCCATTTCCGGGCGTGGTAGACGACCTCGTCAACGTTCCTGTCCAGGAGCTCCCCTCCACCCCAACCCAACATCCGCTCCGCAGCGGGGTTGGCAAAGGTGATCCGGCCTTCCAGGTCCAGGGCGAAAAGGCCCGAGTGCAGGCTGCTGGTCACCGCCCCGGTAAACTCGAGCTGCCGGCGCAGCTCCTCCTCGGCCCGCTTCCGCTCTTCTATCTCCTCGTCCCGCTCGATCGCCGTGGCCACGATGCGGGCCAGCACCAGGGGCAGGCTGGCCTGGTACTCCGAGAGGTGGCGGGGCTTGGGATCTACCGCGCAGAGCGTTCCGTAGAGCGAGCCATCCGACATGACGACCGGCACGCCCAGGTAGCTGCCGATGTTTGGAAACGCCTCCGGCGCCGGGTGCGAGGCGAACCTGTGGTCCTCCTGCGCGTCCTCCACGATCAGCGGCTCCGGCTCGTTCAGCCGGGAGATCTCGCTGCAGTAAGTCTTGTGCAGCTCAAGTTGCGCCCCCGCCGGAACTTCCGATCCCCCGGCCTCGTTGAAAGAGGAGACTATCTCGTACCGGTCGTCTTCCGGGACCACGTGGGCCAGGTGGCTGGATCTCATGCCCAGTTGACCTACCAGCAGCCGGAGCACCGCCTCTACCATCTCGCCGGTAGACTGGTAGCGGCTGCCCGCCAGGTTGGAGATGCTTTCCATGTAGGCGGCCCGTACTTCTGCCGGGACCTGACGCTGCTCATCGGCTTGCGAGCTTTCCGCGGCGGCGTGGTCTCCGCGCCCGCCACCGGGCTGCTCGGGTCTGTCGGTTGGGTTCCTTTCCACGGGCGACTCCTGTCATTCGGGGTATCTCTTGGCGAAGCGGCCCTCTCGCGTAAACAGGTGCCGCAAGTTCATCGCCGGGCGTTCTATAGCCCGGTAGCTCAAGGCTGCCGCGGCAATGGACGCCGCGCACAGGACGAGCGCGTTTCTCGGGAAAGCCTCCGGTGCCGGGTCCACGAACAAGCCGGTGCCGGCCAGCCACAGCATGAGCGGCTCGTGCCAGATGTACACGCTGTAGGATATAAGGCCCAGCCACTGGAAACCGGGCCTCGCCAGGACCCGCGCCCAGGCGGACCGGCGCATGGGATCTTTCACCAGAACCGTCGAGGCCAGCACCAGCGCGAAAGCCGCGCCCGAGAGGGTGTGGGCGTACAGCTCGACCAGCGGGCTGTGAGGCCCGAGCGCGAAGAGCGCCGCGAGCACCAGCACGGCCGCTATCCGGAGCAGCAACGGGACCGCGCCCGCCAGCCGGAACCGGGTACCAGGCATCACCACCATGAGGGCCAGGAGCATCCCGATGGCGAACGTATCCATCTTGGCCAGGGGACCAAAGTAGACGGGCCAGTTCTCCTCGGGGAATCGGGCCCCGTAGAAAGCCCACCCCTTGTAGAGTACGCTGGTGACCGCCAGCGCCGAGATCACGCCCGCCAGCAGCGCGAGGCGCGTCCGGGCAGCAAACTGGCGGCCGCAGACCAGGTAGGCGAGGGGGCCGAAGCCTGCCACGAAAAGGTAGAAGATGACCTCCACGGAGAGAGACCAGGCGGGCCCGATGGTCCAGAAGATGTGCTCCCGGCTGAACACCTGGGTAAAGGTGAGGTGCTGGATCAGGTTTACCCACTCTCCTTCCTCCCCGGAGTAGCGGAGGGTCCAGACGAGGATGATGGCCACGTAGTAGAGCGGTACGATGCGTATGGCACGCCGAACCAGGAAGCCCCGGGCAGACTGGCGGCCCTCCCGGTTCACCGCCGCGTGCGCGAACGGCAAGAAGATCAGGAACCCCGAGAGCACGAAGAACCAGTCAACGGCGACCTCCAGGTTGGAGAAGACGGCGTGCAACCACGTGCCCTCGTAGACGTAGCCCTCAAGGCCCTGCCCCTCTCGCGAGTACTGGTAAGCGTGGAAGATCACCATGAGCAAGGCCGCCACGCCGCGGTAAGCCTCCAGTTCTTCGAAGCGCCCCAGCGTAACCTGCCGGCCCTCCACCGCCGGCGTCACCGGCGTCTGG
>SIRX01000062.1 GCA_004563715.1 Actinomycetota bacterium | reverse complement strand
TTTATTTTTTCGGATATGCTATCTCTTCGCGGACAATACGAGGGAGAGTAGTTGGGGGTAGAGGTCGCTAGAGCCGACAACGAGTTCGAAGATACTTGGCCTCCTCCGGGCGCGAGACCTGAACCAAGCTCTTTAAAGCGCCGCCTGTACGTGATCATCCTCCTGCTGTCCTCGTGTTCTTCGCTGGTCGCGCTGCCAACGAACTTCCTGGCCGGGGCGGCCCACCCGGTCACCACCGCGGTTCTGTGGTTCGTGGTCGTCTACGGGCTCGTGGCGAGCTGGGCGATCCGCTGGAGAAAGCTGCCTTTCAGGGTGGTCGAGGAGTCGATCTGGATGGCGGCGGCGGGGATGCTCGTGGTGGTCTTCGTCTTCGGCCTCTACTTCGCCGAGGCTACGATGCAGGCTCGCCTGGCGACCGTCGGATCCTATCTCTGGTTCCCGGTGATCTACGTGGTCATATTCCTTACCCACGGGACGCGGGCGGCGCTCGGGCGTGCGTTGTTCCTGTACTGCCTGGTGGTTCTGGTCTCGATCCCGCGCATCCTGGGGGCCGTACTCGATGGTGTGTGGGATACGCTGGACGAGGTGCTCCTCGTGCAGCTCTACTTCTCCAGCGCGCTCCTGATCTCCGCCCTCTACTTCTTCGGCCGGCTCAGCGACCAGGCGCGGGATAACGCGATCGCCGCCGAGCGCATGAACCACCTGGCCCACACCGACGCCCTCACGGGTTTGAAGAACCGCCGGAGCGCGGAGCGGGTTTTGGAGAAAGAAATGGAGTACGCCCGGAGGTACGACACGCCGCTGGCGGTGATCGTCTTCGACGTTGACGACTTCAAGAAGGTAAACGACGACTACGGCCACGACGTCGGCGACGCTATCCTCGTAAACGTCGCCCGCACGGTGGAATCGGGGCTGCGGGAGAGCGACTCGCTGGCGAGGTGGGGCGGGGAAGAGTTCGTGGTCGTGGCCCCGCAGACCTCCCAACGGGAAGCGCAGGTGCTGGCGGAGAGGGTCATGGAAAGCGTGCGATCGGTCAGCTTCAACGGAACCGGCGGCATATCCGCCAGTTTCGGGGTGTCTTTCTTCCGGCCCGAAGACTCCGCGACCACGCTGGTCAAGCGGGCCGACGTGGCGCTCTACAACGCCAAGAGGCGCGGCAAGAACCGCGTGGAGGTCGAGACCCCCTGATCCGGGCAAAGACCGGACCTAAAGAGGACTTGAAGATCGTCCCGGCCCGTGAAGCCGGTGTACCCGCCGGTCAAACCCGCCGGCTCCTACCGATGCCGTCCCAGCGGGCGTCGAGCCATTTCTTCTCGCTCCGGCCGCTCTCGACGGTCTTCTCGATGAAATGTACGCCCCGGGCCCCGTCGTAGACCGTGGGGAAGTCCAGAAGGGCCTCGTCCGGTTCCTGTACCTCCCGGCGGCGGATGGCGGCGGCGACAGCGGCGTACAGGTTGGCGAAGGCTTCTATGAAACCCTCCGGGTGGCCGGGCGGGACGCGAACGGCGGCCCGCGCCTCGTCGCAGAGGTAGTCGCTGCCGCGGGTAAGCACCTGCTCGGGGGCGACGGCGGGCTTGAAGTGGAGGTAGTTCGGCTCTTCTTGCCGCCACCAGAGGCCGCCTTCGGCGCCGTAGACGCGGAGGCTCAGGCCGTTCTCCTCGCCGGTCGCGACCTGAGAGATGACGATCACGCCCTTCGCCCCGTTTTCGTAGCGGACGAGCAGGTTGGCGTCGTCGTCGAGGCGCCGGCCCGGGACGAAGGCGGTGAGGTCGGCGCAGATCCCGGCCATCTCCAGGCCGGTGACGGTGTGGACGAGGTTCTCGGCGTGGGAGCCGACGTCGCCGACGGCGCCCGCGATCCCCGACCGCTCCGGGTCGGTGCGCCACTCCGCCTGCTTTGTACCGGATTCTTCTACCCTGGTGGCGAGCCAGTCCTGGCTGTACTCGACGACGACCTTGCGTATCTCACCTAGCTCTCCCCGGCGCACCATGTGCCGGGCCTGCTTGACCATCGGGTAGCCGGTGTACGGGTAGGTGACGGCGAAGACGACACCGCTCGCTTCGACGGCCTCTATGAGCCGCGCCGCTTGCTCCGAGGAGTGGACCATCGGCTTGTCGAGCACGACGTTAAAACCCGCCTCCACGAACGCCCGGGCCACCGGGAAGTGCAGGTGGTTCGGCGTCACGATGCTGACGAAGTCTATGCGTTCCTCTTCGGGTAGTGACCGCTCGCGTTCGAGCATATCCTCCCACGCGCCGTAGTTGCGGTCGTCGGGGAGGCCCAGCTCCCGCCCGGAGGATAGGGACTTCTTCGCGGTGGAAGAGAGGGCCCCGGCGGCGAACTCTATCCCGCCGTCCATGAGGGCGGCGCTGCGATGCACCGCCCCGATAAAGGCCCCCGCCCCGCCGCCGACCATGCCCATCCTGAGCTTCTTCACGCCGGCCTCCAGGCTACCAGAAGATCACCACCATGACGAAGGCGGAGATGAGCAGGGTCACGGCCCAGAAACGGTAGTTCAGGTACAGGGGCTTGCCGCGCAGCTCCTCGGTGTCCCGGCGCCAGTACTCGGGCCGCCAAGTCAGGTCCTCGACCTGTGAACGGTCCGGCACGCCGGTCATCAGGCTCACCCCGATCAGCACCACCAGGCTGATAACGAACGAGATGGCGGCGGCGTACAGGAACTGGATCGCGAAGACGCCCAGGATCTCGTTGAGGACGAAGAAGACCGCGCCGATGGGAATGACCGTCGCCAGCGTCCAGAACGCGCCATGTCGGTTGACCCGGGTCCACAGGATGCCGATAAGGAACACGGCGACCACCGGCGGGGTCACGTACGAGTACGCCGACTGCAGGTAGCCGAAGAGCGTCTCGAAGCGCGCGATCTGGGGCGCCCAGATAATGGCGACGAGCATGGCCCCGACCGTGGCGACGCGCCCGATCTGCACGAGGGTCGCCTGGCTCGTCTGCGGCCGGAACCGCTGGACGAAGTCCATCGTCACCAGGGTCGAGGCAGAGTTGAGGATCGAGTCCACCGTCGAGGTGATCGCCGCCACCAGCGCCGCCAGGACTATGCCCCGCACGCCGATGGGCAGGAGGTCGAATGCGAGCGTCGGGAAGACCTGGTTCGGGTCGTCCATGCCCGGGTAGAGCGAGAGCGCCAGCGCCCCGGGCAGCACCATGATGAACAGGATGGGCAGCTTGAGAAAGCCGCAGAAGATGGCGCCCCAGCGGCCGTGGTCCAGGGTACGGGCTCCCAGGGTGCGCTGCACGATGAACTGGTTGGTGGCCCAGTAGTAGAAGCCGATGATTACCAGGCCGGTCAGCAGGCCGGGCCACGGCAGCTCGCTGTCGCCAGCGGGCTGTATGAGGCTGAAGTGGTCGGGACCGGCTTCCTCGCGGACCGCCTCCCAGGAGGGGATCTGTGCGAGGGTCAGGAAGAACACTGCCGCCCCGCCGATGTAGAGCACGACGGTCTGGATGGAGTCGCTGATCACCACGGCCCCCAGGCCACCGATGACCGTGTACACGCCCGCCAGGAGCGCCAGCGCCAGCACCGAGACCCACAGCGGGATTGCCGGAAAGACCACCCGGATCACCACCGCGCCCGCGAACAGCGCGGCGGCCATGTCGATGAACATGTTGGCGAAGAGGGTAAAACCCGAGAACGCCATCCGGCTGCGCACGTCGTAGCGCTTCTCCAGGAACTCGGGCATCGTGAACACCCGGCTGCGCAGGTAGAAGGGCAGGACAAAGAAGATGAAGATCACCAGGATGACGACCGCCATCCACTCGTAGTTGAAGACGGCGATGCCCTGGTTGTAGCCAGCGGCGGCGAGCCCCACGAAGTGCGACCCCGACATGTTCGAGGCGAAGAGGGAGAAGCCGATCAGGGGCCAGATGAAGTTGCGTGACCCGAGGAAGTACCCCTCCGAGTCGTCGCTGACCTTGGGGTTGAGTATCAAGGGTATGATGCGGCTCAGGATCAGGTACACGACCAGGATGCCTATGTCTAGGCCCGTTACCTCAAACCGATCGGACACGATCGCCCTCCCCTATGAAGTTGTCCGGCTCCCGGGATGCCCGGCGCCCTTTCCCACCTGATGCTGGCGGCATGTTAGCAACCCGCGCGAGGGCTGTAAACTCGCTGAACCGCCGGGCGTGGCCGGCCTAAGGCCAGAGGCGCAGCACGCCGTCCGACCGGCCGACCGCGATGCTGGCCCGGCCTGCGGCGTCCGTGGCGGAGGCCAGGTTGGTGACGATGGTCCCGCCGGCGGGCAGGGTCCAGGCCACGTTGGCCCCGGCCTCCTCGCGGCGGATGGCGCCCAGCGCCGTGTAGTCCTCGCTCGGGACGAGCAGCTCCCAACGCCCGTCGCCGTCGAAGTCCCCGGCGCGGGCGGTGTCCAGGTTGCGGGAGCCGATGCGGTGGGAAGTGTAGCCTGACAGGGTGGCCGTTATCTCCAGCTCGGCGGAGGCCAGGTCCGGGGCGTAGAACTCGACGACCCCCGAGGTGCGGGGTGCGCACGGCGGCGAGCTCTACCTCCCCGTCCGGGCCGAAGGGGCCGGCGGCCAGCAGGTGCCGCCACCGCATCGGCTCCCCGATAAACGGCCCCGCCGCCCGGAGCGCGCCGCCCGCCCCGTAGACCGCGACCCGGGCCCCGACCCCCGGCGCGCTCTCGGTTACCGCCAGCAGTTGACGGTCCTCGCCCGGCGCGTCGAACCACAGCGGCGAGATCATCTCGAAGACCCCGCCGGATCTGGGCCGGACGTGGCCAGCGGGCTCGAAGCGGTTCCCAGCGCCGGGACGCAGGACCATGATGGAGTCCGCCTCGATGTCGTCGCCGAGGACGTCGTGCTGGTAGCGGGTTGTCGGGTCGGAGAGCGTCGCCAGGTTTCCGCCCGCGCTGCGCACCAGGCGGGCGTCCGGCGGCGCGGTGACCGGCAGGCTGCCCGCCGGCTCCAGGAACAGGCGCCCGCTGTCCTCCACGCCGACGAGACCCTCGCCGTCAGGCGCGGCGGGCACGGGGTGCGTGAGGCCCGAAGCCCGCGGGTCGTCCGCGACCACCAGCTCCAGGGAGCCGTCCCGCGCTTTTACGAGGGGCGGCTGGCCCGGCGCCAGTTGCTCCGGCGAGACGCCGATAGGCTCCGCCTCTCCCGGGCTGGTGAGCCGGAAAGCCTGCACCCGCCCGTCTTCGAGGACGACGACCCAGGCGGTGTCGCTTTCCAGCGGCACCCCGACTACCCACTCCGGCGTGCCATCCAGCGGCACGTCCACCGGGTCGGAGTCTGGCAGCCCTCCGGCGCCTTCCACGACCCGGTTGCCCGAAACTTCTCCGTAGGTGTACCCGTAGGCCGGGTCCTCCCGCCGCTCCGCGACGGTGGTCTCCCGGGTAGTCTCCCGGCCGGACTCCGGTTCGGGGGCCGGGGCCGTCTGGCGTCCGGCGGCCTCGGTGGCGCCGGGTTCGCCGGTGGTCCCGCCCTGTTGAGACCCACCGCAGCCGGTGAGGAGAACGACGAGCAGGAGCAGGGGCCATAGCCCTGCCGGGAAGCGGCGTAGCATCGCCTTCATGCCGGGGTGGTGTGCCGGGAGAAGAACTCTCTCAGGTGTGCGGCGACGGCCTCCGGGGCGTCCTCCTGCGCCAGGTGCGCGCAACCGGGGAGGGTTTGCAACTCCGATCCCGGGATGGCCCGGTGTAGCTGCTGGCCCTTCTCCGGGGGTATCCAGCGGTCCTCCTCGCCCCAGAGGATGAGGACGGGGCTCCGGATGCCGCCATACAGGGGCTCGACCTCGTCGGTGTACCGCTGGTCGTTCTGGGAGATCTGGCGGTAGAAGGCGTCCTGCCCCTCTTCCCCCAGCCAGGGTTCGACGTACGGGGACATCGACGCCTCGTCCATCGGTTTGTGGGTGGCGTCTCTTATGTAGGCGGCCACCATCGCCCGGTGCATGTAGGCGGGGATTTGCTTGAAGACGCCGGTATATTCCTGCACGAGCCGGTAGAACGGCGAGCCCCAGGGCCCGACGGCCACCGGGTCGATCAGAGCGATAGAGCTGAACGGGCGTTGTTCCAGGAGGTGCGTCCTCAACGTGACCGCACCGCCGAAGTCGTGGCCGACGATGCCCGGGCTTTCGAGGCCCCAGTGATCCAGGAGGGCCGTGAGGAGCCTCGTCTGCGCGGTGAGCGAGACGTCCTGGCCCTCGCGCTTGCGGGAAGCCCCGTAGCCCAGGAAGTCGTAGACGTAGACCGTGTGGTACCCGGCAAGCTCCGGGACGACCTTGCGCCAAACGTAGGACGAGAAGGGCGTACCGTGGACCAGCACGAGGGGCGGCCCCTGTCCGAAGGCGTCGTGGCGCACGGTATCACCGGAGAACTCGAACTCCCTTCGCAGCCGCCAGTCCCCCAACGCTAGCCTTTCGAGGGCCGGCTGTGGCCGTCGGCGTTGCGGGCGAGGACGAACAGCAGGTCCGAGAGCCGGTTGGCGACCCGGATGGCGTGGGGGTGCTCGCCAGCGTACCCGGCGGCGACGAGGCTCCGCTCGGCGCGCCGGACGACCGACCGGGACACGTCGAGCAGCGCCCCGACCCGGCTCTCTCCGGGGACGACGAACTCCTTCGGGAGCCGCGTCTTCTCCCGCCACTCCTCGAAAGCGCCGTCTACGAGCTTCAGGTCGTCCTCACCGACGAAGTTCTCCTCTTTGGGCATCGCCACGTCGCCCATGACGCGGTAGAGGAGGCGCTGTAGCTCCAGCAGCAGGTCGTTCAGCCCCCCGGGTCCGGCCTCGGCGCGGGCGAGGCCGAGAAAGGAGCTGGCCTCGTCCACGTCGCCCAGCACCGCTATACGCGGGTCGTCCTTGGGCATCCGGCCCGAGCCCAGCAGGGTCGTGGTGCCGTCGTCGCCGCGGCCGGTCGAGACCGGTGGGTTGCTATCTTCCGTACCTTCCATACCAGTTCCCCTTTGCGCATGTGGGATTTGCAGGTACCAGACGTGGCTCCCGGTCAAGGTATCGCCTCTCGCCCGGTAGCGCAAGCCGCCGGGGAGCGTGGGTTTTGTCGCTGGGGTAAGATGTTTGCAGGAAAGGGAAAAGGAGGCGTGAGGTGTCGAGGAACGGCGGTTCCAGGATGGGTAGGAACGCGGCTCGGGGCGTGCGGATGTCTGGGCGTGGCATGTTTAGCCGCCGGCAGTTCCTGAAGCTGGGCGGGGCCGGGCTCGCGGGGGTGACGCTGCTGGGCGCGGCCGGGTGCGGAGGTGACCAGCAGGAGGGCGACGGCCCGGTGCAACTGGTCTTCTCCCACGGTCCCGAGGAGTCCGGGGTGCTCCGGCAGCAACTGGACGAGTTCAACCAGCAGCGCGAGGGCGAGATCCAGGTGGAGTGGCGGGAGATGCCGGCGGACAGCGGCCAGTACTTCGACCAGCTCCGCACCGAGTTCCAGGCCGGCGGGGGAGAGATAGACGTGGTGAGCGGGGACGTGATCTGGCCGGCCCAGTTCGGGGCCAACGGCTGGGTCCTCGACCTCTCCGACCGCTTTACGGAGGGGATGCGTGGCGAGCACCTCGACGGGTCGGTGGAGGCCGTCACCTGGGACGGCCGGGTTTGGGGCGTGCCGTGGTTCACGAACGCCGGGCTGCTATACTACCGGCAGGACCTACTGGAAGAGGCCGGTTTCTCCCAGCCGCCCGAGACCTGGGACGAGCTGAAGGAGATGGCCCTGAAGACGGCCCAGGACACGAACACCCAGTTCGGCTTCGTGTTCCAGGGGGCGGACTACGAGGGCGGCGTCGTAAACGGCCTGGAGTACATCTGGACCCACGGCGGCGACGTGCTCTCCGAGGATGGCAGCGAGGTGGTCATCGACAGCCCCGAGTCGGTCGAGGCGCTGACCACGCAGCGCAGCATGATAGACGACGGCGTCACCGCCGAGGCGATCTCCTCGTACAAGGAGCAGGAGTCCCAGGCGGCTTTCCTGCGGGGGGACGCGGTCTTTATGCGCAACTGGCCCTACGTGTACGGGCTGGTAGGCACCGAGGGAGAGTCCAGCATAGAGCACGAGCAGGTGGGCATCGCCGCCCTCCCGGTGGCCTCCGAGGACATCCAGACCTACAGTTGTCTGGGCGGGTGGAACTTGTTTATCAACGCCAGCTCCCAGAACCCGGACGCGGCCTGGGAGTTGATCCAGTTCCTTAGCGCCCCCGAACAGTCGAAGGGCCGGGCGCTGGAGGGCTCTTACCTGCCCACCGTCAGGGAGCTGTACGAGGACCAGGAGATCCAGGAGGAGGTCCCCGTCACCGAGCTGGGCCGGGAAGCCATAGAGAACACCCGCCCCCGGCCCGTCTCCCCCTACTACTCGGACATGTCGCTCGCGATGGGGGCGCAGTTCAACGCCGCGCTCCGGGGGGACACCACGCCCGAGCAGGCCGTGGCGAACCTCCAAGAGGAGATGTCCGGCATGCTCGAACGGGCCGACGAAGCCTGAGGAGAGCCGGGGGACCGGAGACCGTCCCGACGGCTTCGGAGACCGTGGGTTAGAATCTGCAGGCGATGAAGGTCGAGATCAGCTTCCCCCTGAAGAGCGAGGGCGTCCTGGGCCGGGCGGCTTCGGTGGCCGCGAGCCATCCTTCCTACAGCGTGGAGGGCCGCAACGGCGCGGCGCGGGCCCGGGTGGAGTTGGACCTGCCCGCCGACTGGCGGCCGCTGGAGGACTTCTCCAGGCTTTTGCGGGGCGAGAAGGCTGCAGAGTACGCGGCCGACGGGGCCGAAATCTCCGGTGAGGAGCTCTTCGCTGGCCTGCGGTGCTTTCTGCGCAAGCAGCGCTCCGGGAGGGCGGCGAAGGAGTGGTGCACGCCGCGCTCGCTGGAGGGCAAGCAGCTCTTTCCGTGCCGCCAGATCCACGTCTACGACAACGACCACCACACCGCCAACTCCTGGTACGCTTTCGGCGCGATGGGCCCGGACGGCGTCTTCCGGGTGGACAAGGACGCCATAACCGACCGCGTCCTGGCCGACCTCGGCCCCTGCGTGCGGTGCCCCATCCTGGACCTCGACACGGTGGCGGAGATCACCGCCCGGCTCCCGGAGGAGATAGACCCGGGCCGCGAGGCGGGCTGGCGCTACCGGGAGGACGGCCCGATAGAGAGCTGGACCGTGAGCAAGGCTCGCGACGGCGCGGAGGAGCAGGAGACCTCCCCGGCGGAAGAGAAGCAGAGCCTGCTGGAGCGGCTGGCGAGCAGCGTGCGCAGCGGCGGCGCGGGGGTGGCGGCGGTGAGCGGGGCTACGCCCGGCA